>JAVBRC010000141.1:0-38171 GCA_031548405.1 Oscillospiraceae bacterium | reverse complement strand
AGAGATGATGAATAACATAAAAAAAACAGCAGTCATTATTTACTCCTGCTGCCTTTCAATTGCATTTTTTCCTTTTTTAGCTCTTTTATGTGCTGGTATTAAGGTTAATTTTATTCCGATATTTTTAGAAGTGTTTCTACTTTCACTTATTGCAATATTTTTAAATCGTCTTACGCCAAGAAAATATATCCGATTTTTCTCAAAAGTCTACACTCTCATAATAACGGTTTCTTCATTTTTTTTAAACTCTGAAATAACGTTATTTTATCGTTTAGTTATATCATCAATAATTTTTATGCTGTCTGTTTTAGTAATTACAAAGCATGAAAAGCTTATTTGCAGTGTCTATACATTTACAACAATTACATTTATAAATGTAATTATATCTTTTATTTTCGCATATTCCTTTTCAGAAAAAAGCTTGATTATCTTAGTATTACCATACCTTACTTATGATTTTTCCTACGGATTTATGGTATATTGCAAAGCGAATGCAGATTTTATGAAAAAAAGCAGCGAAACTAAAATTAATTTTAAAATCATTCTCATACCGTTCATAACCGTTGCCTTAACTTCAATTGCTGCGTTTCCAATTTCAAAACTTTTAAAACTAATATTAAAGACTGCTTTAAGACTTCTTTTACACACTTCAGAAGTTGAAACATATTCTGATTTACAAGGTGAAGACGTTACAGAACCATCAGAATTTACAGAACCCTTACCAATTGAACAAAGTAATATTGCAAGGTATATTTTTATTGCTCTTTTAGTAGCAATGGCAATATTTTTTATTTACTATTTAAGATATGAAATATTAGATTTTTTCAGAAATATTGTGAAAAATCTCAAAACAAAAATTAAGCATTTATCCAAAACAGAAGAAATCATACGCCATGAAGAATACACCGATATTATTTCACAAGTAAGTCCCATTGCCACCCCTATAAGCGTTATTAAAGCTCCAAAAAGGACATGGAACAAAAGATACAAATCATATAAAAAATCTGACTGGTCTGAGCAGAAGCTTTTATACGGTTTTGGGCTTGCACAGAACGGTTTAATAATTTGCGGCATTGATATTTCTGATTGCGACACTGTAAATGATATTGAATTAAAATTGCCTGATGAGTTAGTTTCAGTTTGGAGAAGTGCGGCTAATGCTTATATGGACTTAAAGTACAATGGCGCTATGGCAACAGCTATAGCTAAAAAATATTTAGATGAACTTCTTTATACTATTTCATCCAAAATTTAAAGTTTTTATAAAAATCCTTCATCTTTGTCATATTCTACTGCTTATATAGTTAAGGAACCACTGATTAAAAATAACAAAACCCGAATTTCAAAAATTCGGGTTTTAAGCATTCGCTAATGCCATAATATTAATCTATTTCAACTGCAACCTTTATGTTGCTTCTAGCAGCGCCTGCACGCATTATAGTGCGTATTGCCTTGGCTATTCTGCCTTGCTTGCCAATAACTCTGCCCATATCATCAGGAGCTACGTTCAGATGAAGAACAACAATACCTTCTTCATTTGGTGCATCTTCTGTGATTTTTATAGCATCTTTATTCTCAACAAGCTCTTCAACTATTACATATAATAATTCTTTCATTGGAATAACCTCCGTTTAAGAATTTTAAAGGCAAGAGGAAAACTCTTGCCCTTGCGTTTTAATTAAAGAACGCCTTCCTTTTTAAGGATACCCTTAACTGTATCAGTTGGCTGTGCACCTTCTGAAATCCACTTCTTAGCCTTTTCAGCGTCAACCTTAACTACTGAAGGTTCCTTAGTTGGATCGTAGTAACCAATCTCTTCGATGAATCTACCATCTCTAGGGAATCTTGAATCAGCAACAACTATACGATAAAAAGGAGCCTTCTTAGCACCCAATCTTCTAAGTCTGATTTTAACTGCCATTTCTTTCACCTCCGCTGGAATTTATATGTTTATATATCAATGCTTTTGCATTAACAAGCTTATTTTAATGGTGGCATCTTGTCAAAATTCATTCCTGCAAGACGCTTCATCATTTTATTACCCTTAGAACCTTTTCCGCCATTGAGCTGCTTCATCATCTTCTGCATCTGCTCAAATTGCTTTAGCAACTGGTTAACACTTGTAACATCAGTTCCGCTACCTGCTGCAATTCTCTTTTTTCTTGACGGATTTATTATTGAAGGCTTAGCCCTCTCAGCCTTTGTCATTGAAGTAATCATTGCCTCAATCTTTAAAAACTGTTTATCATCAACATCGACATCCTTCAATTTATCCCCAACACCAGGGAGCATTGAAACAATCGATTTAATTGAACCCATTTTTTGAATTTGCTTTAGCTGTGCAAGCAAATCACTCATATCAAACTTGTTTTCCTGAAGCTTTTTAGCTACAGCCTCTGCCTCTTTCTGGTCCATGATATTTTCAGCTTTTTCAATAAGCGTCATAACATCACCCATACCGAGAATTCTTGAAGCCATTCTCTCAGGATGGAACTGTTCAAATTCGTCAAGCTTTTCGCCCATACCAACAAATTTAATCGGTTTACCAGTAATAGAAAGAACTGAAAGTGCCGCTCCGCCTCTTGTATCTGAATCTAGCTTAGACATAAGAACGCTGTCAATACCAAGTGCCTCATCAAACGATTTAGCGACATTAACTGCATCCTGACCTGTCATAGCATCAACAACAAGCATGATTTCACTTGGATTAACTTCTGATTTAATTTCTTTAAGTTCTTCCATAAGCTTTTCGTCAATATGAAGACGACCAGCCGTATCAAGAATTATTATATCATTACCATAATCCTTAGCATGAGCAACAGCCTGTTTTGCAATAACAATCGGGCTGATTTGTCCCATTTCAAAAACCTTAACGTCAGCCTTTTCACCAACAACCTTTAACTGATTAATAGCAGCAGGACGGTAAATATCACAAGCGACCAAAAGTGGTCTATGACCTTCTTTTTTAAGATGCTTTGCAAGCTTCGCAGAATGTGTTGTTTTACCAGAACCCTGAAGTCCGCACATCATAATAATGCAAGGGCCTTTTGACGGGATGTTAATTCTGGAATTTGATTCACCCATTAAAGCACAAAGCTCATCCTTAACGATTTTTACAACCTGCTGTGCCGGAGTCAAACTTTCGAGCACCTCAACACCAACAGCTTTTTCAGAAACCTTTGAAACAAAGTCCTTTACAACCTTATAGCTGACATCTGCTTCGAGAAGTGCCATTCTAACTTCACGCATAGCTTCTTTAATATCGGATTCGTTAAGCTTTCCTCTTGATTTCAGTTTTCTGAAAACATTATTCAGTTTTTCCGAAAGTCCCTCAAACGCCATAAGCACTCTCCTTTCAGCTTAATCAGAATAAATCCCCTACTTCTAAAGCAAGGTATTTTATTTTATCAATACAATTTTCGTCATATCCATTTTTAAGCATATCTACATTTTGGCATATGCTATTACACTTTTCACGGCTTTTCAAAATTTTTTCTGCAAGTTCAAGCTTCAGTTCAAATTCTTCAAGAATTTGTTCACTGCGTTTAATGCAATCTCTGACAGCCTGCCGTGTAATTCCCTCATCCTGTGAGATTTCACCGAGGGATAAATCCTCCCAGTAGTAAAGTTCCATAACTCCACGTTGCTTTTCAGTTAATAGTTTTCCATAAACCTCAAGCAAAAGAGCATAATCAAGATTTTTCATTTTTAATCTCCGGATGGTGTAAAGTAAATCAACTTTACACATTATATCACTTTACCATCATTTTGTCAACTGGTTTTTAAAATTTTTATAGTGACATTTATAAAAAAATGTGTTATAATTAAAAAGCAAATATTTAATGAAATGAATTGAGGTAAAAAATGCTTAAAAAATTATCAATTGCACTTCTATGTCTTACAATGGCTGTGGCTTGTATAGGTTGTGGAGATTCAAAGGAAGATTCTTCATCAAAGAGTGAATCTTCGGCAACAGAGGTTGTTACTGAATTTCCTACAGAAGAACCAACCGACGCTCCAACTGCTGAAGCTGAACTATCAGCTAACGATGGAATTTCAGCTGAAGACGAAACAGTAGAAAGCTATTCAATTCCTGAAGTTGATACTGCTGTGGTTGAAGAAGGCGTTATAGGAAAGTGGGCAGCTGGTTATGTTATTGATCAGCAAGGCAACGTTTCAACTCTTAACGATTACTGCGAAGTTCTTGGAGTTGATCCGGCAGAGATGCAAATGACTATGGAATTCAAGGAAGACGCAACTGTTGTATTATCTTCTGAAGAAGCAGGAGAAGAAAACGGTACTTATACAGTTGACGGTGCTGTTATTGAACTGCTTGATTCTGAAGGAGCTTTAATGAAAGCTATATATGATCCAAGCTTAGAAATGGTTCTTTTGGATATAACAGGTTCTGGTTTACTTTATATTGGATTTACAATGTAATAAAAAACTATGGCGGTGAAAAAATTCACCGCCAATTTTTTCGATGAGATTAGTTGACTATATCCGCCTAATGGCGAATTAAAAGTTTTACTCGATTTTTTTCAAAAAATCGCAGTTTCCAAAGACAGCGTCTTTGGTCGCTTGTCGCAACAAGCGAAATCCACATCGTTCAAGCGTATTTTTTCTTGTGAATTGTCGCCCATAGGCGACAAGAGGGTTCTTTTTTACAAGTGAAAAAAGAACCCTTAGTATGCTTACGTCGAGTTCAACCAATTTTTCAAAACGCCCGATAGGGATAGTTTTGAAACGTCAGAATCACTAAAAGCTTTTGTAAAAGAAAACCCAAAATTTAGAATTACAATTTTTCGTCAGACTGTTGCGTTGAAAAAAATTTTCACCGCCATTTTTTTATCCTCTTTTTTTAGATTTATCAGCAATCCTGCTCCATATTTTTGTTATAATAAAAGCATCCAGAAACGAATAAACAAGCAAGTATAAAGATGTTAGTATTAATCTACCTGAGTAGAGAGAAACCAATTCTGACGGCGAATTTTTTTCTTCTTTTAGTGCAGAAAATGTACTTGTATCGGGATATTTAAATAAAATGTATAAACTTATTATTAAAGAAATAATTAATGGAACAACTATAGTAAATATGTTTATAAATATTTTTGTAAATCTTCCTTTATTTTCACAATCAGCCATGAGAAACCGATACATAAGACAAAGTATAAGCGGAGTAAAACAAAGATATAAACTCGAAAACTCTATTTTTTCAAAAACAAACCAATGTACCCACTGTGCAAAAAGACTTGCGGCAGTCATAGCTGCCGCACATCTAGTCTTTGATTTTATACTAAGAGGCTCCATTATTCTTCGTCCTCAATAACTTCTTCCGTTTCCAAAGCTTCGCTTTCAGCAGCTTCTGCTTCGTAATTTTTTATATCCTCTTTTAATTCTTCCTCAGTTGGCTGTTCAACAGCTTCAACCTCAGCCTCTTCATCATGCTCGGCTCTTGTGAAGGAAACAACCTTGTTTTCGTCAAGAATTCTCATAACTCTAACACCAGTTGCATATCTTCCCATAACTCTGATATCCTCGCAACGAATTCTGATAATGATACCGTCGTTTGAAATAAGAATGATATCATCTGTTTCATCAACAACCTTAATTCCACAGATATGGCCCTTTTCTTCACTAACCTTGTAATTTTTCAGACCAAATCCGCCACGATTCTGAACCTTATAAGCAGAAATATCTGTTTTCTTACCGTAACCCTTGTCTGAAACTGTAAGAAGAGTTGCTCCCTCTCTGATTCTCGCCATAGAAACAACATAATCACCACTTCTCAGTTTAATAGCCTTAACACCATGTGCCGAACGTGATAATGCTCTGATTCCTTCTTCTTCAAGACGAATTATCATACCCTGATATGTTGCAACAAATAACTGTGCATTGCCTTCAGTCATTCTAACACCAGCAATTTCATCGCCTTCATCAAGACCAATAGCAATCAAGCCGTTTTTACGAACATTTTTATAAGCAGGAAGAGCTGTTCTCTTGATTTTTCCGTTCTTAGTTACGATATTGATAAACTTACCCTCATCGAAATCAGAAGTTTTAATCATAGCCGCAATCTTTTCATTCTCGCCAAGTGGCAACAGATTAATAGCATTAGTACCTCTTGATGCCTTTGAACCCTCAGGAACTTCATAGCATTTAAGCTTATACATAATTCCCTTATTTGAGATAAATAGAATATTATCATGAGCAGACGCTATAAACATTTCATTTACAAAGTCCTCGTCACGCTGTTTCATGCCTGAAACGCCTCTACCGCCTCTTTTTTGAGTTTTATAAACATCAACCGGCATTCTCTTGATATATCCGATATTTGTATATGTTACAACACATTCCTCATTTGGAATCAAATCTTCAATATCAACTTCACCGCTGACAGACTCAATCATAGTTCTTCTGTCATCGTTATACTTTCTTCTTATTTCAGCAAGTTCATCTCTGATAATCTGATGAATTTTGCTTTCATCATCAAGAATAGCCTGTAATTCTTCAATTTTCTTATGAAGTTCTTCCATTTCATCTAAGATTTTCTGTCTTTCCAGACCAGTAAGCTTACCAAGTGTCATCTGAACAATTGCATCGGCCTGTAATTCTGAAAGACCAAATCTATCCTGTAATCTTTGTTTTGAATGAGGAATACTCTCAGAAGTTTTACAAATTTCAACTACTTCATCAATGTTATCAGTGGCAATAACCATACCTTCCAAAATATGAGCTCTTGCCTTTGCCTTTTTCAGATCATATTCTGTTCTACGGCGAATTACTTCAATCTGGAACTTAACATATTGTTCCAAAATCTGTTTTAATGTCAATACCTTTGGTTCACCGTCAACAAGTGCAATCATAATAACGCCGACTGTATCCTGAAGCTGAGTATAAGAGAAAAGCTTATTCAAAACGATCTGTGCAACAGCATCTCTTTTAAGCTCAACAACAACTCTCATTCCATCTCTGCCCGACTCATCACGAATGAAATGAATGCCATCTACTCTCTTATCCTTAACAAGATTAGCCATACTTTCTACAAGTCTTGCCTTGTTAACCATGTAAGGAATTTCGTTTATAATAATACACTGTCTGCCCTTAATTTCTTCAATTGAAGTTTTAGCTCTAAGTGTAATTTTTCCTCTGCCAGTACCATAGGCCGCTCTTATTCCGGAACGTCCCATAATAATACCGCCAGTAGGGAAGTCGGGGCCCTTCATAAACTCCATAATTTCGTCAAGAGTACAATCAGGATTTTCCATAACAAGATCTATAGCGTCAATAACTTCACCCAGATTATGTGGAGGAATATTTGTAGCCATACCAACAGCGATACCAGTTGAACCATTTACAAGAAGGTTAGGGAAACGGCTTGGCAAAACCACTGGTTCTTTAAGCTTATCATCATAGTTTGTGGTATAAGGGATTGTACCCTTACCAATATCAGTAAGCATTTCGCCAGCCATCTTAGACATTCTTGCTTCAGTATAACGGTAAGCAGCAGGTGGATCACCATCGACAGAACCGAAGTTTCCATGACCGTCAATAAGCGGATATCTCAATGAGAACTTCTGTGCAAGACGAACGAGTGCATCATAAACAGACGCATCACCATGAGGATGATATTTACCTAAAACTTCACCTACTGTGTAAGCACACTTTCTGTAAGGTTTATCGAATGTATTACTTGATTCATTCATTGTATAAATAATACGTCTATGAACTGGCTTCATACCATCTCTTACATCTGGCAGTGCTCTTGCAACGATAACTGACATTGAATATTCAAGGAACGATTTTCGCATTTCCTTGTCAATATCGACGTTACGGACATTTGAGTTGTCATTATACATTTTCTTACTTCCTTTATCTTAGAACCGTTTGCATATAAGCCTTAAAACAGGTTCTTAATTACTTTTCATATCTTCTGTAATTTTTTCCAAGTTGTTTTTGAAAATGAAGCTGCATAACGGTTATTTCTTCTTCGTAAAAATCTTTTTTAGGAATAACGTAAAACATAGCCTTTTTTATATAAACCATGAAAAACTCAGGTTTTTCTATTACATCAACACCATTTGTAAGGTATATTTCAGTATCCTCTATATTTTCTGGTGCAGGAGTATCCTCAAAAACTTCTTCATATTCTGCCTTAGCACGATTATTTTCATCAGGATTGTCCAAAACAGTTCCAATTTTTAGTTTATCTGGCATAAGTACTAATCTATAAACATCATTTTCAATACCCTTTATTGATACCATCAGATTTTTTTTTAATTTTCTTGGATTATACCAATTTACAAATGCAAGTGCAATACAAGCCAGAACTAAAACATAGCTGATATTAGAACTATTTCCCTTTAAAATATTTACTACATTTGCAATTGCAGCAATTAAAAGTACCGCAGACATCATCATATTTCGAGGATAAACATATTTTTTCTGAAATGTATCAAATGCCTTTTCAAACATCTCATATGGGATTGAATATTTTTTCTTTAAAATTATTTCTTCTTCCATAAATCTCCTTTACTTAACAATAAAAGTCTAATAAAATTATATATCCAGATTTTCTACATACTTTGCATTTTCTTCAATAAATTCTCTTCTTGGCCCAACCTTATCTCCCATAAGAATTGTAAAAGTTTCATCCGCCTTAACAGCATCTTCCATTTCAATTCTAAGCATTGTTCTTGTTTCAGGATTCATAGTTGTTTCCCAAAGCTGTTCAGGATCCATCTCACCAAGACCCTTATAACGCTGAACTTCTGGTTTAGTTCCGTTCTCAGTTGTCAGTTCAGCAATGTATAAATCTCTTTCTTCATCAGAAAAAGCATATTTTGCTTTTTTTCCTCTGAATACCTTGAAAAGGGGAGGCTGTGCTATATATATATTTCCATTTGTAATCAAAGGACGCATAAATCTGAAGAAAAATGTCAGAAGAAGTGTTCTGATATGTGAACCATCAACGTCGGCATCGGCCATAATAATAATTTTACCATATCTCAAACGGGTTATATCAAAATCTTCACCAATACTTGTTCCAAGAGCTGTTACAACAGGCATTAGTTTTTCATTTCCATAAACCTTATCAATTCTGGCTTTTTCAACGTTCAGCATTTTACCCCAAAGAGGAAGTATAGCCTGAAATTTTCTTTCTCTTCCTTCTTTAGCAGAACCACCCGCTGAATCTCCTTCGACGATATATATTTCAGTTATTGAAGCATCACTCTCAGAGCAATCAGCAAGCTTCCCAGGGAGCGCTGCGCTTTCCATTGCAGTTTTTCTTCTTGCAGTTTCTCTTGCCTTTTTAGCCGCCTCTCGTGCTCTCTGAGCCGCCATAGATTTTTCAAAGATAGTTCTTGCGTCTGCTGGGTTTTCCTCCATGTAGCACATAAGCTTTTCCATGACCATTTTTTCAATAAATCCCTTTACCTCAGGATTTCCAAGTCTGCCCTTAGTCTGTCCCTCAAACTCACATTCTGTAAGCTTAACAGAGATAATTGCAGTCAGACCTTCTCTGACGTCATCACCATTTAATTTATTTCCGTCTTTTAACAGATTAAACTTTTTACCGTATTCATTTATAACCTTAGTCAACGCATTTTTAAATCCAGTTTCATGTGAACCACCGTCACTTGTATGGATATTATTAGCAAATGAAAGTATAACCTCGTTATAGCTATCGTTATACTGCATAGCAATTTCCGCAAAAGAATCACCCTGCATTCCAGAAACATAAATAACGTTCTGTGTCAGTGATTCAAGGCCTTTTGTTTTGTGAATATGATTAACAAATTGCTTTATACCACCCTCATAGTGAAGATTCTTTGATTTTTCATTATCCTTATCACGAAGGTCACTAAAAACAATTTTTATTCCTGCATTAAGGAAAGCCTGCTCCCTTAAACGTTTAAGTAAAACATCAAATTCATAGTTGACATCTTCAAATATTTCACTATCAGCCTTAAACATTACAGTTGTACCAGTTTCTTCAGTTTCGCCGATAATTTTCAGTTCTTCTGCATAGCTTCCACGCTCAAAACGTTGAAAATGAATATTTTTTCCATCTTTAACAGTAAGTTCAAGCCATTCTGAAAGCGCATTAACAACAGACGCTCCAACACCATGCAAACCACCAGAAACTTTATATCCGCCTCCACCAAATTTTCCACCTGCGTGAAGAATTGTATAAACAACAGTTGCTGCAGAAATACCTTCTGTAGGGTGAATACCCGTTGGTATTCCACGACCGTTATCTGAAACTCTGATAACGTTACCATCTAATATATCGACCTTAATTTCGGAACAGAATCCAGCCAGAGCCTCGTCAATAGAGTTGTCCACAATTTCATAGACAAGGTGATGCAGACCCTTAGGGCCAGTCGAGCCGATATACATTCCCGGACGCTTTCTAACGGCTTCGAGTCCCTCCAGCACCTGTATCTGATTTTCGTCATAATTCTGATTTTCATTAATCTGATTTTCATTAATCTGATTTTCTGACATTAAAATTCCTCCTGACCATTTCATTTTTTATATTCGGATAATATAAAAAACAATACGTTTTATTTTATATTTATCAAAAAAGGCTTTTTATCTCTTTTTCGCAATGTTGAAGCCGCTATCTGAGAAATATATATTTTTTCTTTACCATTTTCAATGCAAACTACAAAGCTTTTTGGCATTTCGTAAGAAACGTTTACAACATTTCCTTCTTTTTGAGCTCTTTCAAGCAAAATGCTGGTTGTTTTACCAGTTGTTGTATTTTCTATATCAAAAATCCCAACTATCTCACTTTTTTTGACCAGCACCTCATTCCCAAGATGAAGAAACATTTTATCACGCTCCGTTTTCAATAATCTTTCCATTATCTATCTTGAAATGACTTCCACCTGAAAGTCTTTTTACTGCATTTTCATTACAAGAAGTTATAAAAACCTGCATTCCGTCTATAACCTCAAAAACAAGCCGTTGCCTGTTCTCATCAAGCTCACCCATCACATCATCAAGCAATATAACAGGTGCTTCATCACGATTTTTATAAAATATTTCTGCTTGTCCAAGCTTTAAAACAAGTGCAGCAGTCTTTTTTTGTCCCTGAGAGCCATAATCCTTAATATTCATACCATTTATTTTAATTGAAAAATCATCTCTATGTGCTCCCCAAACTGTATAACCAAGCCTTATATCATCACTTCTTGAATCAAAAAGCTTTTTGTAATACTTCGCAACAGCATATTCTCCAACACTTTCTTCTTCAACTTCATTACCAAAAATATTAGAATTATAGCTAATAGAAAGTTTTTCTTTTCCAGAAGTAATACTGCTATAAAGTTTTGAGCAAGTTTCATTCAAAAGCCTGATATACTGATATCTACGCTGTGAAACTGCCGTTCCTATTGCAGCAACCTGCTGATCCCATACCGATATTGACTCTTCAGAAGATTTTCCATATAAAACCGATTTTAGAAGTGCATTTCTTTGCAAAAGCAACATTTCATAACGCTTTATAGTTTCAAGATTTCCGTGTCTTATCTGACAACTGCAAAGATCTGCAAAACTTCTCCTTTTTTCAGGCCCACCCCGTATAATATCTATATCATCTGGCGTAAATACAACGCATTTAAAGCTTTCAAATAATTTCCCCGTGCCCTTCATTGCAACGCCATTAAGAGTAATTTTCTTTTCCTTTATGCAGTCACGACTCATAGCATAGCTAATAATCTGTTCACGTCTTCCGTCATCAAACGAAATTCCCATACTCATATTACGCTTACTGATCCCTATATAATCTCTTTCCTTTGAACCTCTGAAGCTCTTACAGCCTGTCATGAGCCATATCGCCTCAATCAAATTTGTTTTACCCTGAGCATTCATACCAGTTATAAGATTATACTCTGAATGTGGCTTTATAAATACATTTTCAAGATTTTTATAGCCATCTGCGGCAAGAGATTTTACAATCATATAACCTTAACAATATAATTTTCAACGGAAACTTCATCACCGCTTCTTATTTTCTTACCTCTCATTGTGCAAACTTCGCCGTTTACACAAACACCACCACTTTGTATAAGTTCCTTTGCAAATCCACCAGTTTCAGTCAAACCTGAAAACTTCAGAAGAGCATCAAGCTTAATAAATTCAGTAGTAATTTTAGTTTCTATAATTTCCTTATCCATATTTTACTCCTTTAAGCAATACGTACGTAAAAACAATACAAATATTGCCACATAAGATTTCATTAAAATCTTATCATAAATTCCATTTAAATCCTAAATAATTTCACCTTAATTTTTAATCTGAACCGGCATAACAATAAAAGTAAAGCTATCGCCTTCCATAGGAACGATTTTAACTGCTCTGTTTGAACCAGTCATCTGAATTTTAACCATATCAGTTTCTGCTGCTTTTAGTGCATCAAGAAAATATTTATTATTAAAACCAATAATAACATCCTCACCACTTATTGCAGCTGGAATACTATCCTCCAGTTTTCCGATAGCTGTTCTGCAATTAACCTTTATCTTGCCATCTTCAAAACTGCATTTAACAGGAGCCTTATTTTTTTCATTCAAAAGAAGAGAACATCTTTCAAGACAATGTATTATTTCATTTGTTTTAACAACAGCCTCTGTTTTAAAATCAATAGGCACACTCTTTTTATAAGCATGAAATTCACCTTCAAGAAGACGAGTGAAAACCTTATAACCATTAACTTCAATTACAACATACTTATTGTCAATATAAATATCACAATCATTTTCAGCATCGTCCTTTAAAAGTCTGGATGCTTCAAGTAGAGCTTTTGAAGGAGCAACAAGATTATATTTTTCACTACTAGTTATTTTTTCATGACGAATAGCGAGTCTGAATCCATCTATTGCCACCATATTAAACTCACCGTTTTCAATATCAAAAAGTTCACCAGTAAGAATTGGTTTAGTATCAAGAACTGAAACTGCATAATTTGTCTGATTAATCATACTCTTCAGGGTTTCCTGATTAATGCTTATAACTTTATCTCTTGATATTTCTGGAATTGCAGGATATTCATCTGCACTGATTGCAGATATCTGATATTCTGCATTTCCACCGCTGATTTTCATATTAAGATTAACATCAACTTCAAAATTCACATATTCCGAAGGCATTCTTCTTATTATCTCACTAAATAAACGTGAATTAAGTACAATTTCACCATTATCATCAGATTTAGCTTCAATAACAGTCGTAATTCCTATTTCAAGATCATAACCAGTAAGTTCCAGACTTGAACCATTAAGAAAAAGCTTAATACCTTCCAAAGCTGGAATAGTAGACTTAGTTGAAACTGCCTTTGAAACATTTCCAATTGCAGTACATATATCATCTTTAACACAAGAGAATTTAATAGAATTCATTTTAATTTTCTTTCCTTTCAGCATAATACAGTAACCGATACAAGTTCTCTATATAATTATACAATCTGTAAAGTTTACAATCGGTATATTTCTAACAGTTCTTTTCTATTCTTTTTTTAAGCGAAGCGTATTAATCAATAATATAATAATATTATTATAGTAGTAGTAGTAGTGTTTGTGGAATAGTTGAAAATTCACGTGCTTTCTGTTGTTTACTGCATTTCAGGGCAATAAGTTTTCAAAAGCTGTCTGTTCACAATTTCTTGAATGTGTTTAAAAATATTTTAAGTGTTGATAGCGTTAATAAAAACGTGTTGAATGTTGAGAAATCCTTGAGAATTTTGTGGATAAATCAAATTCTGTTAACATTGTGTTTATTATTGAAAACTTGAAACATGTTGAAATCATTTTTCCACACATCATCAACCATATTATTTTATGGATATTTGTTGAAATGAGTTTTTCAACACACTGTTGAAACTTGTGTTGAAAACAAGTTGATTGTTGAAAACTATGCATTACTTCTGTCTTTTATATTTTTGATCATATCTTCGACAAGTTCCTTTAAATGAGGATCTTTTTTAATACTTGCCGATACATTATTCACTGCATAAACGATTGTTGAGTGATCTCTTCCGCCAAATTCAACGCCAATTGATGCAAGTGGCATCTGTGTTATTTCTCTTACAACAAAAATTGCAATTTTTCTTGCATTAGAAACTGATGAGGCTCTTTTTGTTGAACGAATATCTTCAGGAGAAACACCGTAAACATTGGCAACTTCTGCAATAATCTTTTCAACTGTAATAGGAAGTGGCTGATCGTCATTTAAAATATCTCTGATAACACTTTGTGCCATTGAAATAGAAGGCTGGCTTCCAGCATAATGATTAAGTGCTTTAAGCTTTTTAACAGCACCTTCGAGCTGACGGATATTTGTTTTCAATTTATTTGCAATAAACTGGCCAACATCATCTGGGACCTTTAAATCAAGAAGTTCTGCTTTCCTATTAATAATAGCCATTCTCGTTTCAAAGTCAGGAGTATTTATATCAGCAATCAGACCAGATTCAAATCTTGAACGAATTCTGTCTTCGAGTGTTTTAATTGCTTTTGGTGGACGGTCAGATGTCAGAACAATCTGTTTTCCGTCCTGATATAGTGCATTAAATGTATGGAAGAATTCTTCCTGAGTACTGTTTTTTCCTGCAATAAATTGAATATCATCAACAAGAAGAATGTCTGCGCTTCTATATTTATCATGAAATTGAGATGTACTATTTGTTTGAATTGCATTAATAATTTCACTTGAAAAAGTTTCACCTGTTACATATATAATATTAAGGTTATTATTTTTTCTTTTCATTTCCTTCGCGGTTGCAGTTATAAGGTGAGTTTTTCCAAGACCAGAAGGTCCATAAATAAAAAGCGGATTGTAAACAGGTCCCCCACCGCCTTCAGCAACAGCCTTACAAGCAGCATAGGCGAATTCGTTAGAACTTCCGACAATAAAAGTCTGAAAAGTATAATCATATTTCGCATATTCATATGTTTTTTCAAGTTCATGCTGTTTTTCTTCAAGTTCATCTATGTTAATAGGCTTGTTTACCTGCATTTCATCTGGAACTCTAATATCAATTTCAACTTCAAAGCCGAGAGTTGCTTTGAAAGCTTGTTCTAAAAGTTCACCATAGTTTGCGAGTACTACACCTCTCTGGAAATCTGAATCAACAATAAAAACTGCCTTATTTCCTTCAAGACTTAGTGGACGCAGGGTTTTTATCCAAAGTTTGATTGCAACATCGCCTATTTCGCCAACTTCTCTGCAATAATCAATGACGAAATTAAATACCTCTTCAAAGGAATTCATTTATTTTATCCTCCTGACAATAAAGCTTTTCGAATTTAACAATATTTAAACAATTGCTAAAAATAAGTGTTGAAAAGTTCTGGTTTTTTTACAATTAATATCAGTATAACACAGATTGTTGAAAAGTGCAAGAGAATTGTTGAAAAGTGGAAAACAATAATTCAGGGAGATTTTTATAAAATATTCATAATAAATTTTCTGTTTGAAAAAATAGTTTAAAATGTGGATAAACCCTGAAATGAAAATTTTTTTTAAAAATACTTGACAAGTGCAAATTTATAATATATAATTTATGGGTACATTAATTCACCTAAATTTGGTGAAATGAAGGTGTTTTGTTTTTAAAAATACGCATTTTCATGCGTTTTATCACACTAGCCGGGAGGAGTGAAAGAAATGAAAAGAACATACCAGCCAAAAAAGCTTCATAGAAAAAGAGAACATGGTTTCCGTAAGAGAATGTCAGATTCAAACGGAAGAAAGGTTCTAGCCCGCAGAAGAGCAAAGGGCAGATCAAGACTTACTCACTAATGAATAAGTAGACCACATTTTTCTTGTGGTCTTTTGTTTTAAAGCGCATAAAATTATGTGCTTTAAAACAAATTTATAATAAGAGGTTTTATTTGTTAATTTTAAAGTGCATAATAACATTAAATCTTGTGCATTTTAAAATTATTTTCGGTTTTTGATTTGCGAAAATAAAAAACGTAAAACCAAAGCTTTCAGAATGTTTTTAAGAAAAAATATATAACTCTATAAAAGATATTCTTAAATCATTTAGCCAGGATAAAAAATATGCTTTATACAGAAATAATGAATAGAAACAGGGATTTTCTTTATCTTTATAAAAAAGTAAAGTCTGTTATATGCAAATATTTTTTAATTTATGTAAGAAAAAACAACAAATCTTATAATAGGTTAGGAATAACCTCTGGCAAAAAGGTAGGCAATGCGGTTCATAGAAATCGTGCCAGAAGAATTATAAGACAAGCTTATTATGAAAATGAAAAAAATCTTCCTATTGGAATAGATATTGTAATCGTTGCAAGGGCAGCAGCTTGTGGTATTAAAAGCGATGCTTTAAGTAACTGGATTGCTGAAGTTGGTATTAAAGAAATTAACAATGCAGCATTCAGGAGCAATGAAAAATGAAATATATTTTGATGGGCATAATTAAATTTTATAAAAAAATAATTTCCCCTCTTTTTCCACCATGTTGTAAATATCATCCAACATGTTCAACCTATGCTTTAAAAGCTGTAAAAAAATTCGGATTTTTTAGGGGTGGTTGGCTTGCAATATGGCGAATTTTACGTTGCAATCCATGGAGCATGGGCGGAGTAGATTATGTTCCCGAAAAATTTGATATTTTAGGTAGACATATAAAATAAAACGTAGATTGGAGAATTTATATTGGGTAAAATAGGTGAATTGCTGGGTATTCCGCTCGGCTGGATAATGTATTGGATTTATCAGGTAGTTAAAAATTATGGTATAGCGTTGATATTATTTACTTTGCTTTCAAAGTTGATAGTTTTACCGGTTTCTTACAAACAACAGTTAGGAACTGTTAGAATGCAGGCTCTTAATCCTAAGTTAAATAAGATAAAAAAACAGTTTGCAAATAATCCTCAGAAACTTCAGGAGGAACAACAGAAATTATATCAGCAAGAAGGCGTAAACCCAATGGGCAGTTGCTTGCCGCTAGTTATTACAATGGTTATTCTTTATGGTATTTTTGACGTTGTAAACAGACCGCTTTCTCATATTCTTAGAATTTCTTCAGATGTTATTGAAAAGGCTAAGACTATAATAATTGATAGCGGAGTTGCTGAAAAAACTTTAAAATCACGTCCAGAGTTGATAATTTTAAAGGAAGTTAAAGCCAATCCTTCACAATTCAATGAACTTGGAAAAGAATTTGTTGATAAGATAACTGGTTTTAAAAATACATTTTTGGGAGTTGACCTTGGTGCTATTCCAACAATAAAGCCAGAAACATGGAGCAACGCTGCGATTGCACTTATCATGATTCCTATTGTTTCAGGTATTGTTCAGTTGATATATACTGTTTATTCACAGTATAAAACAAAACAGATGAATCCTGACATGGCAAAAGCACAGGGTGCCGGATGCATGAACGTTATGCTTTATGGAATGCCGCTTTTCTCAGTTTGGCTTGCATTTACAGTTCCAGCCGGTGTTGGTTTTTATTGGATATGGTCATCAGTATTCGCATTTATACAAACATACTTCCTTTATATGTATTTCACACCAAAGCGTATGGAAGTTATTAATGTTAAATTAAAGGAACAGAGTAAAAATAAGAAGCCAGGTTTTATGCAGAGAATGATGGATCAGCAAAATGAAATGATGAAACAGCAGAATGGTGAAAATTCTCGTGTTGATTATGATACTGATACAGACGGAATGTCACGTTCTGAAAAGCAAAATTATAACAGGCAGCTTATAAATGAAGCAAGAAAAAGAATGGCCGAAAAATACGGTGAAGAATATAAAGAGGATGAAGATCAAAAAAAGTAAACCTCTTTGAATTAGATGAGAGGAGTGATTTAAAATGACACATGATGAAGAAGGAAAATTAGTTCCTATGGATTTTTGTGGAACATTTAGCGGAAAATCAATTGAAGAAGCAAAAGAAAAAGCTTTTAAGGAATTTGATGTTGAGGCTGATAGAATAGTATTCAAAGTTATAAGCAATGTTAAAAAAGGTTTGTTTGGAAAAATAAAAGAAGAAGCCAAGGTTTGGGCAGGATATAATAATCCTGTTGTTGCTGACGTAACTGTTATTGATAATATAGAATGCGAAAAGATTAATAAAGATCAGATTTCAAGTTGTGAAATTTATATTAAAAAAATAATGGATAAAATGGGAATTGATGCTGATATAAATATTGCTATCTCTGAAGATGGATATTTTATTGATATTGATAGTAAGGGTTCAGGTGCAGTTATTGGAAGACGTGGAGAAACTTTGGATGCTTTACAATATCTTACATCATTAGTTGCTAATAAATGTGAAGGTGATTATAAGAGAATTACATTAAACAGTTGTGGTTACAGAGAAAAAAGAGAAGAAACTCTAAATCAGCTTGCGGAAAAGATCAGCCATAAGGTTATGAAAACTGGAAGAGCAACAACTCTTGAACCAATGAATCCTTATGAAAGAAGAATTATTCATTCAGCAGTTGCTAAAATTAATGGTATAAATTCAAAATCTGTTGGTGATGAACCTTATAGAAAAGTTGTTATTTCTTCTGAACATCACAAGAAAAATAATGACGGAAGAAAAAATAGTGGATACAAAAGAAATAAAAATGATGGTCCACGTTCGCTTGATTTGAAGACAAGCTTTGAAAAAGATTATAAAAAACCAAAGCCAGAGGATACTGTAAATACTGGTTTGTATGGTAAAATTGAACTTTAAGTACAAGGCGGATTTTTTATCCGCCTTTATTTTTCATTATAGACAAAATATTTGAAAAACTATATAGATATAATTTTATATAATTGTGAGGAATTTATTATGTCAACAATAGCGGCTATTGCTACACCTGATGCACCAGGTGGAATATCTGTAATAAGAATATCCGGAGAAGAAGCAATTGAAATTGCTGGACGTGTCTTTAAGCCCTTTGAAGAAAAAAACGTTAGTGAAATGAAGGGTTATAGCTGTTCATATGGAAATATAATTGATGGTGATGAGATTGTTGATGATGTGATTTTAACAATTTTTCGTGCACCAAAAAGTTATACCGGAGAAAATATTGCTGAAATATCTTGTCATGGCGGAAGATTTGTGACAAGAAAAATATTAAGAATAATATTAAAAAATGGTGCTGTTCCAGCTGAAGCAGGGGAGTTTACAAAGAGAGCTTTTTTGAATGGAAAGATGTCATTAACTCAGGCTGAAGCAGTTATGGATATAATTTCTTCTAGTGGGGAAAAAGAACTCAGATATGCAAATGCACTCAAAGAAGGTGCGGTTTTTAAACGAATAAATTCATTGAAAAACAATCTGGTTAAGATACTAGGTGACCTTGCTGCATGGGCAGATTTTCCCGAGGAAGATGTTCCTGAAGTAAGGCCAGAAGTTCTTTCGGCAGAATTAGGAGAACTAATCAGAAAATTTTCAGAAACTTTGAAAACCTATGACCATGGAAGAATATTAAGAAATGGTATTGACACAGTTATTGTCGGTCGACCAAATACTGGAAAATCCACGCTTATGAATTGTTTAAGTGGATTTCAGAGAAGTATAGTAACTGATATTGAGGGAACAACGAGAGATGTTATTGAAGAAAGCGTTAATATAGGCGAATTTACTTTAAGACTTTCTGATACTGCTGGAATTCGTTCAACTGAAGATATAATTGAGAGCATGGGCGTAGATATTGCATTCAAAAGAATTGAAGAAGCAGATCTTATATTTGCAGTCTTTGACAGCAGTAAAAATATTTCCGATGAAGATAAGAAGATTATTTCCCGTATTCAGGATAAGAAAAATAAAAGTATCGCTATAATAAATAAAATAGATGCAGAAACTAAGATTGATAAGGAATTTATTTATTCTGAGTTTTTACACGTTGCTGAAATTTCAGCAAAAAATGAAAGCGGTATAAATCAGATTTCAAAGAGTATTGAAGATATTTTTAAGAATGATGATAAGCCTGAAAATGGTTTTATTGCAAATGAAAGACAGAAAAATTGTCTTGATTGTGCATTCAGCTATGTTAAAGAGGCAAAAGAAGCACTTGACAGCGGAGTTTTTCTTGATGGTATAACAGTTATTTTAGATAGTGCCACGGAAAAACTAATGGAGTTAACAGGGGAGAAGGCATCTGAGGCAGTTGTTGACGATGTTTTTTCAAGATTTTGTGTTGGAAAATAAATGTTCCACGTGGAACATTTTGAAATATGTATAAAAAGAGCTTTTGGAGGCTTTGATGAATTATTCAATGGGTGAATTTGATGTAGCAGTTGTAGGCGGCGGTCACGCCGGTGTTGAGGCGGCACTTGCAGCTGCACGTCTTGGTTGTAAAACTGTACTTTTTACGATTTCTTTGGATCAGATAGCGAACTTGCCTTGTAACCCTTCTATAGGCGGAACGGCTAAGGGGCATCTTGTAAGAGAAATTGATGCTTTGGGCGGTGAGATGGGAAAAGCAGCGGATAAGTGTTTTATACAAAGTCGTATGCTTAATAAAGGAAAAGGTCCTGCTGTTCATAGTCTTAGAGTTCAGGCGGATAGAAATGACTATCATAATTATATGAAGAAGGCTTGTGAAAATCAGGAAAACCTTTGTATAAAACAGGCTGAAATCTCTGAATTGATAATTGAAAATAAGCAAATTATTGGAATTAAAACACGTCTTGGTGCGGAATATAAAGTCAAGACTGTAATAATTGCGACTGGAACTTATTTAAAAGGAAAAATTCATGTGGGTGAGTCATCGTATGAAAGCGGCCCTGATGCTGCACTTCCATCAATTTATCTTTCAGAAAGTCTTGCTGTAAATGGAATAGAGCTGAGAAGATTTAAAACTGGTACACCTTGCAGAGTGCATAGAAGAAGTATTGACTTTGATGCTATGGCAAAACAGGATGGCGATGATGATATAGTTCCGTTCTCTTTTGAAAATAATAGTGAAGAATTTGAGAATAAGGTTTCGTGTTATATAACTTATACAAACAACGAAACTCATAAGGTGATTCTTGAAAATCTTGACCGTTCGCCAATGTATTCAGGAAGAATTGAAGGTGTTGGGCCTAGATATTGTCCGTCGATTGAGGACAAGGTTGTTAGATTTGCAGATAAGGAAAGACATCAGCTTTTTGTTGAACCGATGGGACTTGAAACTGATGAGTTTTACTTGCAGGGAATGTCATCTTCACTTCCAGAAGATGTTCAATTGAGTTTTTTGAAAACTATAAAAGGTCTTGAAAACGTAGAAATTATGCGTCCTGCGTATGCAATTGAATATGATTGCTGTAATCCAATTCAGTTGAAGTCAACGCTTGAATTCAAGTCGATAAAGGGACTTTATGGTGCGGGACAGTTTAACGGAAGCTCAGGATACGAAGAGGCAGCTGCACAAGGTTTGGTTGCTGGAGTTAATGCTGCATTGTCCGTGACTGGAGAACAGCCAATGATTCTTGATCGTGCGAGTTCATATATCGGAACTCTGATTGATGATTTGGTAACGAAGGGTTGTGCTGATCCTTATAGAATGATGACTTCAAGAAGTGAATATCGTCTTGTATTGCGTCAGGACAACGCTGACCAGCGTCTTACTCCGATTGGTCATAGAATAGGTCTTATTAGTGACGAGCGTTATGAGCGACTAATTAATAAGCAGAGTTTAACTGAAGCTGAAATAAAGCGTGTTAGTAAACTGAATATTGCACCATCAGAGAAGATAAATAAAGTTCTTGAAGAAAATGGAACAGCTCCACTTTCGACAGGCACAAAACTTGCTGATTTGATACGTCGACCACAGTTGGGCTATGATATACTTGCGGAATTTGATTTGGAAAGGCCTGAGCTATCTGCGGATATAAGAGAGCAGGTTGAACTTCAGATAAAATATGAGGGTTACATTCAAAAACAACAGGATCAGATAGATATAATGAGAAAGCTTGAATTTAAGGCACTCCCTGCGGAAACGGATTATTCTCAGGTAAAAGGTCTTCGCCTTGAGGCGGCTGAAAAGTTAAATAAGCAAAAACCAGAAAATATAGGACAAGCTTCAAGAATTTCTGGAGTTACACCTTCTGATGTTTCAGTTTTAGCAGTTTGGCTTGAACAGAGAGGTAAAACGAAATGATAGATTTTGAAAAGGCGAAAAGTATTTTTACTGAAAACAATCTTGAATATAGTGAACAATTACATGAAAAGTTGGCAATATATTGCGATTTTCTTATAGAGTACAATGAAAAAGTGAATTTAACTGCAATTACTAACCCTGAGGAAATATGGCTTAAACATTTTGTTGATAGTATTCTTCTTTTGAAGTATATTCAAATTACTCAGAATGGAAAAGTAATTGATGTTGGAACTGGTGCAGGTTTTCCGTCGATACCGTTAAAACTAGCTAGAAATGATATTAAAATAACACTTTTGGACAGTCTTAATAAGAGAATTGTTTTTCTTGAAAAGCTTTGTGAAAAGCTTGGAATTGAAGCTGAATTTGTTCATGGAAGAGCAGAGGATTTTGGTAAGAAAGATGCATTTCGTGAGGAGTTCGATATTGCAACAGCAAGAGCCGTTGCTGCTATGCCATTGCTAAGTGAGTATTGTATGCCTTTTGTAAAAAAAGGTGGGATTTTTGCGGCAATGAAAGGCCCTAATGAAGATACTGGAAATGCTGAGAAATGCGTGAAAATACTTGGTGGTGACAGTATTAAGGTATATGAATACATACTTGGAAAAGATGACAGAAGAAAAATATTTTCCGTTAAAAAGATATCGCACACGCCGACAAAATATCCAAGAAACAGCAGTCAGATAAAAAGCAAACCATTATAAAATCAAATAAATATGCCGTATATTCCGCTTTTATTAGTATTAAAAGCGGAATTTTTGTATGGAAATAATTTCCTTGATAGGATATAATTAGAACAGCACAAGAGATGTGTAGTTGAAAAAAGAAAGGAAGTTATAAATGGCAGCATTTTTGAATTTTACAAAAGAAAAGGAGCGTGAAAAAGAACGCCAGAGAGAACGTCAAAAGGAGCGTCCACGAGAAGAAAATAAGATCGTACAGATTTTAGTTTCTGAGATTGTACCTAATCCACATCAACCAAGGAGTGAATTTGATTATAGTGATATCAGTTCATTAGCTGAAAGTATTTGTCAAAATGGTATTTTACAACCACTTTCTGTAAGAAAAATTGAAATTGGCTATGAATTAATAGCAGGCGAACGTAGATTAAGAGCTTCAAAGCTTTTACAATTAAAGCGTGTTCCTTGTATTGTTCTTGATATTTCAGCTAGAGCAAGTGCAGTTTTGGCAATAGTTGAAAATATTCAAAGAGAAGATTTATCATTTTTTGACGAGGCAACTGCAATAGAAAAATTGATAAGTTATTACGGAATGACACAGGAAGATGCGGCAATAAAATTAGGAAAAGCACAATCCACCATAGCAAATAAGCTAAGAATTTTAAAACTAAGCAGTGAAGAAAAAGAAATTATAACTAAGTTTAATTTGACAGAACGTCACGCAAGGGCGTTATTAAGACTTGGTAGCAAGGAGGACAGGCTAGAAATAATTAATAGGATTATTAAAAATAATCTTAATGTAGAAAAGACTGAGGCTGTAATCGATGAATTTTTGGGAAAGGTTCGTGATAAGGAAAGTTATAAAAAAAGAAGTAAAGTGTTTCAAAATGTAAAAATATTTGTAAATACAATTAATAAAGCAGTAGAAACAATGAAAGCCGCAGGAATTGCTGCAGATTCTAAAAAAATTCAAAATGAAGATTTTATAGAATATCGTGTTAAAATTCCTATACTAAAAAATGAAAATGTTCCACGTGGAACATTTAAACTGATTGATTGAGTCGAATTGAAGTATATGGCGGAATATTTATTGTTACATAAGCAAAAAATTTATTGAAAAGAGCATGAGTTTTATAATTCATGCTCTTTTTGTGTTTATTATCTGTTGTCAAATTAGAATGTTCCACGTGGAACATTTGTAAATGCATCTTAAGGCAACACCGCACAAAGCCTGCATGACGGCTTTGCACATATCTTGCTAGCAGATTTTCTGTAATCTTGCACAAAAACTCCTTGACATACGCCAGTATGCCTTCGGATTTTTCATACAATCTAACGAAAAATATGCGTCGCAATATACATACAATCTTTGTGCGGTATTGCCTTAAACATTTGTTATGAATTAAATAAAAGGCAAGGAATTTAAAGATGTTCCACGTGGAACATCGCTGATAATATTAATACTAAAAAACCAAAACTAAGATTACTGTTTTTTTCTATTATATTTTCGCTTATAATACTATAAAAATCAAATATATTCTTTACATAATGAAAAAAAAGTGGTATAATTTATAATAGTTATGAAAGGCAGGGGATACTTGAATGGGCAAGGTTTTTGCAGTTGTAAATCAGAAAGGCGGCGTTGGAAAATCGACGACCGCGGTTAATATTGCGGCATATCTCGGTTCGAGAGATAAAAAAGTCCTATGTATCGATATTGATGCACAAGGAAATACCACAACAGGATTTGGTATTAAGAAAAAATCAGCAAAATTCACTTCATATGACGTTTTAATTGGACAAGCCAGAATACAAGAAGCCATTATCAGAACAGAATTTAAAAATGTAAGTCTTGTTCCGGCAACTTCTTCACTTGCTGGTGCAGAAATTGAAATGATTGAAATTGAAGATAGAATGAGCAGATTGAAAATGCAGCTTCTGACTTGCAGATTGGATTACGATTTTGTAATTATAGATTGTCCACCGTCGTTGAGTCTTATTACTGTAAACGCATTGGTTGCTTGTGACAAGTTAATTATTCCTATGCAGGCGGAATTTTATGCACTTGAAGGTTTGAGCCAGTTGATGGAAACTGTAAAAATAGTTAGAACAAAGTATAACCCGTCACTTGAAATTGAAGGTATACTTTTCACAATGTTTGATGCAAGGCTTAATGTTAGTAATCAAGTTGTTGATGAAGTTAAAAAATATTTCCCAGATAAGGTTTTTGAAACTAGAATTCCAAGAAATGTACGTCTTTCGGAAGCTCCTAGCCATGGAAAACCAGTTATGTATTATGATAAGAACTCAAAGGGTGCTGAATATTATGAGCTTTTAGGTCTTGAATTGCTTGGTGAGACCGCAAAACCTAAGGAAAAAAGAAAACTTTTTGCAAAAAAATCAAAATGAGGTGAATAAATGGCAGCCAAAGGAGGACTTGGAACAGGTTTGAGTGCACTTTTTGATGATAATACAACAGATTCTTCAGCATTGCAGAATCTCAGAATATCAGAGATTGAACCAAACAGGTTACAGCCACGAAAAAAATTTGATGATGAAACCATATCAAATTTAGCCGATTCCATAAAGCAACATGGCATTTTACAGCCATTACTTGTAAGACCTTATGGAAACGGATATCAAATTGTTGCAGGTGAAAGACGTTGGAGAGCAGCGAGAATGCTCGGAATGTCTGAAGTTCCTGTTCAGATAAAGGATTTAAGTGATTCTGAATCAATGCAAATTGGTTTGATTGAAAATCTTCAGAGAGAAAATCTAAATCCGATAGAAGAAGCGCAGGGATATTACGAACTAACTGAAAATTTTGGAATGACTCAAGAGGAGATTTCTAAAATAGTTGGTCGTTCACGTTCATCAGTTTCGAATTCTGTACGAATATTAAATCTTCCAGATGAAATTATAAAAATGCTCGAAGATGATGAATTAACTGTTGGACACGCAAAGGCTTTGCTTGCATTTGATGACGAAGTAAAAATGATTGAAGCCGCAAAAAAAGCGTGTAACGGAAAAATGACAGTAAGAGCGCTTGAAAAATTGGCTCAAAATGATGATTTGGAAAAAAAGAAAAAAAACAATGCAAAAATTGATAGTTATTTCAAGGAAATGGAAATAGGACTTCATGAGTCTTTAGGCCGTAAGGTTAAAGTTGAATACGGTAAAAATAAGGGCACTTTAGTTCTTGAATTTTATGATAAAGATGATTTGTCAGCACTTGCCGACAAGCTTACTAAGGAATAATTAAGGAGAAAGAATTATATGTTAGATATCAAATTAATAAGAACAAATCCTGAAATTGTAAAGGAAAATATCAAGAAAAAGTTTCAGGACAGCAAGCTTGAACTCGTTGATAAGGTTGTTGAGCTTGATGTTAAATACCGTGAGGTTAAGGTTGAATGTGATGATCTGAGAAATCAGAGAAAGACAAAAAGTAAGGAAATTGGCGGTCTTATGGCTAAGGGTCAGAAGGACGAGGCTGAAAAAATAAAGGCAGAAGTTGGGGAAATAGGAAAAAAACTTACTGAAATGGAAGAGTTAGAAGTTAAATTAGAGGGTGAAATCAGAGAAATAATGCTGGTTATTCCTAATATTATTGACGATAGCGTTCCACTTGGTAAAGATGATAGCGAAAATGTTGAGGTTGAAAAGATTGGTGAACCGTTTGTTCCAGATTTTGAAGTGCCTTATCACTTTGATATAATGGAAAAAGTTGACGGAATTGACCTTGATAGTGCAAGAAAAACAAGCGGAAATGGTTTTTATTACCTTTGCGGTGATATCGCACAGCTTCAATCATGCATTCTTTCTTATGCAAGAGATTTTATGATTGACAGAGGTTTCACATACTATATCCCTCCATTTATGATACGCAGCAACGTTGTAACTGGAGTTATGAGCTTTGCAGAAATGGAAGGAATGATGTATAAGATTGAGGGTGAAGACCTTTATCTTATCGGAACTAGTGAGCATTCAATGATTGGTAAATTCATTGATACAATAATTCCAGAGGGTGAGCTTCCAAAGACTCTTACAAGCTATTCACCATGCTTTAGAAAAGAAGTTGGTGCACATGGTATAGAGGAGAGAGGCGTTTATAGAATTCACCAGTTTGAAAAACAGGAAATGATTGTTGTTTGTAAGCCAGAGGAGAGCATGGAATGGTTTAAGACACTTTATAGCCACACAGTTGAGTTTTTCAGAACTCTTGATGTTCCAGTAAGAACACTTGAATGTTGTTCAGGAGATCTTGCAGATTTGAAGGTTAAGAGCATTGACGTTGAGGCATGGTCACCAAGACAGAATAAGTATTTTGAAGTTGGAAGCTGTTCTAACCTAGGAGATGCACAGGCTCGCAGACTTGGAATAAGAGTTAAGAACGAGAATGGTGAAAAGTATTTTGCACATACACTTAACAATACAGTTGTAGCGCCACCAAGAATGTTAATTGCATTCCTTGAGAACAATCTGAATGAAGATGGAAGTATCAGAATTCCAAAGGCATTACAGAGTTATATGAGAAAAGATAAGATTGAAGTTAAGAGATAAAAACTAGAATGAGTGCAACGTGAAGTTGCACTCATTCGTTGTTCACGAAGTTTACTATCCCCGCCGAATGGCGCATAGTTTAGGTCAACCCTTTTTAAAGGGTTGCAGTTTCCAAAGGCAGAGCCTTGGTCGCTCGTCGAAACGAGCGAAACTCTCTATCGTTCAAGAGCATTTTTTCTTTGGTTCTTTTTTTTTTTGCGATAGAAAAAAGAAAGAACGGGGAACTCGTGAGGTATTTGAGGGTTAAGTTAAGCTGCTAGACTTAGTTTTTTTGACTTTTAGGATAAGTAAACTCACTGATTTTAGTCTTTCTGACTTTTCAAAACTTTCCCACTATCGTGCGTTTTGAAAGGCAAGTAGAACTCGACGTAGGCATACTTAGGTATCTTTTTTCACTTACAAAAAAGATACCTCTTTTTGCGTTCGCAAAAATTCACCAGAAAAAATGCGCCTGACGATAAAGAGTTTCGCTCGTTGCGACGAGCGACCAAGGCTCTGCCTTTGGAAACCGCAATTTTTGAAAAAATTGAGTAAACTTTTGATATCGCTTCGCTGTGCGGACAGTTAGTAAACTTCGTCAACGCATAAAAAAGCGCTGTAGCAAATATAAAACCTGCTACAGCCTTTTTAGTTAATTATAACCCGATCTCTGCCGGGATAAGCTTAGGAACTTTAACGGCACACTTTGCAGCTGACATTGCAATACTGCTACATATAAAACGTATATAATTCCAATCATTTGAAACGGAATTCTTTGTTATATAATACTTTTCGTGTACCTTATCAAGCAGATTAATGCACTTCTTGGAATTAGAAATATCAAGTCTGCTCTCAGTTAAAATTTGATTTGTATCAGAAATAATATGATCATGAAGATTGTGTTCATAATTAATATGCTCTGAAATACTTCCTTTGAAAAGTGGCGTATGAGGAAATGTGAAGTAATCTCCTATATAATGAATAGCACGTCCGAGGTCGAAATAGTCCATAGGAGATTTTAGTTTTCCGTGTAGGCGGCTTAGCGTATTTTTTACATAAAGGGAAGTACCATCGTAGGTATGCCCTTTGACATAGGTGAGAGGATTTACATCCGGAGAAATGCAGCCGTACTCAAAAGCAGATTTTTTAAATTTTCCACCAAAGTTGGCTACATCCGTAATAAGCTTCGCAAGATATAAATGATCTTTAGTTTCCATCGGAATCGCCTCCATTCATTTATATTATACCACGTATTTGTGAAAATTCAATAAAAATCATGAAAAAATTTTGGATTAATTTTTGGTTATTATTTGTCCTTAGGTTTGAAAATGGCTGCTGCAAGTAAGCCAAAAATAAGTGCGGCTGTTATTCCACCTGCAGCACTTGTCATTCCACCAGTAAAAATTCCAAGAAATCCTTTATCGTCAATTGATTTTCTTACACCTTCGGCAAGAAGATGACCAAATCCAGTAAGCGGAACTGAAGCACCACCACCAGCAAAATCAATTAGATTTGCATACCAGCCCAAAGCTGATAAAATTACTCCAGCAACAACGTATGTTACAAGAATTCTGGCAGGTGTTAGCTTTGTGTAGTCGATTAATAACTGACCGATTGCACAAAAAAGCCCGCCTATGAGAAAAGCCCATAGATATTCCATTTTTAAAACTCCTTTTGCAAGTTTTCAACATAGGTTGATAAAGTGTTGAAAACTTATTTATTATAGCTGATATGAACAAGGTGGGCAATCGAGGGAATTGTTTCACCTTGCTGTGAAGTAGTTGGCGACATAAGTGCGCCCGTCCCAATAAATAGCATTTCTTTTATTTCACCAGTCTGAACTCGTGGTAAAAAATATCCACATAGAACACTGGCACTGCATCCGCAACCAGAACCGCCAGCATGAGTATCCTGTTCAACTGGATTAAAAATCATTATTCCACAGTCCTTATGCTGTTGGCTTATATCAATATTTTCTTTCTCTAAAAGCTGTAGAAGGAGAGTACTGCCGACGTGTCCGAGGTCTCCTGTAACAATAAAATCAAAGTCTTCTGGCTTTTTTGAAGTGTCATCAAGGTATTTTTTTATAGTTGAGGCAGCAGCTGGAGCCATTGCAGCCCCCATGTTGTTGGCATCAGTAATTCCGAGGTCTGTTATAGTGCCTATTGTACCACCCTTAATATAGGGCGCACATCCTTCTGGGGAAAGTATAACGGCACCTGAGGCTGTACAGGTCCATTGTGCGGAGGGAGTTCTCTGGCCACCGTAGGAAAGGGGAAATCGAAACTGTCGTTCGGCAGTTGAAAAGTGAGAAGAAGTTGCAGCGGCAACGTTTCCTCCAATTCCGCTATCAGTCATGAGTGTTGCAAGTAGCATTCCCTCTGACATTGTAGAACAAGCACCATAAAGACCAAAAAGCGGAATGTTAAGAGAACGAAGCCCATAGGTTGTTCCAATACACTGATTAATTAAATCGCCTGAAAAAATATAGTCAATATCAGAATCTTTAAGATTTGCTTTTGATATTGCAAGACTTACAGTCTGCTTTTGAAGTTCACTTTCAGCCTGTTCCCAAGTATCTTGTCCGAAATGACTATCTGTAACAATTTTATCAAAGCAGTTGCCAATAGGGCCGTCTGATTCTTTTGAGCTTGCTATTGATGCAAAAGCTTTTATAGACGGTGAATTTTCTGTAATAAATGTATTTCTACTAATTTTTTTTGCCATATTTACCTCCAAATACAATATTTTCAAAAATATTATTTACTTATCAATATTGTTTATACTTAATTTTACAAAAAAATTAAGGTTGACTATAGTGTATTTATATGGCATAATTATTTATAAGAAAATGGGACACTCAAAAATAGAGTGTCCCAAATGAAGAAGAATTTATAAAGCTTTAATAAAACCATCAGTTTTTTGTTGAATAAGTGCGGCACTAATTAACTCATTGTTAAGTGTTAAAATGAGTTCTGCCTTGATTCCTTCCTGACCGTAATTTTCAACTTCAAATGTAAAACGTCTGACCTCTTCACCTTTGTGTGAGTAAAGATTGAATCCTGATTTTTTCATTTCGTCGGCAAAATTTTTATATGTATCATTAAATTCTTGCGGTATTCTGGTTGTTTCAACGACTGGCTCATTAACTTTCCAGCCTTTTAAATTAAGGTATGGTTCAAGTTGATATTCATTCAAAATTAATTGTCCGGCAGGTATTTTTTTTGTTTCGTTATGTCTGTTTATAATAAATATACCCATTAGAATAATGATTATTAAAAATAATATTGCAAATTTTTTCTTCATGTTTTGAATCTCCATTCTACGTTTGAATTACTGTGGACGCTTTGAAAATAATTTTGTAAATACGAAATGATGTCCACTAAATATATTTTAAATTCTTTCCTTTTTCTATCACAAAAAAGAAAGAACCAAAGAAAAATGCTCTTCGTGCAATTCCTAAAGCTAGTATAATAATATTCAGATTATTTTTAAAAAATTCATGCAAATAAAAAAATAAAGGAGCAAAATTTATGAACCAGCGTCTTGACAAATTTATTTCACTGCAAACAATATATTCGAGAACAGACATAAGTAAGCTATTATGGAAAAGAAAAATTTCTGTTAATGGAAAAGTCGTAAGAGATGGCGATATTAAAATAAATCCAGAAAATGATAAAATAGAAATTTCGGGTAACCAAGTAGTTTATCGTGAAAGAATTTATATGATTCTTAATAAACCAGAGGGTTATGTTTGTGCAACTGAGGATAAAAATGACCCTACTGTTATAGATCTTGTGCCTGATTTTCTTAAAAGAAAAGACATTTTTCCTGCTGGACGTCTTGACAAAGACAGTGAAGGAATGGTTCTTATTACAAACGATGGTGCATTGAGTCATAAGATACTTTCTCCTAAAAAACATATTCCTAAGTATTACATCGCTACTCTTAGTGAAAATTTTGGTGAAAATTATCAAAAGTGTTTTGAGGAGGGCATTTTACTGGGTAATGGTGATAAGTGTCTGCCCGCTAAAGTAAGAAAGTGTCCAAGTACGGAAAATATGGCTTTTGTAGAGCTTTTTGAGGGTAAATATCATCAGGTTAAGCGTATGTTTGCGGCTGTTGAAAACCATGTTGAAAAGTTGGTGAGAATTCAGATGGGAGGTCTAAAAATGCCCGAAAAACTAGGCTTGGGCGACTGTGTGGAAATATTGCACAATGATGTTGAAAACTTGTTGAAAACACCCCTTTTTGATGATGTATTCAATACTCTTTCAACTTGATTTTCGTCATATTTGATAAACAAGTTATGATAACTTTGGTTATTTGGTGACTTGAAACATTGTTAAAAATTTGGTATTATATTATTATAGTTAATTCGGAGATTCGGGTTAGCAAAAATATGTATTTGGGAGGAATTGATAAAATGGCAAGTTTATCATTACGTGGAATTTATAAAAAGTATCCTGGTGGCTTTGTAGCCGTTAAAGATGTAAATTTGGAGATTACTGACAAGGAGTTTATTATACTGGTAGGCCCTTCAGGCTGTGGTAAGTCTACAACTCTTAGAATGATTGCTGGTCTGGAAGAAATTTCAGAGGGCGAGCTTTACATCGGTGATCGTCTTGTTAACGATATAGCACCTAAGGACAGAGATATTGCGATGGTTTTCCAGAACTATGCTCTATATCCACATATGACAGTTTATGATAACATGGCGTTTGGTCTTAAACTAAGAAAAGTACCTAAGGATGAAATCGATCGCAAGGTTAAGGAAGCTGCAAAGGTTCTTGATCTTACACATCTTCTTGACAGAAAGCCAAAGGCTATGTCTGGCGGTCAGCGTCAGCGTGTTGCTTTGGGTCGTGCTATCGTTCGTTCACCACAGGTATTCCTACTTGACGAACCACTTTCAAACCTTGATGCTAAGCTTCGTGCACAGATGAGAACAGAAATTGCAAAGCTTCACCAGAAGCTTGGTACAACATTCATCTACGTTACACATGAACAGACAGAAGCGATGACAATGGGTGATAGAATAGTTGTTATGAAGGATGGTATCATTCAGCAGGTTGACACACCACAGGGACTTTATGAAAAGCCATGCAACAAGTTCGTTGCTGGATTCTTGGGTTCACCTCAGATGAACTTCATTGATGGTGTTCTTAAGAAGAATGGTTCAAAGTATGTTGTTGAGTTTGGTTCAAGTGATACTAAGTCATCAAGAGGCGTTAAGTACACAGTTGAGCTTCCAGAAGCAAAGATTGTTCCTGAGCTTGCAAACTATGTAGATAAGGAAATCGTAATGGGTATCCGTCCTGAGAGCGTTCACGATGAAGAAATGTATCTTTCAAATGCTACAACAGGAATCATTGAATGTGATGTTGACATTACTGAAATGATGGGTGCTGAAACATTCCTATACTTAACATGTGAAGATATTCCACTTACTGCAAGAGTTTCACCACGTTCAACAGCTAAACCACAGGATAGAATCAAGGTTGCTATTGATCCTAACAAGATACACCTTTTCGATAAGGAAAACGATGTTACAATTGTTAGCTAATAATTGAATTTTATATTTTATAAAAAGCCGTTACATTAATTTTTTGATGTAGCGGCTTTTTGCGTTCAAAGAGTTAACTAACTGGCACGTTAGCGAAGCGAAGATAGTTTAGGTCAACCCTTTTTAAAGGGTAGCGGTTTCCAAAGGCAGAGCCTTGGTCGCTCCGCAGAGCGAAATCTCATAGGGAACAGCGTCCTCGACGTTTCGCAAATTCCAGTAAAACTAACACCGCTTATTTTGCAATAGAAAAAAGAAAGAACTAAAACTTGTTAATGGTTGAGGGCTAGTTAAGTTGCTAGGCTTAGTTATTCTGAAGTTTTCGTAACGTCGAGGACGCCGTTCCCTTCAAAATTACGCCCTTAGGGTTAGTAAACTCGTGAGATTTAGTCTTTCTGACGTTTCAAAATTGTCCCTATCGGGCATTTTGAAAAATTAGTAGAACTCGACGTCTGTTACTTAGGATTCTTTTTTCACTTGTAAAAAAGAACCCTCTTGTCGCCTATGGGCGACAATTCACTAGAAAAAATGCGCCCTACGGCTATAAGATTTCGCTCTGCGGAGCGACCAAGGCTTTGCCTTTGGAAACCACACCCCTTTAAAAAGGGTTGACCTAAACTATGCGACATTCGTCGGGGTTAGTTGACTTTGCCCGCCGAACGGCGATTGGGTGCAGCGTGACGCTGCTTCACCAGAAAAAATGCGCCCTACGGCTATAAGATTTCGCTCTGCGGAGCGACCAAGGCTCTGCCTTTGGAAACCGCAACCCTTTAAAAAGGGTTGACCTAAACTGTGCGACATTCGTCGGGGTTAGTTAAAGATGTTTGCCGAACGGCGCTTGTAAAAACAACATAAACGTGGTATACTATTATCAAGTATGAGTTCATAATAATAAATAAAGGAGTGTTGTTTTTTGATATTTAAAGAAAATTATCTCGGAAAAATTAATATTACTGAGAATTATATTAAAGCTGTTGTTAGTAAAACCGTTTCGGAATGCTTCGGCGTCGCTGGAATGGGTTGCATAACATTTAAAGAATTTGTGGTTTCTAAGATTTTTAGAAGAAAAACTTCCGGAATGGGTGTTTCAGTAAAAATAATTGAGAATGAAGCTAAAATTATACTTCATATTTCTGCAGCTTATGGAACTAATATTTCAACTGTTGTAAGTAGTATAAAAAACAAGGTTCGCTTTGCACTGACAGAAACTGTCGGCATAGATGTGTGCTCTGTGAGCGTATTTGTTGATGAGATAAAGATTTAGAAGGGATGATAAACTTTTGCTTAAAGGTAATATACTAAGAGATAGTCTGATTTCAGCCGGAATCAGTATACAAAATGAAAGAAAAGAAGTTGACAGACTTAATGTTTATCCTGTTCCAGATGGTGATACGGGAACAAATATGTCATTGACAATGAGCGCTGCCGTGAAAGAACTGGAGCTTCTTGACGAAAATGTTACTGTTTCAAAGGTAGCTGAAACGGCTGCAACTGCCCTTCTGAGAGGTGCAAGAGGAAATTCAGGCGTTATTTTATCATTGATATTCCGTGGCTTTTCAAAAGGCTTGAACGGTCTTGAATCAGCAGAGTGCAGCGATATTGCTAACGCTCTTGAATTAGGCGTTGACGGTGCGTATAAGGCTGTAATGAACCCTACGGAGGGTACTGTTCTTACTGTTTCACGATGTGCCGCTGAAATGGCTGCTGAGCTTTCTGAAAGCGAAAGTGACATTGTAGTATTCTGGGAAAAGGTTTGTATTGCAGCAAGAGAGGCGCTTGAAAGAACACCTGAACAATTGCCAGTGCTAAAAAAAGCAGGTGTTGTTGACGCAGGTGGTAAGGGACTTGTTATTATCTTTGATGCAATGCTTAGCGTTTTTAAGGGCGATAAGATTGTGGCGACAAGCGAAAATAAGCCCGTTGCCAAAACCTTTGAGGTTTCACAGGCTGAAAATGAAGAAGATATAAAATATTCATATTGTACAGAATATATCATCGAGAGAAACAGCGATGCTGATCCGTTTATGCTGCGTGCATACCTTGAAACGATTGGTGACTGCGTTGTTGTAGTTGATGATGAAGAAATTATTAAGGTTCATGTACATACCGATAATCCAGGGCTTGCAATCCAAAAGGCACTTGAATTTGGACGGTTTGTAAATGATCCTAAACCAAAGATTGAAAATATGCGTATTCAGCACGAATTGAGAGTTAAGGAAGAAAAGGTTGCCCGTCGTCAGGAATTTTCTCCGGTAAAGCCTGAAAATGAATTTGGGTTTGTTGCTGTTGCGGCTGGTCACGGAATTGAAGAAATGTTCAGGGATTTGGGTGTTGAGTGTGTTATAAGAGGCGGTCAGACTATGAATCCTTCAACTGATGATATTCTGACAGCAATTCATTCAACTCCAGCAAAGACTGTTTTTGTTCTTCCTAACAATAAAAATATTATTATGGCTGCTGAACAAACAAAAAATCTTGCAGACAGAAATGTTTGCGTTCTTCCGACAAGAACTATTCCGCAAGGAATTGCTGCAATGATGGCATTTGATGAAACGGAAGATTTTTCAGAAAATCGTCTTGCAATGACAAAGGCGTTTGAACACGTTTCAACTGGTCAGATAACTTTTGCTGCGAGAGATTCAGAATATGAAGGTCATAATATTAAGCAGGGTGAAATACTTGCATTTGATAACAGCAGACTTTTATTTACTGAAAAGGATCTTGCCAAGGCAGCGTATAAGCTTGTAAAGAAGATGGTTAAGAGCGATTCGTCTTATGTTACTGTAATATACGGTTCGGACGTGACTTCCGATCAGGCTGAAAAGCTTGAGGAACAGCTTAATGCAAAGCTTGGAAATAAGGTTGACATAATGATGATAAATGGTGGACAGCCAGTTTATTACTATATAATTTCAGTAGAATAATACATTACTACCGTAATATTGTTGTGAGGGGGTGTTTTTGTGAACAGGCTTTTTAGTGAGGTTTCAGAATTAAAGGGTGTTGGTGAGAAGAAGGCAGGATATTATAAGAAGTTAGGAATTACAACGGTTTATGATTTGCTTTACCATCTTCCAAGAGGGTATGTTGATTTTTCATGCCCAGTTTCACCAGTTCATGCACCTGTAAATGAATATTGTGTACTAAAGGGCAAGATTGTCATGAAAATGCCCGAACAGCGTATAAGAAAAGGTCTGAGCATTTTTAAGGCTAAAGCTACCGACGGCATGGATGATTTTATGGTTGTTATTTACAATAATCTTTATGGGTTTAAGGCACTTCAGATTGATTGTGAATACCTTTTTTACGGCAAGGTTACAGGAACTATGCTTAGAAAGGAGATAACATCTCCTAGAATAGTTAAAGCTGAAACCGAACCATTTGTGCCTGTTTATCACCTTACAACGGGTTTGACATCAGCTTCGATTTTACAGAACATGAGAGAAGCTGTAAGAATACTTGAAAATGAGCCCTTTGACAGTATGCCTACATACCTTTTGCTTGAAAATAATCTCATGAGCCTTCCTCATGCATTAAAATCAATACATTTCCCTGAAAGTCAGGAAGAGGCAGATTCTGCGGCAAGACGACTTGCGTTTGATGAAATGCTAATACTTCAGCTTGGTATGCTTATGCTTAGAGAGAACAGCAGAAAAAGTACGCCATGCATTATGGAAGAAAAAACGGATTTAAGTGAGTTTTATAAAAGCTTGCCGTTTGAATTGACGTCCGCACAGTTAAGAAGTATCAAGGAAATTTCGGAGGATTTATCTTCGGGAACTCCTATGAACAGACTTTTGCAGGGTGATGTCGGAAGTGGTAAGACGGCGGCGGCGGCAGCGGCCTGCTATTTTGCGTTTAAAAATAACTATCAATCAGCACTTATGGCACCGACTGAAATTCTTGCACTTCAGCATTATAAGACGTTATGCGGATTTTTAGCACCCCTTGGAGTTGAAACCGTATTGCTTACGGGTTCAATGACAGCAAAGGAAAAGCGTGAAGCAAAGAAAAAGCTTATGGACGGGAGTGCAGCTGTTGCGGTGGGCACTCATGCAATAATTCAAAAGGACGTTGAATTTGCGGCGCTTGGACTTGTAATAACGGACGAACAGCATCGTTTTGGAGTTGCTCAACGTGCCGCACTTGCTGAAAAAGGACAAAGCCCGCATAAGCTTGTAATGTCTGCGACACCTATTCCAAGAACATTAGCGCTAATAATTTACGGCGATCTTGATATCTCAATTATTAACGAGATGCCAAAGGGGAGAGTTCCTGTCAAAACTTATGCTGTAACTGGAAAGCTTAGAAAGCGTGCGTTTAATTTTGTAAAGCAACAGATTGAAGAAGGTCGTCAGGCGTATATTGTTTGTCCTGTTATTGAGGAGAGCGAAACTGATATGCTTGCGGTAAAAAGCTATGCTGAAAAAGTGAGAGCAGAGGATTTTTCTGATTATAGTGTAGGTTTATTGCACGGAAAGATGAAAGGCACTGAAAAAGAACAGATAATGAATCAGTTTAAGGAAAAGGAAATTGAGCTGCTTATTTGTACTACCGTTGTTGAGGTCGGGGTTGACGTTCCTAATGCATCTGTTATGATGATTGAAAATGCGGAGCGATTTGGACTTTCTCAGCTGCATCAGTTAAGGGGACGAGTTGGAAGAGGAAGCTTTCAAAGTCATTGCATTCTTGTTACTGATAATACTGGTGAAGAATGTATCAGGCGAATGAAGATTATGAGTAGCATATCTGATGGTTTTAAGATTTCTGAAGAAGATTTAAAGATGAGAGGGCCGGGAGATTTTTTTGGAAATCGTCAGCATGGTCTGCCGCCGCTTAAAATGGCGGAGCTGGCCGGGAACATGGAGCTGGTTAATGATACAAGGCGAATTGCAGAGAATATTTTGAAAAACGATCCTAAGCTTGAACAAAGTGAAAACAGAGGGTTAAAGCTTGATATGTTAAGGTTATTTGAGAAAGAAATTACAGTTTAAAAAAGTTTTTTTGCGAATAAATCCCTATTCTACGGCGTTTGTGGACTTTTTTAAAAAAATCTCAAACTTTTTTCAAAAAAAGGGTTGACATATGCCTAAATGTGTAGTATAATAATTAAGTCGCTGGGAGATACAGCGATGATAAATGTAAATGGGAGCATAGCTCAGCTGGGAGAGCATCTGCCTTACAAGCAGAGGGTCATAGGTTCGAGCCCTATTGTTCCCACCATTTATGGCCTGGTAGTTCAGTTGGTTAGAACGCTAGCCT
>JAVBRC010000055.1:0-3925 GCA_031548405.1 Oscillospiraceae bacterium | reverse complement strand
ATGTCAAGATAAAACAGTTCCGAAATTGAAAAAATATTTCGGAACTGTTTTGCGTTTTCTTATCTTCAATTTTATGGTATTCTATTTTCTAGGGGGTGGGAAAATGTTTATGAATGGTGAGTATATCGAACATTTGAATGATCTGAAACGTTGTTTTAGTTTGGAAGAATTGGTTTACAGTTATGATAGCGGCGAGTTAGAGATATGGCTCAGGAGAATCGGCGAAACAGATAAAGCAGAAAAGGTAAAAGCAATTGAAAAAGTGAATGCCTATGTTTTACTCGTTCTTTATGAAATTCTCGATTTAAATCCTGATTTATCAGAGGAAGAAATTCACAGCCTTTTTACTCCTCAGAAACAGACTGAATAAACGCATTGACAATAGTAATCAGATGATTTCTGTGTTTTTCAGGGCATTTCTGGTTGAGTAGAGAGAGCATTTCCAGCTCCATAGAATTTCCATGCGTGCATTCTCCGAACAGAATATAATCTGCACTAAGGTTTAAAAGGGCTGTGAGTTTCGCAAGCGTTTGAATGGAAACTCCTTTTACACCAAGTTCAATATCGGAGCAGAATTTTGTGGATACATCAAGTTTTTCTGCAAGTTGTTCTCTGGTGTACCCTAAAAGCTCTCTTTGTGTGCGGATTCTTATGCCCATTTCGTGGTAGTTGATCATCTTCATTGCTGGAAATCCTCCTGTTTAATATGGTTTTATTATTATTGTACAGGAAATTTTTTTGAAGTGAAATAAACTTTAGGCGTTGACAAATTGAACCGTAGGTGCTATAATGTTGAAGTGGGATATAGAAATTAGAGTTTTGTTGAAAGGAGCGTGATGTTGGTTATGTTTTGTAAAAATTGTGGTAAAGAATTAAAAGAAGGAACGTTATTTTGCAGTGGGTGCGGTACAAAAATAGAGCTTTCCAGTGATATGAAAAATAATAGTAAGCTTTCTGATTCGTTAGAAGTGCATAACATTCAGCAAAACCTTATGCCTACTGACCAAATTAATAAAGATGGTCAAGAAAGTTCAAAGAAGAATTCAAAGGGTTGTTTTGCTATCATTACTTTTATTGCTGTCGTTATTTTTATTATAGTAAAATTAGTTTCATGTTCAGCAGATTCATCCTATGAAATTGGAGAATCCGCTGAACTAAACGGATTAGAAATAAGCGTTACATCATTTGATACAATGTATTCCATAGCAGACGGCGATTATGTCGCTGAAGATGGAATGATTTTTGCTATTGTCGGAGTTAATGTTTATAATGATGGCAATAGTGAGCGTAGTTTTATGGATTCTATACGCTCATATTCAGAACTTGTTTGTGAAGGCAAAGAATTTTCAATGGCTTCATTTTGGTTTCCACCTAGCGATTTGCTAGTTGATGCATATATTGCACCAATGGCATCAAAAGAGGGTTACATTGTATTTAGAATTCCTGAGAAAGTAGCAGAAAATGTAGATGAAATCATAATAAAATTCATCTATGACAGTGGCGGGATAGATGAAAAGAATTTTGAATGGGAAGAAGATATCGAATCAATTACTTTTAGTGTGAAATAAATTGATATCAAGAAAGGAATAATTATATGTTTTGTAAAAAATGTGGAAATGAGATTAAGGATGGGGTGAAGTTCTGTGCTAAATGTGGAACGGCGGTAAATTCAGTTTTACCTGTACAGGCGACACCTGTTTCTACAGGTTCGCAGGCGATTGGGAATACATACACATTTAAGAATACCCCAAATACAAGGTCAGTTATTCGATATATAAAGGGCGGAAAGGTTATTTTCAAATTTGATAAGGACAATTTTTCATGGCAAAGGGAACTTCAATATGACGAAGAGATTATATCGATACCATATTATTTGGTGAATAACTTTAAATTTGAGAACAAAGTTAGCATTGGAATGATACTTACGGCAATCTTTGCTTTTATTTGCGGTTTTGCTTGTATTTTATCAGAGTTTGTTTTAGAAGGATTCGGCTTGATGATACTAAGCATTGCTGTTTCTATCTTTTTTTCTGTTAACACTTGCTTCTTTTTGTTCTTAAAAGATGGTAGCAAATATAAGGTGAAGTTAAGAAAGATACGCAAAAACAAAATGAATGATAGAGACCAGATGATTGCTGCTTTAGAATCACAGATAAGAAATGCTCAAAATACAGGTGATTCTGTACAGAAATGCAGAACAGGAGCAACAGTCGGAGATGTTATTAGTGCAATAAAAAACAAAAATAAATAAGAAAGGAAAAGTATGTTTTGTTATAAATGTGGGAGTCAGGTAGATGATGATACAAAATTCTGCGAAAACTGTGGTTCAGAACAGACAATTCCAATTGATACATCGGCTACACAAGAAACGCAGGATGAAACAATTGAACACGATATGGATACAGCAAGAATGCAGGATGATGATACGACAAAAAAGAAATCAAATCCACTTTCTAGAGTTTTATCACTCGTCATTAGCCTTGCCGTGATTGCATTGATGGTAATGGGAGGAGAATGGCTGTTTTCAACCATTTTCTCTACGGATAAGGAAGATGGAACAGGTAAACAAGCAACTGATGTTATAGATGCGAGAGATATGATAATAAGCAGCAGTTCTGAAGGGATTCAGATAGAAACAACGACTGTGGCTGTTACAACTAAGACAAAAATTACGACGACTGAAGCGAAATCAGACAGTAAAACATATAGCATCACTTTTGAAGCAGATGAACTGATCGAAGAAGCAGGTTTGCAACTTGGTGGTCATGTAGGTGTTGCTGTTCTTAGCAACCTTACATGTAGCAATGGTACTGCAAATATTGAGACAAGTACAATTTATATTTATGATTCGCTTGTAAGCGTTGAAGTAACTGGTGCAACAGCTGGCGAGGTCGTTTTGAGTGGTACAATTACAACGTATGGTTTAGACAGCTATCAGGGAGAAACAGTTTCATATCCCGATGACTCGGGAGTATTTTTAATCAGTAAAACTGTTGGTGAAGTTTCTGGTGTGAAACCTTATATTGATGCTTATGTAGAAACATATAGCAATGCTCCTTATGAGGGGTCAAGGAGCTACTTATTTCCAAGCGGAGGGTATTCTTATATTGACGTTACTTTAATGGCTTTTGGTACAACTCGGTTTATTGGTTCATTTGACTATAATTATGGAAATCCAATTGAGATTACTGGTTTTAACGCGGTTGGTGCAAATGAATCAGCCACGGTTTCAATTACGCCGTATGATGTAAATGGAAATGCAGGCGAAATAATTTCATGCAGTATTCCAGAATCGATTGATAGTAAATCCAATTCTGCAAGTTCTCAATCTGTAACCAATTGGAAAGGTCAAATCAATTGTCATGGAGGAGTAGTTGCAGGATTTACAACAGAATACGTTGTAAATGGAGGAGCAACCCAAAAAGTAAGAAATAGTTTAGGCGATACCTGGCATGTTACAGCGAAAAATGTATGCACAAATTATGGTATTACGTGGTATGAATTATGGGATTCGGATGATGGTGACTATTATGGTTGGGTAGATTCCAATTATATTGATTTTTATTGATGATATATGGGTAGGAGCAGGCATAGTCCTGCTCCTACTTTTTGATTGCAATTGATGTCCTAGAATCTAGGAAAAGAGATGTTTATTTCAGCTGATACAGAAATGAATAAATGTCTCGTGAAAACTTGATCATAGGGGTTCACGACAAACGCATGATAGGCTATTTTGCACAAATAAGTCTTATATTTACATGATTCAACATCATTTCTACCTTGATTTTTCACAAATTTTCGGCATATTTGGATGTTAATGAAGTTATTTGTTGTGCAACTTGTTTGCTCATGCGTTTGTCGTGAACACATTAGTGAAAAAACTTTTTATGCAATTCAGCATGAGTACGATAACCAAGACGTTTTC
>JAVBRC010000169.1:0-29096 GCA_031548405.1 Oscillospiraceae bacterium | reverse complement strand
CAAAGGCAGCGCCTTGGTCGCTCCGCAGAGCGAAATCTTACAGCCTTAAAAGCGTCTTTTTCTTGTGAATTGTCGCCCATAGGCGACAAGAGGGTTCTTTTTTACAAGTGAAAAAAGAATCTTAAGTATGCTTACGTCGAGTTCTATCAGCCTTTCAAAACGCACGATAGTGGGGAAGTTTTGAAACGTCAGAATAACTAAAATCTTTTGTAAAATAAAATTCAAAGTCAGAATCACACTTTTTCGACAGGCTGACCGCACAATCTTTGTGCGGTATTGCCTTGATTTTTTTCAAGAATTGAGGTTTCCAAAGGCAGAGCGAAAGCTTATCGCCTTAAAAACTGTCCAGTGGACTGTTTTTAACACCAAAACAACTAAAACATTTTGTAAAATAAAAGTTCATATTATAAAACTATGAGGAAGCTTTTGTGTAACAAACCACTTCCTCATAATTATAAACTAATCTTTAATTTCAATTTCACCATGCTCTTTTTCAAATTCTGCAATGCATTTGCGAAGTAAATAAAGAATCTGTCCATTTCCTGAACGTCCTTCATATTTGGAAATGTAATGAAGTTTATAATGTAATTCTTTATTAATTTCAATGCCTATGTGTTTATTTTCTTTATTTCTCATAATTTTCACCTCAAAACATCTTGATATAAGTATATTTTAAGATAATTCTGTGATATAATGTAGCTAGTATACTTATTTTAAGTATACAAAAATTTAGAATAAAGGTTAGAAACATGGGAACAAGAAAAATAAGTGGAGTTGTATTAAAAAGAAACCGTGATTATATGAAAATTCTCAGAGATGGGAGAGTAGACAGCGGTTATGACTTGTTGGCTACTACCGGAGCGGCATCAAATCTTACGGACGGTGACAGATTTACACTATATGTAACAGCTATTTCACTGAGAGAATCCAAGGGAATCAAGGTTTATATTTTTGCTGACGCAACACTAAAAAAGGATAACGCAAAGAAATATACGCTGGAATTTGATTCTGAGGAAACGAGCATTTTATTGTATGTTTTCAAAAAATTCCTCGAATCTATAATAATTCAGTCAGCAGACAGCAATGAGAAAGATTATTCTATTGCAAAGCAATATAAGGATGTTAAAAAAATGCAGGAAAAACTACAGAAAACTATTATAAATAATTCATTCTGTCGAAAAAGATAGCAATTCAAAAAAGTTAATTATATCCGCCGAATGGCGATATAGTTCAGGTCAACCCTTTTTAAAGGGTTGCAGTGACCAAAGACAGCATCTTTGTTCACTCATCGCAAAGAGCAAAATGCATTATCATTTAAGAGCTTTTTTTGGTTCTTTTCTTTTGGGGCGTGTGAAAAAAGAAAGTACGGGGGATTCGTTGAGAGTGCTAGGGTTAGTTGAGTTGCTAGATTTAGTTTTTCGAAATTTTAAATATACTGACAATGGCTGCTCCTACAAAATTAAGCACATAGGGTTAGCTTTACTGAAATTTTTGAAATGACAGAGAAATAATAAATTTCATAAAACAAAATGTCAAGCGTTCTATTTATGACTGCTTGACATTTTATTTTGCATTAATTCACATCATGTTATTTTTCAACCTCATCCTGTTTCATATTGTCCAACGCATAGCAACAGCATTGTAAAACCAACAGATTTAAAGAGATATTGTTTTCATCTGCAACCCTATTAAGGTCTTCAAATATTTTTTCGGTAAATCTTATTGTTCGAGAAATATTTGCATTTTTAAATTTATTCTCAACTTCAAACATATAACCACTCCTAAATATAGTATTGATTATATTTTAATATTATTGTATAATAAAGTATATAACCAATTATGGTTATACTATTGTCAAGAAAAAATATTTTAAAGGTAGGCAAACAACATGGGAACAAGAAAAATAAGTGGAGTTGTGTTAAAAAGAAACCGTGATTATATGAAAATCCTCAGGGATGGGAGAATTGATGGTGGTTATGACTTGTTGGCTACTACCGGAGCGGCATCAAATCTTACAGACGGTGACAGATTTACACTATATATAACAGCCGTTTCACTGAGAGAATCCAAGGGAATCGAGGTTTATACTTTTGCTAACGCAACATTAAAAAAGGATAACTCAAGGAAGTATACGTTAGAATTTGATTCTGAGGAAACGAGCATTTTATTGTATGTTTTCAAAAAATTCCTCGAATCTATAATAATTCAGTCAGCAGACAGCAATGAGAAAGATTATTCTATTGCAAAGCAATATAAGCATGTTAAAAAAATGCAAGGGAAGCTACAGGGTGTAATTATAAAGGGTGTAGAACTTTGAGTTCTGCTTTGACATTATATGTTTAGCCAGTTGCGATGAGAAACCAAACGGCGGAGCGATTGAACAGTCCCCGCCGAACAGCATACCCCCAGTTAACTATTCCTGCCGAATTATAGATTTTTAGCTGTTTTTCACACATTTACCACATATCAGCGCCTTTGTCTGTTGCATTTTTCTCGTACCTGTGATATAATATAGTGAAGAATTTAATAGTTTAAATATCATTTTTTATATTAAACATACGAAGGGAGAAGATTTGCTTTTTTGCAAATCATACGATAATATGTGTGGAATAGTTGGATATGTAGGGCCTAGAGAATGTACTGACGTTCTTATGGATGCACTTTCAAAGCTTGAATACAGAGGTTATGATTCCGCTGGTATTGCTATTTTTGAAAACGGTGAAATAAAGGTTGCAAAATCAAAGGGCAGACTTAAAGACCTTGAAGAAAAAATGAAGGTCACTGAAAAACCATCAGGTCACGCTGGAATAGGTCATACACGTTGGGCAACTCATGGCGAACCTTCAGATGTGAATTCACATCCTCATGGTGGCGAAAGAGTTACAATAGTACATAACGGAATTATTGAAAATTATAAAGAACTAAAGGACTTCCTTGTTGCTCAGGGAAGAAGCTTTGCAAGCGAAACAGATACAGAGGTTGTAGCACAGCTTCTTGATTTTTACTATAACGGAAACCCGCTTGATACTATTATAAAGGTAATGAACGAGGTTACCGGCTCTTTTGCGCTTGGGATTGTATTTGCTGATTTTAAAGACGTGGTTTACGCTGTAAGACGTGAAAGCCCACTTATTGTTGGTGTTGGCGAAAACGAAAGCTTTATTGCATCAGATGTGCCTGCAATTCTTAAATATACAAAAGATTATTATCTGCTTGAACATGACGAAATCGCAAGGCTTGATAATGACGGTATAAAGGTTTATGATAAGCATAAAAAGGAAATCGGCAAGGAATTGAAAACTGCTGATTGGGATATGGATGCTGCTGAAAAGGGCGGCTACGAGCATTTTATGCTAAAGGAAATCTATGAACAGCCAACAGCTATTAAAACAACAATTTCGCCAAGAATTGTTGACGGACTTCCAAATCTTGAAGAATGTGGAATTACTCCTGAAAAGCTAAAAGAGTTTAATCAGGTTTACGTTGTTGCGTGTGGTACAGCTATGCACGCTGGAATGGTTGGTAAGTATGTTATAGAAAAGCTTGCAAGAGTTCCGGTTATAGTTGATATTGCGTCTGAATTCAGATATCGTGATCCGTTGATTACAAATAAGGATCTTGTTATTATAATTTCTCAGTCTGGTGAAACAGCCGACAGTCTTGCCGCTATGAGATTGGCAAAGACTCTTGGAGCAACAACGCTTGCTATCGTTAATGCAAAGGGTAGCTCAATTGCAAGAGAGGCTGACATGCTGATTTATACTCATGCAGGCCCTGAAATTGCCGTTGCATCGACAAAGGCTTATATGGTTCAGATTGCTGTAATGTACTTACTGGCCTTTGAATTTGCCCTTGCAGTGGGAGCTATTGACGAAACAGAGTGCCGCAGATTGACAGCACTACTTCAAAAAACTCCTGACTATATTGAAGATATCCTGAAAAGCAAGGAACATACACAATATATCGCATCTGCACTTATAACAGCGGACAGTCTACTTTATATCGGCAGAGGTCTTGACTATGCTTTGAGTATGGAAGGCTCTTTAAAGCTTAAAGAAATATCATACATTCATTCTGAGTCTTATGCTGCTGGTGAATTAAAGCACGGAACTATTTCATTGATTTCAGACGGTATGCCTGTTATTGCTGTTGCAACACAAAAGGCACTTTTTGAAAAAACTATCAGCAATATTAAGGAAGTTAAGGCGAGAGGCGCTAAGGTTATTCTGGTTTGCCACGATAGCTATGAACCTGATAAGGACGTTGCGGATTACAAGTTCGGATTGCCTGATTTTGACGATATTCTTATGCCTATGACAGCTGTTGTACCACTTCAGCTTATAGCTTACTATACATCAGTACTGAAGGGGAATGATGTTGATAAGCCACGAAATCTTGCTAAATCAGTAACAGTAGAATAAATTAATCTGCCGCAGAACTCAAAAATTCTGCGGCAGAAATAAATAATGGAGAACTTTTATGAGTTTAAAAAAGAATATTGCGGCCTTTTTTATTGCTACATCTGCAATAGTATCATTTATGTCATTCCCAGCTTATGCCGAAGGCTTTGCAGAGGAAGATTTGTATTCCGATGAGGAAGGTTCTGAAGAAGATAACTATATAACAAGCGGTGATTACAAATATTCCGTTAAAACCTATGATGACGGAAGTGATGTTGCATTTTTAGAAGAATATACCGGCGAAGACACTAAGGTTGAAATCCCTGAAACCATTGATGATTATGTGGTTAAGGGACTTGGAGATAAGACATTTTACCTTAATGAAAAGATAACGGAAATAACTATTTCCGAAAACCTTGCCGACTTTGGATATTACCCATTTTATGGCTGTACTTCACTAATGGAATTTAAGGTAAACGAAAAAAATGAAATTTATACGGCTGATAGTGATGGCGCATTGGTTGGAAAAGACGGACTGGCTTTTATGTCTTATCCAACCGGAAAGAAAACCGAAAGTTATACTCTTGCTGAGGGAGTAGTTGCAATAAACTCAAGCGCTTTTGCAATGTGCAAGGATTTAAAAGAAATAACCCTTCCTGAAAGTGTTGAATTTATAGGGAATTTTACATTTTCAGAATGTACTTCACTTGAATCAATTGTTTTGCCAGACAAAATTGCTGCAATAGGAAATTTTATGTTTTCGGGATGTACTAAGCTCAAAGACGTAACATTACCAACAAACCTACAGAAAATCGGTAACGCATCATTTTTTAAATGTGAGTCATTGGAACTGATTGAATTTCCGACTACACTTACTGAAGTAGGACAAGCAGCCTTTTGTTCAACTGGAATAACATCTATTAAAATACCAGCAACTATAACAAATATCGGATATAGTGCATTTGGCTTTCATACAGACGATGAAGACCAGATTGTTGTTAATGAAAACTTTTTGATAAAAGGTTATAGCACCAGCTATGCAAAGACATATTCTACAGAAAGTGGTATTACATTTTTAGCACTTGATGAAGTTCTGGGAGAAGAATCACCTCAAAATGAAGAGGATAAAAAAGATGGGCTAGCACCTGGTATTATTGCTGGAATTTGCGTTGTTGGTGGTATATTAGTAATCACAGTTATTGTTGCAATTGTAAAAAAATCTAAAGGTACAGATGATGGGGAAGATGAGTCCGAAGAAGACGATACGGAGGAAGAAGAATGAAATTTGCCCCTAAAAAAGTGATATTCACATTTTTGTCAATCTCAGCAATTTTGGCTGGAACTGTTTTGCCAGTTTATGCTGATGAGGAAACTTCTACAGAAGACGTTGTCAGCTTACCGTCAGCCCCAGTACTGTATGAGGGGGACACCTTTACAGATGAGGTTTTGACGTATAACAAGGCTGATGGTGGTGTATATGTAACGGCTTGTAACATCAACACAACTTCAGTTAATATACAAGAAAAAGTAGATGGGTACACAATTCTTGGAATCTATGATAATGCTTTTGCCGAATCTCCAAATCTACGTTCAGTTGAACTTGCAGAGGGTTTGAGATATATCGGAGCCGGTGCTTTTGCAGGTTGTGAAAAACTTGAATCCGTAAAAATCCCAGAGGGAATTACTGAAATTTCAGCACAATGCTTTGCTGTGTGCAGTAAATTAAACGAAATTGATATCCCTGAATCTGTAACAACAATCGGAGATTATGCCTTCAGCTATTGTGATAGTTTAGAAAACATTACAATTCCTGAAACAGTAACTACTGTTGGAAACTATGCCTTTGCATACTCTAAGCTTGGCGAGTCGCTGAACCTTTGGGAAGGTCTTGAAACACTTGGCTCAATGTCCTTTTATTACTGCCGTGGAATAAAAACTATTACTATTCCATCAACCCTGACATCTGTCGGTTCGCTTGCTTTTTTAGGCTGTTCAGACTTAGAAAAGTTTGAGGTTTCACCAAAAAGCACCTATTTCAAAGCAATTGAAGGTGTTCTGTATTCAGAAAACGAAACAATTCTTGAAGTGTTCCCTATGGGAAAAAACGTAACAGAATTTTCAATCCCTGAAACAGTTTTGTATATTCCAGCAGGTGCCTTTTTCGATAATCCATACATTGAAAAAATCACTATGACTGATAAGGTTGAAGCAATAGGAGAAGCTGTTTTTTCAAACTGTACTGCACTTACCAGCATAAATCTTTCTAAAAAGCTGACGGAAATCAGCGGCAGCCTTTTCTGTGATTGTACTTCGCTAACAAGTATTGAAATTCCATCAAGCGTCACTTCAATTGGAGAGTACGCATTTTTGGAATGTACATCATTAAAGGAAATTACTATTCCAGACTCTGTTAAAACAATCGGAGAATATGCACTCGGCTTTACAGATGACGAGGAAGGTAAATTCCATAAACTATCCGAGTTTAAAATTCATGCGAATTTTGAAACTGCTGCAAAGGACTACGCAAAAAGCAATCATGTATCAATAAAATATATCGATGGCAATAAGGATTTGCCTTATATTATAGCGATTGTGGTTGTTTCAGCAGTAGCATTTGTTGCAATTATAATTGTTTCTGTTATGATTATCAGAAAAAAGAAAAAAACTGATGAATTTTATCAAAAATAAATTTAAACGGGCTGTTGCGTCAATGCAACAGCCCGTTTCAGTCTGTCGAAAAAGGTAGCAATCAACGAAATAAGTTGACTGTCACCGCCGAACGGCGATATAAAAGTTTACTCGATTTTTTCAAAAATTGCGGTATCCAAAGGCAGGGCCTTGGTCGCTCTCCGCAGAGAGCGAAACTCTTTATCGTTCAGGCGCATTTTTTCTGGTGAATTGTCGTCGTAGCGACAAGAGGTATCTTTTTTGCAAGTGAAAAAAGATACCTAAGTAACAGACGTCGAGTTCTATCAACCTTTCAAAACGCACGATAGTGGGGAAGTTTTAAAACGTCAGAATAACTAAAAGCTTTTATAAAATAAAATTCAAAAGTTAGAATTACACTTTTTCGACAACCTGAAACGGGTTGTTGTGTCAAAGAAATAGCCATTTTCTGTTATGTAATATAAAAAGTCAGGTCAAGTCTTATAAAGACCTGACCTGAAACTTGTATTAAAGTTCGATTTTCTTGTTGATATTTTCAACCAAGTCTTCAATCTTAACTCTTTCCTGTTCCATAGTATCTCTGTCACGAACTGTAACGCAGCCGTCAGTTTCAAGTGTGTCAAAGTCATATGTGATACAGAAAGGTGTACCGATTTCGTCTTGTCTGCGGTATCTCTTACCGATAGTACCAGTTTCGTCAAAAGTAACCATGAAGTGCTTTGAAAGCATTTCAAATACTTCTTCAGCCTTAGGAGTAAGCTTCTTAACAAGAGGAAGAATTGCTGCCTTGTAAGGTGCAAGAGCAGGATGGAAATGCATAACTGTTCTTACGTCTTTCTTTTCATTGCCGTTTTTGTCAACAGCTGTAAGTTCTTCTTCATCATAAGCCTCAGTTACGATTGAAAGGAAAAGTCTTTCAACACCAAGTGATGGTTCGATAACATAAGGGATGTACTTTTCATTTGTTTCTGGATCGAAGTATTCAAGTGATTTACCACTTGTTGTGATGTGCTGTGTAAGGTCGTAGTCTGTTCTGTCAGCAACGCCCCAAAGCTCACCCCAACCGAATGGGAATAGGTATTCAAAGTCAGTTGTTGCCTTTGAATAGAAGCAAAGTTCTTCAGCAGAGTGATCTCTCAGACGAATATTTTCTTCCTTTAAACCAAGAGTTAGAAGGAAATTCTTGCAGAAGTTTCTCCAATATGCAAACCATTCAAGGTCAGTACCTGGCTTACAGAAGAATTCAAGTTCCATCTGTTCAAATTCACGAACACGGAAAATGAAATTACCAGGAGTGATTTCATTTCTGAATGACTTACCAACCTGTGCAACACCGAAAGGTACTTTCTTTCTTGTTGAACGCTGAATGTTAGCAAAATTAACAAAAATCCCCTGAGCAGTTTCAGGACGAAGGTGAAGTTCAGACTTTGAACCCTCAGTTACACCCTGAAATGTTTTGAACATAAGGTTAAACTGACGAATGTCAGTGAAATTTGACTTGCCACAATCTGGACAGCAAATATTATGTTCACTAATATAGTCTGTCATCTGTTCATTTGACCAGCCAGCAACATTAGTGCCATCAAAATCTTCAATAAGGTTGTCAGCTCTGTGACGTGTTTTACATTCCTTACAATCCATAAGAGGATCTGAGAAACCACCGATATGACCAGAAGCAACCCATGTTTGTGGGTTCATAAGAATAGCACTGTCAAGACCAACGTTATACTTATTTTCCTGAACGAATTTTTTAAGCCAAGCCTTTTTAATATTATTTTTAAGTTCAACACCAAGTGGACCGTAATCCCAGGTGTTAGCAAGACCGCCATAAATTTCAGAGCCGGGGAAAACAAATCCCTTTGATTTACAGAGATCTACAATTTTGTCCATGATTTTTTCATTATTAGGTATCATTGATATTATTTCCTTTCATCAGCTATGGGCAATACCGTTTGGTAAATTTATACGGTGTTACCTATAATTATTCTATTTTATTTTACTCTAAAATACGAAAAAAGTCAATATATAAACAACGTAATACAACAGATTTTATAAAAATAGTTTTTTCAGAATAGTTTAGTAAATATTGTGTAGAATAACTTTAATGCAAAAATGATTATTTCTGAAAGGATTAATTTTAATGAATATAGTATTTATTCGTGCCATTATTTTATACATTATTGTAATTTTTTCTGTAAGGCTGATGGGAAAACGTCAGATAGGGGAGTTACAGCCATCAGAGCTTGTCATTACAATACTTGTTTCCAACATAGCAACCTTACCCCTTGAGGATCTGGATATACCTTTAATTATGGGTACATTGCCAATTCTTTCGCTTGTTTGCTTTGAGGTTATTATGTCGTGGTTATCTCTCAAGTCAAAAAATCTAAGGCATATTGTGTCTGGAAGTCCAAAGGTAATAATCCGTGATGGAATTCTTGATCAGAATGTTATGAAGGAACTCAGATTTTCAGTAGATGACCTTATGACAGCACTTCGTGGTAACAGTGTTTTTGATGTATCAGCTGTTCAGTTCGCAGTAGTGGAAACTAACGGCAGTGTCTCCGTTTATGAAAAGTTTGCCCAGCGAAATGTTACTAATACTGATTTAAATTTAACTGGTAATTCTGCAGATCCACCAGTAATAGTTGTTTCAGACGGTAAGATTATTGAACAGGGGCTTCAGGAAACAGGGTTTACAAAGCAATGGGTTTATGAACTGATTGAGCGTAAGCACCTTGAATTGCCTAATATTTTCTTGCTTACATTAGATAAAAGCGGAGAATATAATCTGATAAAAAGGAGCAGTAAAAGTGATAAGAATTAAGATAAGTTTTGGTATTTTAATTGCAATTATAGTTTTGGGAATTACAAGTTTTTTTATGCTTAAAAAAGAAACAAATGAAATTATTGATATGATAGATTATACAAAATCACTTTCAATGAGCGGTAAGACACAAGAAGCGTTAGAGGCTATGGATAATCTTTTAGAGGAGTGGGAGGAGTTTCATAATCATGCGAGTGTGTTCGTAAACAACGATAAAATCGGTACTGCACAGGATTCGATTTCACGTCTGAGGTCGCTTATCGAATCCGAAAACGATGAGCTGAATGCTGAATTTGATACGGCGAAGTCAGCACTTAAATGGATTGTTGAAAGTGAAATTCCGAGATTAACCAATATATTTTAATCAAATCGCCGTTCGACGGGGCAGTTAAATTCTCCCGCCGAACGGCGATTGGTGCAGCGTCACGCTGCTATTTAAAATACATATAAAGATTACATTTAATCATGCCGTTATAAAGCTTACGCTTTTTATCAGCTTTCTTTCCAAAAAAGTTTTCAAACTCCTCATGAGGTGAAATTATGTAACATGGATTTTCAGCAGATGGATTCATAACCTTTCCCATCGCTGTATAAAGCTGTTCAGCCTCACGGATTTCAAGCATTCTTTCGCCATACGGTGGGTTACAAAGCGTAATACTACCCGGAATTGGCTCATAGTCGTGTATATCGCCTTTGTCAATTCTGATTCGGGTTTTAACTCCGGCTTTTTTTGAATTTTCAATTGAAAGTGTAATTGCATCATAATCAATGTCAAATCCAAACGCCTTGAAATCAGCATCTTTATTTACAAGGCTGATTGCACGCTGTCTTTCGCTGCTCCATATATCAGATCCAATACATTCCCAGCTTTCAGCAGCAAACTTTCGGTTAATACACGGTGGAATATTTAAAGCTTTAAGAGCTGATTCAATCAGGAATGTACCACTTCCACAAAATGGGTCGCATACAATACTGTTGCTTCTTACTCTTGCAAGGTCAATAATTCCTGCCGCCAATGTTTCCTTGATAGGTGCAGCATTGGCGTTTCTGCGATAACCTCTTTTGTGAAGTCCAGCTCCGCTTGTGTCAAGGTAAATAGTAACAATATCCTTTAAAATAGCAAACTGCATCTGATGAATCGGGCCAGTTTCTTCAAACCAACCTGTATGGTATTTTTCCTTCAAACGCTCAACTGAGGCTTTTTTTATAATAGACTGACAGTCTGGAATACTGTGAAGTGCAGAATTTAACGAGTGCCCTTTTACAGGGAATGCGTCCTTCAGACCGATGAAATCCTCAAGCGGAATTCTTTTTACGCCCTGAAAAAGTTCTTCAAATGAAGTAGCACGAAACTCAGCAAGCTCGATTAATACTCTTTCAGCAGTTGAAAGGCAGATGTTTGCTCTCGCAATCAATTCTAATCCGCCCTCAAAGCTTACTCTGCCGTCCTTTACGGTTATATTTTCTCCGCCGATTTTATTTACTTCAAATTTTAATACACTTTCAAGTCCAAAATGACAAGGACAAGTCAATTTTATTTTATTATTCAAAATTTCTCCTATTCTGTGGCACTGCTCTGATCAGCCGAGGATTCAGACGATGATGAATCCGGAGCTGGAACAACTTCTATACTACTTTCGTCAGGTACAGAGCTGCTCTCTGCCTCTGAACTGCTTTCGTCTTCAACCTCTTCTTCATCATCTTCTGTCTTTGTTTTTGAAGGTGACGAATAGTAATGATTGGAACAATATGGTGCATTTGTTGACTTCCAATAACCAGTTACACCCTTAGAACAGCTATCACCTGCAATCATACCTGATGATGTGCAAGTCGATGCTGAAATAACGTCATCACATTCAGGATAGCTTTTATCAGATTTCACGCTATCAGCGTATTCACCAATAATGTTATACCAAACCTTCGCAGATGAAAGACCAGTATTCAGCATCTCTTTTTGATCATATCCAATCCAGACACCGCTTACAAAGTCCTCTGTCAAACCAACAAAGCAAAGGTCATTCCAATCCTCTGAAGTACCAGTTTTACCTGCAACAGTTTTGTTTGAAAGCTGTGCAGCAGTACCTGTACCGTTTTTAATAACTTCCTGCAACAGCTTGTTCATAACATAAGCGGTTTCCTTATCAACTGCTTCGTGTGGATTTCCATCGTTTTGATAAACAATTGAACCATCACCCTTTTCAACACGGCTTATGATGTGAGCTCCATAATAAGTTCCGCCGTTTCCGTATGGCAAATAACCATTAACAAGGTTTTCAATTGAAACACCGTTAGTCAACGCACCGATTGTCAAAGGCGCATAAGCAATATCCGATTTACCTGATTCTGTAATATCAACTAGCTCAAGTCCCAGATTTTGAGTTGCAAAGTTAAATACTGACTGCGGGGTAAGTTCTTTACAAAGCTGTGCAGGGACAGTATTTCTTGAACGTCTTAGGGCATCATAAATTGGAATGCTGTTTCCAGGCCATGTGTAGTCATAGTTTTGTGGCCAGTCCTTACCGCCCTCAATTTGAATCGGGGAATCCTTATACATACTTCCCCAATGAATGTGATCAGTTGAAAGTGCCAGACCATAAGTTGTAACTGGTTTTATACATGAACCCGGCTGTCTTTGTGCCATAGTCGCTCTGTTAAAGCCAAGAGATACCGTTTTTTCGCCAATTCCACCGACAACACACTGAATTTCACCATTATAATCCATGGCAATAAATGCTGACTGTGGATAAATTCTGTTGTCGTTTTCATCCCATGAACAGTTTGAGTCGGGATCCATAAGATTGCTTATATCGAGATATTTTTCTTCGACATATTTCTGCATTTCAAGATTAACTGTTGTATAAATCTGGTAACCGCCGCTGTTTATTCTTGCAAAAGCTTCATCTTCGGTGATTCCATATTCGTCCATCAAAACAGCTGCGTACTCTCTCATTGCTGTATCAACAACCCATGAGTTAGCCTTTTCTTCATCCATCATATTGTCAGCATCTGCCTCAGGATGAGCCTTTTTGTATTCTTTTGAGTCTGTAAAAATAAGTTCTTCGTCAAGTGCTTTGTGGTATTGATCGTAAGAAATAGCACCATTTTTATACATATGATAAAGAACACTTTCCTGTCTGTCACGATTTTCAGCCTTACCAGTGTTAATCCATTCGCCAGTTTCGTCGTCCTGATACTCTGCAAAAGGGTTAAGTGTTTCCGGACTCTTTGGAATTGCCGCAAGACAAGCCGCCTCAGCAATTGTAAGCTCGGAAACATCTTTTCCGAAATACTTTATAGCTGCAAGCTGTATTCCGTTTGTCGGGCCGCCGAAACCGATGTAGTTAAGATAATTTTCGAGAATTTCGTCCTTTGAATATTTCTTCTCGAACTGCATTGCTCTGAAAATTTCTCTGATTTTTCTTTCAGGACTTGGATCATCATCACCAGTCAGGTTTTTAATAAGCTGCTGAGTTATCGTTGAACCACCCTGATTTGTATCGTAGATATGAATGAACATATTTGCAAACGCTGCAAAGGTACGCTTGTAGTCAATACCCTCATGAGAATAAAAACGTTCATCCTCAACACATACGAAAGCATCACGGACGTGCTGTGGGATTTCTTCAATATCAATAGGAACGCGCTGGATTTCGTTAGCTACAGTATAGAGCTGAACCAATTCCTTTTCATTTTTTTGTGCATAGATAATGGTATTTGCGCTACTCGCAAGCTCTGTTATTGTTACATCAGAGGTTTCGTCCATGAATTCAAGAACATAAACCGTCATTGCTGTTGCAACGATTGTACCCGTGATAATAACAACAAGGAAGATTGAAAGCAATGTCGTACCTAAAATAGCGGCAATTTTTCTTGCCATTGAAAACTTTTTCGGTTCAGCTTTCTTTTTTCTAGGATTACCAGATGGCTTTCCATTTGCGGTATTAGCAGGAGTTTGTTTTGCTGTTGGCTTCTTTGTTGATATCTGTTCAGTTTGCCTTACAGGCTTTTGAACACCCGCTTTTTCGCTGACAGGTCTTTTATTCGTGTTTGAATATGCAGCGTACGGCGATCTTACAGGTTGTGAATTTTCAGTTCGTGGCGTTTCCGCTGGTTTACGGTTTGGCTTGCTTTTTGGATTTACGTTTCGCTGGTTTCTGTTGTCTGTCATAATTTAATACCTCTGTAACGCTTTATATATTTCGGGACGTTTCCCGGTTACTTTTCTTATGTATTCGTACACGTTATAATTATAGCATACTTTTTAACTGCTGTTAAGTCTTTTTTAAAAAATTTAGGTGGTATATTTTGAAAAAAACGGGTAATAATAAGAGAAATACTTATGAAAAATGAGAAAAGACTCTATTCAGAGGAATAAAAATCAGGAGGAAGGTTTTATTATGACACGCAAACATATAATTTATACAATAATAACAGCATTGGCGCTGTCAGCTATTATTATAATTGTTTCAATGGCATATTCTGCAAAAGGGCAGCGTGCTGAGGCGCACAAAAGGGAGTTGGAAAGCAGTAATATTATAATTGAAACACAGGAAGCAATAGGATTTACATTAAAGGAATTTGACGGTGAGCTTGCTGTTTTCCGAGGCGAAAGCGAAACACCGTATAAGCTTTTGGGAGTTTCTGTTTCGTTGATGTCCGAATTTGATCGTGATCAACTGCAAAACGGGATATATGTTAAAACTGAGAAAGAGTTAAAGACGCTTATAGAAGATTTTACGTCATAGCAGCGTGATGCAACATAAAATTGTCGTTCGGCGGGCGAAGTTGATTAGACCCGCCGAACGGCGAAGAAAGTTTAGGTCAAGCCTTTTTAAAGGCTTGCGGTTTCCAAAGGCAGAGCCTTGGTCGCTTGTCACAACAAGCGAAATCTCCATCGTTCAAGCCGATTTTTTCTGGTGAATTTTTGCGAAAGCACACTTAGGTATCTTTTTTACAAGTGAAAAAAAATACCTAAGTGTGCTTTCGTCGAGTTCTACCAGCCTTAAAAACAGTCCAGTGGACTGTTTTTAACACCAGAGTAACTAAAAAAATTGTAAAAGAAAACTTCATTATCTATCCAAATATGAAGGACGTTCAGGAAACGGTCAAGTCTTGTATTTGATTTGAAAATTTATTATTGAAGTTTCAGATTGCTTTGGACGGATTTTCAAAAAAAGTATATTCATACTCAATATATTGCGAATGGTAATTTTATTAACAATAGTTTGTAATTAAGATGTAACCTATTATAAAAATATCAGCATTATAATAACTCTAAATTAACTCTAGTTACAACATAAAATTTTTATTTAGTGTATAATAAAATTATTATATATACGGTCATTTCATGAATTTCGCATTCCTTCTTTTTTCTACATAACTTTTTTTATGAAATGTCCGTGTATTATAATTTGAAAAGGAGGATGAATATGAAGAATGAAAAACATTTTACCCTTAGGATTGAAGATGATTTGCTTAAAAAATTTCGTTATGTATGTAGCTATAATGGACGTTCAGCAAATGCACAAATTTTATATCTTATTCGCAATCATAGTGCAAAGTTTGAAAAAGAATATGGCGAAATTAATATTAAAAACAAAACATAATAAAATAAAAAAATCAACCCTTCGCCAGAATACTTGACTTTTAATATGAATATGGTATAATAGTAAATGAAAAGGGTGTCTGCGATAAGCGGTTCATCCCTCTATGCTTGAGTTAAAAAATAACCGCTACATTTTGGACGATGAGGGCGGTTATTTCTTTTTTGTATTATTGCCAAGTTTAATTATTTCAATAATTACAAGTAAAAATGTAAGTACTTCCATAATATTCATAGCAATCACCTCGTCTCCGAGGGAAAGAATTGAACCGCCTACCGTTCTATACAGACACCCATGCCATTAATTATAACATGGGCGTCGCTTTTTGTCAATTTGCATTATTGCAAATTTCACTACAACAGAATACTTGACTTTTAATATGAATATGGTATAATAGTAAATGAAAAGGGTGTCTGCGATAAGCGGTTCATCCCTCAATATATCGTTTAAAAATAACCGCTACATTTTGGTCTATGGGGCGGTTATTTCTTTTTTGTATTATTGCCAAGTTTAACTATTTCAATAATTACAAGTAAAAATGTAAGTACTTCCATAATATTCATAGCAATCACCTCGTCTCCGAGGGGCAACGTGACGTTGCATCCATTCGCCGTTCGGCGGGCATAGCGAAATAAACCGTTCTATACAGACACCCATGTTTTTAATTATAACATGGGTGTCGTTTTTTGTCAATTTTCAATTATTAATTCACCATGTTCTTCTTCAAAATCTGCAACGCATTTGCGAACTAAAGATAATAGCAACCAATTCATTGAACGGTCATCATATTTTGCAACACACTCAAATTTACGAAGTAATTTTTCATCAATCCTTAAAGATAGATGTTTTTCATTCTTTTTCATAATTCGCCTCCAAATTGAACCTACTATAGGTTTATTTTATTATAATTATATGGTATAATGCTAATGTGAACCTATATTGAGTTCATATTATTTATTGGAGGTATACATAATGGGAATAAGAAAAATAAGCGGAATTGTATTGAAAAGAAATCGTGATTATATGAAAATTCTAAGAGATGACAGAATTGATGGCGGTTATGACCTGCTCGCTTCTACTGGTGCTGCATCAGGTCTTACAGATGGTGATAAATTTTCATTATATGTAACAGCGGTTTCACTCAGAGAATCCAAAGGAATTAAAGTATACACCTTTGCCAACGCAACTTTTAAAAAGGATAATGCAAAAAAATATACACTTGATTTCGACTCTGAAGAAATGAGCCTTTTATTATATGTTTTCAAAAAATTGCTCGAATCTATAATAATTCAGGCGGCTGACAGCAACGGACGAGATTACTCTATTGCAAAGCAATATAAGGACGTTAAAAAAATGCAGGAGAAGCTACAGGATTTAGTTATAAATGGTTAGAACGGGACTTGGCCTAAACTTCCTTCGCCGTTAGGCGGAGAAGTTTAACCATTTCCGCCAAATGGCATATTTTTTATTCATTTCAAAATCTTGACATTATTATCACAAAGAGGTATACTAAAGAGTGTATTTCTTAGAGAAGGTGAGGAGTTAAATAATGTCGGCAGCTTATTCTGTTTTGATGTCAGTTTATGCAAAGGAAAAACCGGAAAATCTGCGTGAAAGTATAAGGAGTATGGTCGAGCAAACTGTTGAACCAGACGACTTCGTTATCGTATGCGATGGACAGCTGACTACAGCACTTTACTTTGTTATAGACGAATTTAAAGAAAAGTATTCGTACATAAATGTTATATATTCAGAAAAAAATAAGGGACTTGCTACTTCTCTTAGGAATGGTCTTAATTACTGTAAAAATGATATCGTTGCCAGAATGGACAGCGATGATATTGCTTTTCCAGATAGAATGAAACTTCAGCTTGATGCATTTAAAAATAAAAATGCAGATATTGTAAGCGGAACCGTCGCTGAATTCGACGAAAGTATAGACAATATTCTTGCCTATAAAGAACTTCCGAAAACTTCTGCGCATATTCAAAAATATGCCAGACGTCGAAATCCATTTAACCACCCATGTACTGCCTTTAGAAAACAGCAGGTTTACATGGCGGGCGGATATTTGGAATGCCGTTGGTTTGAAGATTATTATCTTTGGCTCAGAATGCTTGGACGTGGTTGCAGAGCGTATAATATTAAACAGCCTTTAGTTTATATGCGTGCTGGAAAGAGTATGTATGGCAGACGTGGCGGCTTTGAATATACTATGGAAGCGTTGAAATTCCGAAAAAAAATCTACAAGGAAGGCTTCTGTAGCTTTAGTGATTTTATTGCCGCAAGCTTTGCCCATATTGCAGTTGGACTTGTGCCAAACAAGCTGCGTATAATAATTTATTCAAAATTTTTAAGAAGGACGGATAGAAAATGAATTTAAGATCCGCTCCACGAAAGCTATGGTCTTTTCTGAACGTTATAAATAGTATAGTACCGAAAAATAAAAAAAAGATTTTTCTTTACTCTAATTTAGGTTTTCGTGATAACGTGAAGGCTGTTTATGACTATCTTATTAATAATGGATATAACAACGATTATAAAATAATATGCAGTCTTAATGACTATAAAAAACAAAAGGCTGAGAAAAATGTCCGTTTTATGAGTAATCTAAGGGGACTTTTTAGTTTTTTTAGCTGTAAATACGCTTTTTATTGCTTTGGAAAATATCCTGTAAAGCCAAGAAACGGACAGCAGGTTTTCAACCTCTGGCACGGAATGCCGTTGAAAAAAATCGGAAACATGGTTTCGGGTGCAGAAAACACCGACTATAATTACTTTACACATATTTTATGTACATCTGAATTTTTTCGTGGTATAATTAAAGAAAGCTTTAATTGTAGTGATGAACAGATTGTAATTTGCGGGGAACCAAGAACAGATGAAATGCTGGAGAGTGCAAAATTGGAAAATATCAAGGACAAGCTTCTTTTGTGGCTTCCTACGTTTCGTCAGGGGCATTCAGATGAGCTTGATATACTAACCGTAGAACAGTTTGAGATGCTTGATATGTTCTGTAAAAGGTATGGTTGGAACGTTGTTATAAAGCTCCATCCACTTTCAGAATCGGACACTTCATGCTATTCCTCTTATAGTAATATAAGAATTTTAACGCAATCACAATTTGAAACAGAAAAAAACGGATTATATACACTCCTTGGGCGTGCTGATTGTCTTATAACAGACTATTCTTCCGTTTATTTTGATTATCTTCTGCTTAATCGCCCAATGGGCTTTGCAGTTAAGGATATTAAAGAATATGAAACGGAACGTGGGTTTGCATTTGAAAATCCATATAGCTATATGCCGGGCGAAACTTTTTCTGAAGGAAAAGATATGCTGGAGTTTATAAAATCAGTTTTTAATGGTAAAGATAACTTTAGAGAAAAAAGACAGGAAATGAACAATATTTTTAATGACTATCAGGACAGCGAAAACTGTCGCAGAGCTATTGAATCTGTTGGAATAAAGGAACAAAAATGAGTATTAAAGAAAAGATAAAAAGTATTCCATTTTTAAAAAATATACTTAAAAAACTTTATTTAAAAGGAAAATCAGAGAGCTTTGAAAAAATTTCAGAAAGAGAAAAAACCGATTCAAAGCTGATTGTTTTTGAGGCATTTCAGGGGCGAAATTATTCATGCAGTCCAAAGGCAATTTATGAATATATGGTTAATTCCCCGAAGTTTATAGATTATAAGTTTGTATGGATTTTCCGTGATACACATAAGCACGGTAAATTTCCTAAAAACACCAGACTGGTGAAGTTTGATTCTTCGGAATCATTTGAATGTTATGCAAAAGCAGGAACATGGATTGTTAATTCAAGATTGCGTGACTTTATAACCCCGAGGGCAGACCAGAAATATATCCAGTGTTGGCATGGAACTCCTTTTAAGAAAATAGGGTGTGACGTTGAAGTAGCTGGAAATGCGACTTCAACAATTGATGATATTTATAATGAGTACACAAATGAGGCGAAAAAAATAACAGCGTTGCTTTCTCCGTCACCTTTTTGTACAAACAAGCTTATTTCTGCATTTAATTTGAAAAGTCTGGGAAAAGAAGATATAATAATTGAAAAGGGTTACCCAAGAAATGATGCACTTTTTAATTTTGACGAGCAAAAGGTGAATAGCATAAAAAAGCAGTTTGGTATACCTGAAAATAAAAAGGTACTGTTATATTGTCCGACATTTCGTGATAATCAATATAGCGGCGATGGCTATAAGCTTAAACTGGCACTTGATTTTGAAAAACTGAGAGAAAATTGTGGCGATGATTTTGTAATACTGTTTCGTGCACATTATTTCATTGCCGACAAGTTTGATTTCAAGAAATATAACGGCTATGTTTTAGATGCCTCAACTTATGATGATATAAATGACCTTTACATTATAAGTGATTTGCTTATAACAGACTATTCAAGCGTGTTTTTTGATTACGCAAACCTTAAACGTCCTATTTTGTTTTATCTTTACGATGTAAGCGAATATATGACTAAAATGCGTGACTTTTACTTTGGAACTGCTATGCTCCCAGGAGCGACAGCCCAGACGCAGGCAAAGCTTGAAACTTGTCTTAACAGCATTCTTGAGGATTTGAGAAATGGTGGTGATGGACTATTAAAATATAAGATGGCAATGGACGGGTTCAGAAAAAAATTCAATCCTCTTGACGGTGCAGACTGTGCTGAAAAAGTCGTTTGTGAGATATTTAATAATTCGGAGATGATATAATGTCAAAAAATAAATTAGGTGTTGTCGAAATTATCAGTGAGCATAAGGGGCAATGGAAAAAAATATGGATGCTTGCAATAAATGACCTTGTAAAAAAATATAAAGGTTCACTTATGGGACCGTTATGGGCACTCATAAAACCTTCATTTACGTTGTTTATACTGTGGTTTGCATTTACTGTCGGAATAAGACATTCGGGAACAGTAAGCGGTTATCCTCGTTTTGTGTATATGCTTTCGGGGTATATTCCATGGTTTTTTATAAGCGAGGAAATTGTCGGGGGTTCACGTTCGATAAGGTCGAACAGTCAGTTCGTCACTAAGCTTTCCTTTCCAGTTTCAAATATCATGACGTTTACAGCGCTATCGTCACTGATAATACATGTAGGTATGTGCGTTATCATGTACGTTGCACTTATTTTCATGGGATACGGCCCATCAATATATAACCTTCAGATACTTTACTATCTGCCTATGATGTTTTTGTTTTTCCTTATACTTTCCTGGGCAACAGCACCACTAAGTGGATTTAGCAAGGACTTTGAAAACCTCGTAAACTCAATTATGACAGGACTTTTCTGGCTTTCAGGAATATTCTGGAATACATATGAAGTAGAAAATAAATTTTTAAGAACACTTATGTATTTCAATCCTATAAATTATTTTATTAATGGGTACAGAAAAAGCTTTCTATATGAGCAATCAATGTTTGACAGCAACTATACAACGGAAGCCGTGGTATTTTTTGCAGAGCTTATACTAATGATTTTTATTGGTTCTTATTATTATAAAAAGCTTAGAAAAATACTTCCAGATGTGCTTTAAAAGGAGCGGAAAAACATGAGCAAAACTGTAATTAAATTTGAAAATGTCAGCAAGGAATACTTTCTTTATAAAAATGGAAAAGCAAGATTTAAGGCGATTTTTACTAATAATAAAAATGTAAAGCGTCATAAGGTTATCGATGATATTTCATTTGAAATAAAAACAGGCGAATCTGTCGGAATAATCGGAAAAAACGGTGCGGGAAAATCAACTCTTTTAAAAATGATAACAGGTGTTTCCTTTGCGACAAAAGGCGATGTGATTGTAAACGGCAAGGTTGCGGCACTTCTTGAGCTTACTGCTGGTTTCTCATTAGATATGAGCGGCCGTGAAAACATCTATTTAAAATGTTATCTGCTTGGATTAGAAAAGTCAGAAATTGTAAAAATAGAACAGAATATTATTGATTTTGCTGCACTGGGTGAATATATTGATCAACCTGTAAGAACCTATTCAAGCGGTATGAGAATGCGTCTTGGATTTGCAATTAATATTAATATTCAGCCCGATATACTTGTAATTGATGAGGCGTTGAGTGTTGGTGATGCTGAGTTCAGAAAAAAATGCGAAGAAAAAATCAGAAACCTCAGAAATTCGGGTATCACCGTTCTTTATGTAAGCCATTCTATGGCTAGTATGAGTGATACTTGTAACAGAGCCATTTATTTAAATGGTGGTAAAGTTGTATTTGACGGGGATGTTACGGAAGCTTTTGAAATTTATAATAAAAAGAAATAGTAAAATAACACCGTTTGGTGGGGAAAGTTTAACGGCCCAACCGAACGGTGAAGTAGTTTAGGTCAAGCCTTTAAAACGGCTTGACCTAAACTATATTGCGGCGAAATTAAGCCAGTTGGTCAACTATCCTCCAAATGTTGCAAAAAATCGTCCAAAAAATTGACATTACATATTAAAGTATGATATAATTAAGCGTTAATATTTGATAAAAAAGGAGTTACACTTTTATGAGTAATACAAACAGTTATGAAAGTCCTTTCTGCACTAGATATGCAAGCGAGGAAATGCAGTACATATTCTCTGCAGATAAGAAATTTTCAACATGGCGCAGACTTTGGGTTGCACTTGCAAGAGCTGAAATGAAGCTTGGACTCCCTGTAACACAAAAACAGGTTGACCAGCTTGAAGCAAACATCGATAATATCGACTATGATGCAGCAGCAGCTAAGGAAAAAGAAGTTCGTCACGACGTTATGGCTCACGTTCATACTTATGGACAGGCTTGCCCTGACGCTATGGCTATTATCCACCTTGGCGCAACATCATGCTACGTTGGTGACAATACTGACGTTATTATTATGCGTGATGCATTAAAGGTAATTCGCAGAAAGCTTATCAATGTTATAGCACAGCTTTCAGATTTTGCTATGACTTATAAGGACATGCCTTGTCTTGCTTATACACATCTTCAGCCAGCACAGCTTACAACTATCGGAAAGCGTGCTACACTTTGGGCAAATGAACTACTTATGGACTTGACTGAAATTGAACGCAGAATTTCTGATCTTCAGCTTTTAGGTTCAAAGGGTACAACTGGCACACAGGCATCATTTATGGAACTTTTTGAAGGCGATACAGCTAAAATCAAGGAACTTGAAAAGATGATTGCTGAAGAAATGGGATTTGAAGGTGTTGTACCAGTTTCTGGACAGACTTACTCAAGAAAGGTTGACAGCTTTGTTGTTAACTCTCTTGCCGGAATTGCACAGTCATGCAGTAAATTCTCAAACGATATGAGATTACTTCAGTCATTCAAGGAAATGGAAGAACCATTTGAAAAGAGCCAGATCGGTTCTAGTGCAATGGCATATAAGAGAAACCCAATGAGAAGTGAAAGAATCACATCAATTTCAAGATATCTTATGGTTGACTGCCTGAACCCTGCATTTACAGCAGGAACACAGTGGTTTGAAAGAACTCTTGATGACTCTGCAAACAAGAGAATTTCAGTTGCTGAAGCATTCCTTGCCGCAGACGCTATTCTTAATATCATGATTAATGTAACAAGTGGTATGGTTGTTTACCCTAAAATCGTACGCAGAAGAGTTATGGCGGAACTTCCTTTCATGGCAACTGAAAACATCATGATGGATGCTGTTAAAAAGGGTGGCGACAGACAGGAACTTCACGAGAAAATCAGACTTTATTCTATGGAAGCTGGTAAGCAGGTTAAGGAAGAAGGCCTTGATAACGATCTTTGCGACAGAATTCTTGCTGACCCAATGTTCATGATTACTAAGGAAGAAATGGACTCTATTATGAAGCCTGAAAACTTCACTGGAAGAAGCTCACAGCAGGTTGAAGAATTTGTTGCTGAATGCGTTAAGCCTGTTCTTGATGCAAACAAGGATATTCTTAATGAAAAGTTCGAGATGAAAAACTAACCAAAAATATCAGTATTTTTTTAAACAGAATTACCAACTATAGTCTTAGTTTAACTTCTGTTTCAAGCTGTATTTTTATTTTATTTGTGAAAATACAATGAAAATACAGCAAATATCCAAAAAGTACTTGACACAATGATTAAATAATCATATAATTATAAGTAACTGGCGACATATAAAGGGGTTTCCCTGTCGGAAAAAAATACATAGGAGGTTTGATTGTGAAACATGCAAAGAAACCGGTTTTCTTCATCGTTTTTGCGCTGATACTTGCTTTTGCAGCATCTGTTGTATTCGGTTTTTCAACACAATACGGCGATATCAAAACAGTACGCATTAAAGGCGTTGAGGATATCCGTCTGGGAATAGATATTCAGGGCGGTGTTGATGTTACTTTTATTCCTGCTGGTGGCGTTGACGCTACTAACGAACAGCTTGATGCTGCTCTAGCAGTTGTAAAACAAAGACTTTCTTCACTTAACATCAATGACAGCGAAGTTTATGAAGATTCTCAAAATGACAGAATTATTGTAAGATTCCCTTGGCAGGCTGGAGAAAAGGATTTTAATCCTGAGGCAGCCGTAAAGGAATTAGGCGAAACAGCTATGCTTTCGTTCAGAGTAGGTACAGACACGAATGAGGATGGAACACCAGCTGGTGATCTAGTACTAAAGGGTGCTGATATCAAGAAGGCTGAACCACTAAGACAGCCTGAAAGCGATGGAACATATAGCTATGTTGTATCCCTTCAATTGACAGATGACGCAACTGAAACATTTTCAGCTGTTACTTCAACAATGGCTGGAACTGGTGAGGCAATTTCAATCTGGATGGATAATGATATGATTTCAGCTCCAACAGTTAATGAAGCTATTACTGATGGCAGTGCTGTAATTTCTGGTAGCTTTGATGCTGACAGTGCTAAGAGCCTTGCAGATAAAATCAATTCAGGTGCACTTCCATTCAATCTTGAAACAGCAAGCTTCAAGACAATTTCCCCAACTTTGGGAACTGGCGCATTAAACGCTATGATCATAAGCGGACTTATCGCTTTTGCTTTCATTGCTATCTATATGACAATCCTATATAAGGTTACTGGATTTATCGCAGCAATTTCCATTATTGGACAAGTTGCAGTAACTCTTGCCTGCATTTCAGGTTGGTTCGGATTTATGGACAGTTCAACGCTAACAATCCCAGGTATTGCAGGTATTATCCTGACAGTTGGTATGGGTGTTGACGCAAATATTATTACTGGCGAACGTATCAGAGAAGAACTTCGTTCTGGAAAGAGTCTGGATTCAGCATTGAAGTCTGGATACCAGAGAGCGTTCTCATCAATCTTTGACGGAAACTTAACTGGACTTATCGTTGCTGTTATCCTTATGGGTGCATTCGGAACACCAGACAGCTTCCTTGCAAGCGGTCTAAACAAGGTTCTAAGCCTGTTCGGAATTGGTGCAACAACAGAGGGTGTTATTTATTCATTCGGTTTCACACTCTTAGTAGGTACATTAATGAACTTTGTAATGGGCGTATTTGCTTCAAGACTGATGGTTTATTCAATCTCAAGATTCAAAATCTTCAGAAACAAGAAGCTTTATGGAGGTGAGAGCAATGACTAAAAGTACTTATGATTTTTCATCAAGAAAGAAAATCTGGTTTCTCATCCCAATAGTTCTGATTGTTCTTATTGCAATTGGTGTTGCCATTCGTGGCGTTGAAATCGCCATTGAATTTAAGGGTGGTACGATTATTTCATATTCTTCTGAGGCTGTATGTGATGTTGACTCTGTTAAGGAAGATATTCAGGATTTGCTTGAAACTCCTGTTACAATTCAGAATGGTGAAAGCCTTTCCGGAAATGCAAATACATTTTCAATTTCATTCAGCTATGATCAGGGACTTTCAGCTGAAAAGCAGAATGCTCTAACAAGCCTGCTTCAGGAAAAATTCCCTGACGCTGGAGTTGAACAGCTTGACTCAAACGATGTAAATCCAACATCTGGTCGTGAGTTCTTTATTAAGTGTATAATTGCATCTGTATTGGCTGCACTTCTAATCATCGTTTATATCGCTATAAGATTCAAGCAAATTAGCGGATGGTCAGCTGGTGTATGTGCCGTTATCGGACTTGTACACAACTTGATATTTGTTTTTGGAACATTTGTAATTCTAGGCTATGAAATTAACGCAAACTTCATTGCTGTTATTCTTACAATTCTTGGTTATTCTGTAAATGACACAATCGTTGTTTATGACAGAATCAGAGAAAATCAGCCTATCATGAAAAAAGCTTCTATTGCAGAGCTTGTAAATGTTAGTACATCACAGTCAATGAGACGTTCACTAAGAACATCTATAACAACAGTTTCAACAATGATTATTGTAACAATTGTTGCTTATATCTATGGCGTAAGCTCAATTCTAAGCTTCTCAATACCAATGATCGTTGGTATGGTTGCCGGAACTTATGCAAGCTTGTTCATTGCTTCACAGCTTTGGGTTTGGTGGAGTGAAAGAAAAGCAACTAAATCAAAGAAATAAATAAAATGGGCTGTTGCTTTATTGCAACAGCCCATTTTATATTTATAGTGAATCGCCGTTCGGCGGGAATAGTTTATTTCCCCGCCGAACGGCGATTGGTGCAACGGCACATTGCCAAAATGGAGAATGTTATCCCATTACAACCGTAATTTTATTTTCAGCTGAAAGCCTATCAGCAGGAACGTAATTTCCTTCAAGCTTTTTGCCATTCAGAACGATTTCCTTAACTCCGCCTTCAACGTGGTCAGGATTCTGAATATCAATTGAAAGCTGCTTTCCTCTGAATGACTTTTCAATCTTAAATCCATCCCATTCTGAAGGGATTGCAGGTGAAATTTCAAGTCCGTTAGCGTCAGGACGCATACCACAGATACCCTCAACACAGCCTACCATTACTGTTGACGCTGTTCCAGTAAGCCAGTGAACGTGTGAACGGCCTTCAAATGGAGAAGCAGTACTTTCAGTGAACTGTCCATGAGCGTAAGGCTCAAGAACACGGATTTCCGCCTTGTCATTCATTGCAGCTGGTGAGCTTTCCATGAAGTATTCAAACGCTTTATTTCCGTGACCAACAAGTGACTCGGCAAGGATTATCCAGCCCTGTGACTGTGAGAAAATACCACCGTTTTCCTTTGTGTCAGGATTGAAGATGTGCATTAACGCACCATCAAAATAATGTTCTTTATATGCAGGATCAAGAAGCTTTGCACCATAAGGTGTGTTAAGAATGTCATAAACGCTATTCAAAGCCTTTTCAGACTGTTCTTCTGATGCAAACTTTGAAATAACACTCCAGCTCTGTGGATTTAGCCACATATTAGCCTCGGGATCTTTCTTTGCACCAACGATAACACCGTCTTCACGAATGCCTCTGATAAATCTGTCTTCGTCCCAGCACTTTTCAAGTGAAGCGCCAAGCTCTGACTGAACCTTTTCAATATATGAAACATACTCGTTATCGTTTCTTTCAGCAGCCATGTCCTTGATTACAGACATTGCATAGTAAAGCTGGAACGCAACGAATGTTGATTCGCCCTTAGCACCCAAACGCAGACAGTCGTTCCAGTCGGCGTGAAGTCCGGCAGGCATTGCGTTTGCACCAAGTCTTTCCATTGAAAAACGAATTGCATTTTTAAGGTGGTCATAAACACAAGCATCGCCGCCGTTAGCATAAACGATAACTTCGTCTAAGAATGCCTTGTTTCCACTTTCGCCGATATACTTTACAATTGTAGGGAACAGCCATAGTGCGTCATCAGCACGATATGAAGGGTGACCTGTATCCTTAACGTATTCTGGATCATCAGGAGTATTTTCGTGTCCCGCATTGTGGTTGAACTTAACAAGAGGAAGTCCGCCGCCGTTATCAACCTGTGCAGAAAGCATAAAACGAATTTTATCAGCTGCCATTTCAGGATCAAGATGAATAATACCCTGAATATCCTGAACAGTATCACGGTAACCGTAACCGTTTCTAAGTCCGCAGTAAACAAATGATGCAGCTCTTGACCAGATAAATGTGATAAAGCACTGGAAAGCGTTCCATACATTAATCATGTTGTTGAATTCTTCAGAAGGTGTTTCAACCTGAAAACGATCAAGTGTTGAATGCCAGTAATTTTTAAGCTCAGAAACTTCCTTTTCAACTCGTCCAGCTTCCTTGTATTCTTCAAGAATAGCAGAAGCTTCTGCATTATCCTTTTGACCAAGGATATAAATGAGTTCAATAGTCTGTCCTGGTTCAAGAGTTATATCAGACTGCAATGCACCGCAAGCGTTTGAATTGAAGTTCATTGAGCCGTCAAGCTTGCCGTCCTCAACAGCCTTAGGGTTTGAATAAGTTCTGTATGAACCAATGAAATTATCTGGATTACCACAAGCTGCGTTAACGTCAGCACCAACCATACCGAAAAATCTTTCTCTATGGTTTGAGCCTGTTGCGTCCTTGCCTGAATTTTCATTTATATGCTGTAAAATCTTGTTGCCTTCAAAACTTGTTCTTGTAATAAACAATGTATACTGAAGGTTAACCTGATCCTGTTCATAGTTGTTGTCATTAGTAAATTCTGTGAAACCAAATACAGAAAGCTTTCTAGCCTTGCTGTCAGTATTTGTGATTTTGCTACACCAAACTTCGTAAGTTTTACCGTTTGGTACATAGTAAGTTGTTTCAGCTGCTATTTTTTCATACTCTGAGCTAATAACTGTATAAGCAGTACCGTGACGGCATTCGCTCTTATACTTGTCAATAGGCTTGCCAACAGGCTGCCATGATGCTGACCAGTAATCAGCAGTATCGTTATCTCTGATGTAAATATAACGACCTGGAAGAGCCATCATAGTGTTAAAGCGATAACGACTTATTCTTCCGTTTGCACCTGATTTTACAAAGCTGTATCCAGCTGCATTGTTTGAAATGATTGCACCATATTCTGGGGAACCAAGATAGTTTACCCATGGAGCTGGGGTGTCAGGCTTAGTTATTACATATTCCTTGTTTTTAAGGTCAAAAAAACCGTAATTCATTTATAATTCTCCTTAAATAAAAATAATTCTTCAATCAGCATAAAGCTATTCCTATAATACCATTTAATACAATATATTTCAAGGGGGTGAGATAAAAAATATTGGAAATTAAAAGTGTTGACATTTCCAGATGTTTGTGTTAAAATGATTAAAAAATCAGAAGGAGCAGACAATGAAAATAAAAAATAAAATTTTAAGCATTATAACAGCAACAATGCTTGCGACCATTAGCACAGGGGTTAGTGCTGATGAATTTGACAATGAATATTATGAAAATAGAATAGGAAATCTGCTATATGAAATATTTCACGATGAAGTTACTATAGTGGGTTGTGATGAAACGGTAAAAGAAATTGTTATTCCAGAAACAATTGACGGAATGCCCGTAAAAGGAATTGAATCCTTTGCATTCTGGGGGTGCTGTAATCTAAAAAATATTAGTATTCCATCAAGTATAGATTATATTTATCCAGAAGCATTCGATGATACTGCATGGTATAAGTCACAGCCTGATGGTGTGGTTTATATTGGAAATATTCTTTACGATTATAAAGGCGATAT
>JAVBRC010000120.1:0-3682 GCA_031548405.1 Oscillospiraceae bacterium | reverse complement strand
TTGTGATACATCAGTAATATCTGAATCAGCCGCTGCAAGAAGTTTAATACATCCAGTATGAATACCAAGGACTGCTTTTAAGTCAAGACCGTTACTTATAGGTGCAAGCTCTGCTGAAAGCAGGTTTGCCGCAACGTCTGCCTGACCAGTTCCGAGAATTTCTGATACGTCTGTACTTGACTTGATTATATTATAGTCCTTACCCTTTTCAAGTCCCTCAGCCTCAAAAAATCCCAGTGCATCTGCAATGTGTAAAGGTACAAAGCATAATGCTGCAACATCATCAATTACTATTGGACCTGAGCCGCCACCTGCACTTTTTTTATCATTGTTACATCCCGTTAATGTACCAGTCACCAAAGTTGCTGTTAAGACAATTGCAAGTGTTTTCTTTAAAATTTTATTAATATTCATTTCATCAATCTCCTAAATTAAATAAAGTATTCTATATTCTCTTCATAGCCAGTGAAATCAAGTATACGAAGTATCTCAGAACGCAGATCCATAAAGTCCTTGGAATCTCTTTTGCGTCCGTGAGTTCGGTTTCTACCAATCTCAACCGGAACAATTTTTGCAATTTTTGCTGGGCGAGGAGTCATAACATAGATTTTATCACTAAGGTATATAGCCTCATCAACATCATGAGTAACCATAACCATGGTAGTATGACGTTCATGCCAGATTCTCAGCAATTCGTCCTGCATATTCATTCGTGTAAATGCATCCAGAGCACCCAGCGGCTCATCAAGCAAAAGCACCTTAGGATTATTAACCAACGCTCTGGCAAGACTTGCTCTTTGTGCCATTCCTCCAGAAAGCTGATGTGGGTATGACTTTTCAAAGCCATTTAATCCAACAAGCTCTATGAACTCGTTAACATCCTGCTTATGATCCTTGAAAACCTTGCGGGCTTTAAGACCATATGATACATTTTTTTCTATAGTAAGCCACGGAAATAATGTCGGATCCTGAAATACAAGTCCCCTGTCACATCCAGGCTTTTCAATTACAACATCATCAAGCTTTGCAGTTCCGACGGTTGGTGTTTCAAGTCCAGCAATTAATCTTAACAACGTTGATTTCCCACAACCTGACGGGCCAATCAAGCTAACAAATTCGCCAGGATTTATTTCTGCATTAACATTGTTAAGTGCATAAACTTCACTTTCTTCGTTTGTAAAAACCTTAGTCAGATTTTCAAATGTAAGCTTACCGACTGATTTTTCAGCTACCATTTAATTACCCCCTTCTGCCAGCTCAAGAGTTTATCTCTTGATTTCATTTCGAGGCTTAGGAACAAGAAACAGAATGACGCAATTACTATAATACCAGCATATACATTGGCATATGAAAGCATCTTCTTCTGCCAGTTTATATACCAACCTATACCAGAATCACAACCCAGCATTTCCGCTGCCATTAATGCCACAAAAGCACCACAGGTTGCATTAAATACACCAAGAAATATTATATTAAGTGATGCTGGAATTGCAACGTGAATCAAGTTATAAAAGTTATTCGCACCAAGTGTTGAAGATACTTCAAAATACGAATTGCTTACACTCTGAATTCCAGAGCTTGTAAGTATTGAAACCTGAAACCATACTGCAAAAGCAATCAGGAATATTGCCGCACCTCGTGATGAAGGAAATACTACTAGTGCAAGTGGAATCCATGTTGATGATGGAATAGGGCCTAAAAATCTGATAAATGGAGAAAGCCAGTAGCTTGCTGTTTTGCTCCAGCCAACAAGAATACCCGTCAGCAATCCAACAACTGTACCAACAATCATTCCTTCTATTAAAATTACAAATGAGCTCCATAGATTTTTAAGTATTACATTCCAGTCTGCTACAAAAACGTGTATCACTCTTGAAAGGCTTGGAAAGAATACCTCTGGAAGTATCAAAGTTTTTACTGTCAGAATATTGAGTATATTCAAAAATAACACTACTCCACCAATAAGCCAACCCTTACGGCTAAAATCCTTTCTGAATTTCGGAAAGAATAAAGATACAATAGACAAAACAGAAAATGCAGCAAATAATATATATAACAAATTTTTATAGTCGTTGAGCCCCCCATACATAGCGCCTTCATTTTCAGAAACAAATAACTCTACTATCAATGCCAATATTGTATTAATTATCGGAAAGAACGCTGATAAACTAAACGCAATTCTTGGTGAATTCACCTTACTTATTTTAACGTTTTCCTTTTCAATGCTAACAGCCGAAGCTTGTTTTGGAATGTCTGCTGTCATTATGCCTCTCTCCTCTCATTTCCGAAAACATGGTTAAAGGCATTTTCAAGATCTTCAATTAAATCTCTTGGATCTTCCAAACCAACTGAAATACGAACAAGATTATCAGGAATATCAGCAAACTTTAATTCTTCAGCTGTAAACTCACCATGAGTTGTCTTTGGAGAATTTACGATCAGTGAACGCACATCACCAATATTAACGTGATATGAGAAGTAATTCAGATGTCCTATAAATTCATCGAACTGTTCAAGAGTACCCTTAAATCCAAATGATAATATCGCACCTGCACCTCTTGGGAAATCACGTTCAGCAAGTGATTTGAAAGGACTGTTCTTAGCAGATGGATGGCGTACCCATTCAACCTCAGAGCGAGTTTCTAAGAATTCTACGATTTTCTCTGCTGAGCTTACCTGCTTTGAAAGACGTTCAGAAATAGTATTAAACCCCTGTATAATTTCATATGCACTAAATGGACTTAACGCTGCGCCAATATATTCAAGATACAATGCTCTTATTAAAATTACAAGTGGTGATTCTGGTGCAAGATCGTGTGGGCTTCTTGGATTTCCCTGTCTGTCTCTTGATTTATATAGCTTTTTATACAACTGCGGATATCTTTCAGGAGAATAATTAAAGTCACCCTTTTCAACTATGATTCCGCCAACAGTAGTTCCATGACCACCCAAGCCCTTTGTTGCAGAATATACTATAATGTCTGCGCCATGTTCAAATGGACTATATAGATAAGGTGTAGCAACTGTGTTATCAACTACAAGCGGAACACCGTGTTTATGAGCAATCTTTGCAATATCCTCTACATTATAAAGCTCTGCATTTGGATTACTTATTGATTCTATGTAAACTGCCTTTGTGTTTTCATCAATGTACTCATCATACGCTGCTGGGTTATGTCTGTCCTCTACAAATCTTGTTTCAATACCTAGTCTTGTGTAGAAATTTTTAAAAGCGTCCTGTGAACCACCGTAAAGTGAGGAAGCTGCAACAATATTTCCGCCTCCTTCTGCAAGCGCAAGAATTGTATAGGAAATTGCTGCCATTCCTGACGCAACTGCTACTGATGCTTTACCACCGTCGATAAGTCTTATTCTCTCTTCAAGAACTCCGACTGTCGGGTTACCAATTCTTGAATATATTCCAGCCTTTTCTTCTAAAGCCCAAAGGCGTGCTGCTCTGTCAGTGTCAGCGAGATCAAATGCTGCTGTCTGATAAATCGGTACATTAACTGAATAGTTGTGCTCCTCTGAATTATATCCTGCTCTTATTTTCTTTGTATCAAAATTACTCATTATAAAACCCATCCTTTTAAATATTATTAGGCAAATAAAAAAGACGTCTGAAAAGTCGACGTCTTTAAATCTTATGATTTAGCGTTGGCTATTCTCTTAAATATATTTT
>JAVBRC010000152.1:0-4422 GCA_031548405.1 Oscillospiraceae bacterium | reverse complement strand
AAAATATAATATAATTTTTAACGAGGATCTTCTTCAAAGCAAAACTTCACTGGAGCTTTCACAAATTTTGCTTGATATGCCGACTGAAAGAGCATTTAGTTCACTTATAGGCATAAGTAATCTTGAGGAGGAGGAAATATGAAATTACAATTCCTTAAAGAAGAGGCATTATATCATCTTAAATCCAATGTAGAATACAACGAAAAAAAGTATTCATACGATTCAAATGAATGGATTTACGAGCAATTTGAAGATGACTATAACCCTTTTATGGATTTCAAGCTTGAGGTTTCAGAATTCAATATGTTTACGGATTCAGATCACCCAGAGGGTACTGATTTCAAGAATGCTGAAATACTATACACAGCCCTAAGTGGTATTACCAATTCACAGGCAACTGATGAAAGATTATGGTCAGGGTTGGCGCATGGCCAGCTTTGGGACTATATGCAATATCGTCTAAAAACATCAAACAATACCTTGAACTCTGAAAGTATTAAATCACATTTTTTCTTTAAACAGGGCGCAAGCAGATCTTTAATCGTAAATGCATTATCAAGGCTTTGGTGGACTGCTAAAAATACTTATGACGAAACCAACCAAGACAATCCATTTCATTTAATGAAATATTTTGAAACTAATTTTAATAGTAAATCATTTCTACTTTTCACAAGAAATTTCACGAATAACCCTAAAATCACACATTCATTACTAAGTGCAATTATATCACTTGAAAATGAAAATATAAAAATAGATCAATTTTTATCATTGATGAGGTATGTAAATATGTTGGGTGGGACATATATACTTGACTATCTCACAAAAGAGGAATTGCAAAATAAGATTATAAAATATTTCAAGGCTACATATAAAATCAAACAATATGCTATAGTGTAAATTAAAATTGGGTACAGCGTTGCGCTGTACCCAATTGTCGTTCGGCGGTGATATTTAACTGTCACTACCGAATATTACGTTGAACAAAATTTTATTTTTTTAAAAGCTCTCTTTTCATAATTATTGCATCAAAACAATCTATGCTTTCATTTTCATACAAATCTCCGACAGACCAATCTTTTAAAGTACCAGCATTTACAAGATACTTCTGCATATCAACAACATCAGCTACTGTAAATGCACCATCAGCATTAACATCACCACGAATCTTAGTACTTGCAGCAGTCGCAAACACTGTATAATTTACGCAACCAGCGGACTGTCCGTTTGTGCCAAGTGTTACATTCTCGCCCGATTTAAAGCTCTTTTGATACAGGTCAAACGCTACGTTATTACTATTTGAAACAGTAAGCGTTGTTTTAGTCCATCCACTCAGCCATGACGGTATAGTAGTTACTCGTGAATCCATCGCAACATAAACCGTCATATCTGCTCCTGCAGTAAATTTTGCAAGCTCCGATAAGCTATTTTTGGAATCACACGCTGTGCGGATTGTTTCAGCACCAGTAAGAACCTTTGGAAGTGTTCCATATGAAACATCACGATCTCCATACATAAGAGTTCCAGTACCAGTTGACTCATCAATTGCCCAATTCTTATAATTATCCAAATCGCTGACAATCAGATTTTTTATCAGCTTTCCGTTAAGCGCATCAACCTTGATATCCAATATCCATTTCTGTGAATTCTTATTATTACATTCCCACTCAACAGCAGTAGCGCCGCTTTTGGTGGAGTCAGATGCAATACCAATGCAGCTTGCATCATCTGTAACCTTTGTTGTAAGCGTATAAGTTCCATCGCCATTATTAACAAATTTGAATAGCTGTGCGTCAGATTTTGTGTCACTCCAGATTCCAATATTTGTGCCGTTATCTGCTTTGCCGTAATCAATATCAAGAAGATATGTTTTACCATCGCCTACTTCTGAATAAATTTTGTAATAACCATTACCAGCATCCTCTAAAGTCCAACCATCAGCACCCGAACTGCCCTGTTGAACATCTGTACCATTAGCTGCTAACCCCCCAGCAACTTCAAGCTTCAACCCGCTTTCAACATTTTTCAATGTGTATTTGTGAGAAGTATCAATTACGGAACCTTCTTTAACGGTTGTTGCAGCATTATATTCAACTGGATCACCAGCAAGCTCATTTAGGTACATTTCAATATTGGTATAATCATCAGCGGAAAGTGTAATTGCATTTCCATCTGTAGCGTCCTTTGGATTAAGACCATGCTCTGTTTCCCAAACATCAGGCATACCATCTTTATCAGTATCAGTCAGAGCAGTACCACCCTTGAAATTAGAGCTGTTAGGATATCCGCCAACGTCATTCTGACTGTCAATAATGCCCTTTAGCCCAGCCTTACTGCCAGTATATGTGTACTTATTATTTGTAACTTCATTGATGTATCTTGAATCAATATAATCCCAGCTTGGCTCATTAGCGCCAACTGATGAAATAACGCTCTTATAAGCCTCGTCTGCTGTCTGAGTTTTTACATATGATTCAAAGAATGGTGTATCACTTCTGACATCTGCGTTAGTAGAGTTTTTTCCACCTGATTTTGCACGGCCCTTTGCCCAAGCATCATCCGTTGAATTTAGAAGAACCGTTCCGTTATAACCTACCATTTTATTGCCTGAAACATACATTTTCTGCATATCATATGTGTTAAGCTCATTACCATCAGTTGAAACAATATGAAGGCTTTCATTGCTGACCGCACCAGCTTTATAATAGTTTCCAACAAAATTTAGTCGCCTTACACCACCATCAGTTGTACGATCACGCCAGTTGTAAACAACGTTGTTTCTTATATCAAGCTGACCGCCGTATGTTTTCGCATCTTGTTCTAATGCTCCGGCAAGTGACCAGTTTCTTCCTGTACAGTCTATAAGAAGATTATGGTGAAAGCTTCCCGTATAACCACTAATTGAAGCGGCAAAGGAATGTGGCTCGGTTTCATTACGATTATCAGCATTATAGTGTACAGACTCGTTAAGTGACTCTCCGATAATGCTCCACTGGAAAGTAATATTTTGTGCACTTCTTGAGCTGAATCCCTCGTCAGTTGCCCATGAAATTGAACAATGATCTATAATTGACTCGTTACAGCTTCCAAGTCCCATACCACCTGTTGATTTACCATTCATGTCACCAACTCGAACTCTAACATCTCTGATAACGACATCTGATGCACCCATTGCCCCAAAATCATAATTGATAAGAGTAATTCCATCTCCTGGAGCTGTCTGGCCTGCAACATAAACGTCACCGCCGTCTTCTGGTATAACTAATACTTTTTGAAGTGGTATTACACCACCAACACGGAATACTACAGTACGTGGGCCTTTTTCTACTTCAAGTGCCTGTCTCAGACTTCCGACACCGCTATCGTTAAGATTTGTAACTTCAACAATACGTCCGCCTCTTCCACCTCTTGCAAAGCGACCGTAGCCCTCAGCTGTCGGGAATGAAAGACGATTTACATTGAATGAATAAACTGCACCCTTAACTGTGCCATTACTATTTACCTCATCCACACGCCAATAATACGTTTTAAGTGAAGAATAGCTGTCATCAAGAGCATACTTAGTTCCAGTCTGGCTTCCTTTATATTCTGCTGAATTTTTATTTGCATTATAAACACTTGAGAAGTCAGTTCCAACATAGACTTCATGAGATTTTGCACCACTTCCAGCTGTCCATGACAAGCCGGCCTCAATATTAAGATGCTTGTTTTTATCAGAAGGTGAAATACGTGAAATTGAATTAAATGGATCTCCACCATCAATTTCAAAAGCGTTCAGAAATGCGTTATTTACAGTCCCGTTACCCTCTGGTGAAATCAAAACTGTAACAGTCTGACCAGCAGTAACGTTAAATGTTGAATATGACATTCCGGCATCATCGTCATTTTCAACACGGGTAACACTCTTAATACCAGTTGCAGTAGTTTTTCCATTAACTGAAACGGACATTGTGCTGGTTTGTGCATTATCAACACAGCTATGCCATGTCATAAGAGAATGTGTTCCAGCAGATAACCCAAAGATATCTAATTTAATAATTCCGTTTGTATCGCCATCTTTGATTGTAACACCGTCCATTGTAAGAGTAGGTGTTGAACCGTCCATTTTTTGAAGTACTTTATAGTTTACACTTCTTATTCCAGCACCAGCAGAACCACCATTACTGAGCTTAAAAGTAAGACCACTAAATTCCGCAGTAGGTGTATCCCCACTTACAATCCAGTTATTGCAAGTTTTAGTATATGATGCTTTTCTTCCGTCATTAGCATTCAAATCAACTCTGATACGAGAATCAGTTGTTTCAGCAGCCGAGACAGTATTTGCAAATTGTGTATTTTTTGGAAAGTATGTTCCCCCAGCCAAAACAGAAACCGCCATAAAAGTCGCAAAAAGTTTTTTAAAATTTGCATTTATTCGCACAATAA
>JAVBRC010000030.1:0-14358 GCA_031548405.1 Oscillospiraceae bacterium | reverse complement strand
ATATATGCACGACACCGTCCGTTTTGGGCGGTGTTTGTGTTTGGTGTATAAATTCAGACAGAACCTCATGTACCTCTCAACGATGTGTCCCAGTGAGGGCAATATATATCGAAAAAAAGCAGAGGATTATTCCCCTGCTTTTTTCTTATCATGCTATATCAAGTTTTTTAATTAATGCCTCTTGAAGTGTTGCCGAAAAGTTAACTTCCTGATGTTCGGCAATTGTATTTAACCATGCAGGTATAGTGCAATTTTTGCGCACTGCCTTGTTACCGTACTTTTCAGCATAAGCATCCATATCTAACGAGATAACTGCTAAAAACTCATTGTCATGTAGTTTGACATTTTTAAAGTCAGATGCTTTTGGTGGCTTATTGCCATCCTCAAGTTCGTCAAGCACCCATCCAGATGCAGCATCGATTGCCATTTCAATCGCTTCCGCAATGGAATTACCCTGTGTCACGCACCCTTTTAAATCTGGTACTACAATACAATAACCTTCTTGTTCTTCAAGTGGCGAAAAAATAGCTGGATACACTAATTTCATATAAAACACGCCCTTTCTTTATTTATATATTTTATGGAGTGGAGGGGGATTTATTCAATCCCCGCTTGCTCCAGTATCGACTTTATAGTCTTTTTGTCGAGGTCTCCGCTGTGCTTTGGGATAGTAACCTTTCCCGATTTACTCGGATGTTTGTAATGATTGTGAGAACCTTTTGCATTTTTGAAATACCATCCATCTTCTAAGATGATATGTTCAATTTCTCTAAACTTCATTACTTCCTCACCTCCTGTATATATTATAACACGCATTATACGTATTGTCAAGTGCTCTTCAAAAAGTTTTTAAATTTTTTTGGTAGAATATAGGTGATACAAATGTTTACAACACAGCAGATAAAGCATCTAATAAACACAGATAACCTAAGCAGGTTTTATAATAGCCGAGCATGGCGTAACTTATCTCATGCCGTAATGCGTGAGCAACACAATGAGTGCCAGCTATGCAAACAACAAGGTAAATACAGCAAGGCTGATTTAGTACATCATGTTTGCTATGTTCGTAAGCGTCCAGAGCTTGCATATAGCCGTACATACACTGACAGTACAGGTGTTAATAAGATACAGTTATTATCTTTGTGTCACACCTGCCATGAGCGTATACACGAGCGTAGTGTGTATAAAAAAAATCAACGATTCACGAATGACGAAAAATGGTGATCCCCCCTGTCGAAAAAATCGACTTTCTTTCAAGGGGACGTACACCGAGGGGGATTAGGACAATTCAAAAAGCTTTATTTTTAATTAGGGGGGTGGTATCATGCAAGAAATTGAATTTGACCCGAAGATTTTTAAGCAATCAAAGAAATACAAAGCAGTCCGTAAAGATTTGATCGAACAGCTTAAATGTCGGGGAGCTGATACCCCAGTTTTCCATGACCTAGTCGAAGATTACATGACACTTTGGCTAACAAAGGAACTTCTGAGAGCAGATATTGAAAATACTGGAATTCGGGTCGCATATAATAACGGCGGAGGTCAAGAAGGATATAAAGACAATCCGAGTATTGAACGGCAAATTAAGGTTAATGCACAAATGCTAAAACTACTCTCTGAACTTGGTATAAAAACAAGCAATATTATGTCTGAGGTGGAAGATGAGTTGTAAGCTCAACATACATATTGAGCGATACATTAACCTTGTCCGAAGAGGTAAGATTAAAGTCTGTGCAGCTCAAATAAAGCTTTGCGATTTTGTCGAACGTATTTTTAAAACGGAGGATATCTATGTTGATGAACATCAGTTAGAAAAATACCTTGGCTATCAGAAATATTTTCCCTACAAGCTTTTTGAATGGGAAGAATTTGTTTTTACTTTGCATAATTGTACATACTCGGCTGATGGTAGTTTAAGATTCCCTATTTTGTTTATTTATGTTGGACGTGGGGCTGGCAAAAATGGTTACCTCGCATTTGAGGACTTTTGTTTGCTTACTCCTACTAATGGCATTAAGTACTATAACATTGACATTTTTGCAATGTCAGAAGAACAGGCAAGGTCGAGCTGGGATGATGTATATAACATTCTTGAGGATAACGAAAACGTTATGAAAAAGCATTTTTATTGGACAAAAGAAATTATTAGAAATTTGAAAACTGGATCAGAATTTAAATTTCGCACATCGAATGCCAAAACTAAGGATGGAGGTAGACCCGGCAAAGTTGATTTTGATGAATACCACGCTTATGAAAATTACAAGCTGATAGATGTTGCAACAACAGGATTAGGTAAAAAACAGCATCCCAGAAGAACTATTATGTCTACCGATGGTTTAGTTCGTGGTGGCCCTCTTGATGACTTACTCGAAAAATGTAATAAAGTTTTAGATGGCGATGTCCCCGATAATGGGACGTTGCCTTTTTTGTGCCGTCTTGATTCAGACGATGAAGTACATGAAAAAGAAAACTGGACAAAAGCAAATCCATCACTCCCTTATCTGCCACACCTTAAATCGGAACTCGAACTAGAATATTTTGATTATACGCTTAACCCAGCAGCGAATACATCATTTATCGCCAAACGAATGAACAGACCGCCGAAAGAGTTTGAAAGTGCTGTTACATCATGGGAAAATATCCTTGCAACTAATCAACAAATTGATGAGGAATTGCTGCAAGGCAAACCGTGTGTTGGTGGTATCGACTACATGAAATCTACTGACTTTTTAGGTGCTGGGCTTTTGTATCGTATTGGCGATAAGGATTACTGGATATCACATACATGGGTATGCAGGTACAGCCCAGACTTAAAGAGGATTAATGCACCGCTTGAACAATGGGCAGCACAAGGGCTGTTAACTTTTGTTGATACCCCCGAAATACCTCCAGAACTACCAGCGATTTGGCTTGCAAATGAAGCGGAGAAGCGTAGCAGCAATATTATAAAAATCGGAATTGATAATTATAGATATGCATTGTTAAAAAAAGCTTTGGAAAGTATTTATTTCACGGCAGATAAAGAAATCGGAAACGTTGTAAAGCTAAGACCATCAGATGAAATGCTTAATATTCCTGTTATTACTAGCGGTTTCGTAAATCAACGTTTTGCATGGGGCGATAATCCTCTTATGCGTTGGGCGTGCCAAAATAGTAAAACCGTTACAAGCCCAGCTGGCAATATAACCTATGGAAAGATAGAACCAAAAAGTCGCAAGACTGATTCTTTTAAGGCTTTTATTGCGGCGGAATGTGTATCTGACTGCTTGGATTTATATACCGAGAGCAGCGGAAACGATATTGAAATGAAACCTATTGTATTTGATTAACCGTGGAAGGTGGTGATAAAATTGAGAATAATTGAATGGTTTGGGAGAATCTTTTCTCGCTCTGAAAGATCTATAATCTTGAGCGAGTATAAGAATGAACTACAAAACAGTATTGCACTTGAAGCTTTTGCGCTAGTGACTACCATCGAAATGATAGCAACACTCATTGCTAAATGCGAATTCAAAGTTTATGAAAATGGCAAAGAAAAGAAGGGCTATGAGTGGTACTCGCTGAATGTTAAACCGAACAAAAACCAAAACAGTACAGCGTTTTGGCAAGAAGCCATAAGCAAGCTTTTATTTTATCGTGAGGTACTTATAATCTCAGTAAACAATCAGCTTATAATTGCTGATGATTTTCAAAAGGATGAATTTGGTGTTAAAGAAACGGTATTTAGTCAAGTATCAAGGGGCGACATGACATTTAACCGTAGTTACAAAATGTCTGACGTGCTTTATCTGCGATACAGTAATAGTGATGTCAACAATATAATTCACAGCATTTTTACTATGTATGAAAATTTGATATCCAGTGCGTCGGATAAATATGTTAAAGCTGGCGGCCAAAAAGGAATACTCGAAGTACCCGCTGCTGTACAAGGCAACAAAGATTTTGAAATGAAATATAGCGAACTTATGAATACATATTTTAAAAGCTATTACAATGCCAAAAATGCCGTGTTACCTTTGTGGTATGGCATGAAGTACACTCCATCGACCTCAGATAATGTAAAAAAATCCACAAATGAAATATCTGACATTGCAAAACTTGTTGATGAAGCACTGAGCCGAGCTGCTCAAGCTTTTAAAATACCACCATCTCTTATAAGGGGTGATGTTGCTGGAATAGGCGATGCGGTTGATATGATGCTTACGTCATGCATAGACCCGTTGGCTTATATGGTTGGAGAAGAATTAACTGGCAAAAAGTTTACCTCTGAGGAGGTAATTAATGATTGCTATGTCAGTGCTGATACAACTTGCATCAAGCACGTTGATATATTTGACATTGCGGCCAATGCCGATAAATTAATATCTTGTGGCTTTATGTCACCAGATGAAGCGAGGGAAAAGGCTGGAATACGTCCAACAGGTCAGGTCTGGGCGAAGAAATACTACTTAACCAAAAACTATACAAACGCAGAAGGCGGTGAAATTAATGAAAATGAGTAAAACAGATTTAAAAATGTTGTCAAACAAGAACTTTTGGGCACTTGCACCAGACAATTCAGCAACCGATGCCGCTAATCTATATATTTACTCTGATGTACAGAGTGACGGCTATGATTTTTTCAGTGGCAAAGACATAAAGTCCGAAACATCCGCAAAGTTTTTTAAAGAAGAATTGGACAAGCTCGGCAATGTAAATCAAATTAATGTCTATATCAATTCTAAGGGCGGCGATGTGGGCGAGGGTATTGGAATTTACAGTCAGCTTAAACGTCACAAGGCACATAAAACCGCATATATTGACGGTTACGCTTGCTCTATTGCCAGTGTAATCCCAATGGCTTGTGATGAAGTTGTCATATCCCCACCAGCAACTATGATGATTCATCCAGCTTGGAGCATTGCAATGGGTAACGCTGCTGAGTTAAGAAAATGTGCTGATGACTTGGACAAAATCACTGAAAGCACTAAACAGGCTTATCTACACAAATCAAGCGGCAAAATAAGTGATGCAAAGCTTACGGAGCTTATGGACGCTGAAACTTGGCTCACGGCGGAGGAATGTATCAAATATGGGCTTGCTGATAGAATGCTTGGCGATGGCGAAAATCCAGATGATAAAAAACCCGAAGATGATCCTCAACCAAGTACGGATGATCCAGTAGATAATCCCGAACCCCAAGACCCAGACAAGGAAGATATTGAAAAAGATTTTGAAGAAAAAGCTATGAGTGTACTCGGTAGTTTTTTCATGTAATGAAAGGATGAATTATTTATGTTGAATCTTGATAAATTCAATCAGAAAAAAATTGAAATAATGTCTGCTCTAGCTACGGCTATTAAGGGCAATGATACGGCAGCAATGCAGCAGTCAATGACAGATTGGCAAGACTTTATGTCTGAACAGATTATTGCTGAAGCACATGGAATTATGGGTGCAAGCGATTGTAATATACTTGCATCAAGAGGTGTAAGACAGCTCACATCAAAAGAAACAGAGTATTACAATAAGTTTATTACGTCTGCTAAACAGGAAACAGGCGTTATTACTGGTATTGGTAATGCACTCCCAGAAACAGTAATTGAAGCGGTTTTTGATGACATCAAGCAAAATCACCCGCTATTAAATGCGATTAAGTTTATAAACACAACAGCAGTTACAAAGTTTGTACTAAATAAAAAGGGGGTACAAGCTGCAACTTGGGATGCTCTTAATACAGCATTTACAAAGGAGCTAGCAGGCGAAATCGAACTTATTGAAATGTCACTCTGCAAGCTTACCGCCTACATGTTTGTTACAAAGGATATGCTTGAGCTGGGCCCTAAGTGGGTTGATAAGTATGTCCGTGAAACCTTATCAGAAGCGCTTGCGACAGGGCTTGAAACTGGTATTGTTGATGGAAATGGATTAAAGCAGCCTATCGGTTTTACAAGAAATTTCACTGGATCTCTTAACAGTACAACTGGTTATGCACGAAAGATAGTAACGGCGGTAGAAAAATTTGATTCTGTCACATACGGCACTCTCCTATCAACACTTGCAACTGCACCGAATGGTGGTACAAGACCAATTTCAAAGGTTATTCTTGTTGTTAACCCTATTGATTATTTCACAAAGATTATGCCTGCCACAACTGTCCTTGCTCCAGATGGTACATACCGAAATGATATTTTCCCATTCCCTACCGAAGTTATTCAATCCGTTGCAATACCTGCAAATCATGCAGCTATTGGACTTGCTGACCGTTATTTTATGGGCATGGGCACTGCTAAGGGTGGAAAGCTTGAATATGACGATAGTTACAAGTACATTGAAGATTTGAGAACTTACACAATCAAGCTATACGGCATGGGTAGACCACTTGATATAAACTCATTCCTTTATCTTGATATCTCAAATATAGAAAGCGTTTTACCAACATTTAAGGTTGTTACAGATACCACAAATGAAACAACAAGCGGCAGCTAAGAAGGAGGGATAAAAAATGTCCCTCATTGAAGAATTAAAAAATTATCTTGATATAACATGGAAAGAAGAAAGCACCGATAATAAGCTTGAAGGGATCTTAAAGCGTGCTGGCGTCATCTTATCCGATTATGCTGGTGAAACGCTTAATTTTGGTGATACCCAAGAAAATGAAAAGCAATTGCTTTTTGATTGCTGCCGTTATATTTACAATAATGCATTAGAGGACTTCAAAACCAATTTCGGAGTTGAATTACTTATTCTGCGTGCTAATCATGCAGTTTTGAGGGAGGTTGAAAAGGATGCCGAAGTTTGAAAGGTTTAATGATGGCTTGGTTGATATTTATGCTGTTTCGAACATAGCAGAAAAAGGAGACCGTCCCAAAGAAGGGTTGTCTATAAAATATCATTTACGCTTTTGTTACAACACAATTGGCGTAAAGCGAAATTATGAAGCTATGCAAGCGCAGGTAAAACTAACAGAGCTTATCAACACTTCGCTGCATCGTGATATATCAACACAAGATGTAGCTGTTATATACGGTAAACAGTATAAGATTGTACAGATACAACATAAAACAGATACACTCCCCCCTACATCCTTATTATCGTTAAGCAGATTGGAGGCAGACTATGACTATAAAACAATTTAGGGATTTGCTATTAACTGTCACCAATCGTGTCGGACACGGTGAACATTTTAAAGACAGCGGCAATTATATTGTTTGGCATGAGGTGGGTGGTTTTAACCTTAAAGCTGATAATGTACAAGCGGAATCGGGGCACAGGATTGCTGTTGATTACTTTACTAAAATTGAATATGACGAAACACCTGATAAGATTTCAGTATTGTTTGATTGTGATAATATAGTTGCTGACACTCCAGTTATAGATTATGAACCTGATACTGGCTATACCCATTATGCATGGACTTGTGAGGTGTTTTAATGGCATCAATTAAAACATCAACAGATATGATAGACGATATTACAAACGAATTGCGACAACTCGGCGAAGATGTTGATGGCGAACTTGGACAGGATATGCTTGATGAGGGTGCCGAAATCATTGAATTTAACTGGATTAAATCAATAAAAAATCATAATCACATTGATACTGGCGATATGGTAAACAGTGTGAAAGTTGCAAAGGGTACAAAAGCTAAAAGATTCCGTGACATTTATCCACAGGGTAAAGATGGCAAGGGTGTAAGAAATGCGGAAAAAGCGTTTATTTTGCATTATGGCAAATCTGGTGTTAACGGAACTCGTTTTGTAGATGAAGCTGAAGCAAATGCAGACGCTGAATGTGCAGTAGCAATGCAAAGAAAATTAGATGAATACATAGAAAAGAAAGGTATGTGATATTATGGCAAAAACAGGACTTAAATTTCCAGTAGCCACTCCCATTATAGGGTATACTGGCGGAGGACAACCAATTTACGGCACTGGTTTTATAATCGGAAAAGCAATTACAGCTGAAAAATCAATTGAGAGCAACGATAATCCGTTATATGCAGATAATGCACTGGCTGAAAACGATACAAGCTTCTCAGGAGGATCTATTAAACTTGGAGTGGCAGATTTTGGTGTCGACTTTCAAAATGGCCTACAAATCCAAGCAAAAATGCTGGGAAACACAGTTGAAAGTTTAACCGGAGGTGGATATGTTATAAAGCGTGACGCTTTAGACATATCGCCATACCTCGGATTTGGTTTTTATAAGACAAAATTGTTTAATGGTATTTTAGGCTATGAAGCCACTTGGCTCTTTAAAACAAAATTTAAAATACCATCCGATAGTACTAACACTAAGGGGAAATCCATTGAATGGCAGACAGCTGAAATAGAAGGAACCGTAATGGCCGTCGATGGATACGAGGGCGATCGCTATGAAGAAACCGCCGTTTTTGAAACGGAGCAAGCGGCTAAAAGCTGGCTTATCGATAAAGCACACTGCGAGCCAATTGGCGACAGGACGGCGTTAATAAATCTTGTTGCAGAAATTAATGAACTTGACCCAGAAGAGTATACAAGTGCTACATGGGCTACACTTTATTTTGATTTGCAAAAGGTAAAAACTGCACTTTTAAAATCATTTATAGGCACTGGTGAAATAAGTGTATGGACTACAACACTAACAACTGACAAAAATAAACTTGTACAAAGGAGTGGAACATAATGAATAAGGTAATAATTTCAGGCCGAGAAATCGAATTGTGTTTTAATAACAAGGCTATGTTTGATATCGCTAAACGTTGCAATGGTGATATCAACAATATATCTGACATGATTAAGGGAGGCACAGATGCACAGGGCCTTGAGCTTATCTGTGGTATTCTTGCTGATCTTGCTAATGGTGCTGTTGTTAAACACAATTGTGAAATTGCAATGGGTATTGGAAACGGCGAGAAAAGAAATCCAATTCCTGAAGATACTTTTGTTGCCCTTGTACAGCCTACAGAATTAAACGATATGTTGTTAATTGCTTTTGAAGAAATGGGAATGGGTTCGACTTTTGAAATGCCCGAAAACGTCAAGGTTGAAGAAAAAGACATTGACCTTGCAGAACTTGAAGCAGAAAAAAATAAATCAAAAAAGTCTTAGGGCGTGGTCGAGAAAATCGGCTGCGCCTTTTGTATAAAGGTTTGTCGCTCGGATTAAGTTATCAAGAAATTATGATGATGTGTCCGGGCGAAATTCTCCAAATGTGGCTCTACAAGGTAGGTGAACAGCAAAATGGCAAGAACAATTAAAACAACGCTTGAGCTCGGTGGCGAAACCGCATATAAAAAGGGTTTGGAATCTGTTGACAGAGCCTTAAAAGCTATGTCGAAAGAACTTTCGGAATCAACCGAAAAATTTGCAAAGAATTCTGCCTCTTTAAAAAATGTAACTTCTGTTGGCGATGCGTGGAAGAACAGTATTGACCAGCAGAAAATAAAGGTTGAATCGTTAAAGGGTGCAGTTGAAACCAGTAATAAAGCTTATGAAAATGCTGTTAAAAAATATGAAGACGCTGCAAAAGCAAACGGCGAAAATTCGATTGAAACATTAAAAGCGGCTGATGCTATGTACAAGGCTGAAAAAGCAGCAGATAGTTATAAGACAAAACTTGCATCAGCTGAAAAATACCTTGAATCATCACAAGACAAAATGAAAAAGTTTACTGATGAAAACAAGAATATGTTAGTTTTGGCTGATAGTGTCGGCAAGGTTAGGGATAAGATTTCAGCTTTTGCGGAAAACTCACCAAAATTAAAAGCGGTTAGCAACGCTTTTGAAGCTGTAAAAGGAAAAGCTCAAGGGATAAGCGAAAAATTAGCGCCTATAACATCAAAACTTGAAAAAATATCAACCGTTACAAGTACGGTTAAGGGTGCTTTTGAACTTGCTGGCAAAAAAGCTAAGGAAATTAAAGAAAAGCTTGAACCAGTTATTAATGTTTGCAAGAATATTGCTAAGGCAGCGGCAAAAATCACTTTTAAAGCTGCAGAAGTTGGAGCTAAGGCGGTATCAACGGCTGTAAATGGTGCAAAAAAAGCATTTTTAGCTTATGGTACTGCTGCGACAGGGGCCGCTTTGGCAATCGGGACAGCAGCTGCGAAGTCATACGGCGAGCTAGAACAGAATCTTGGCGGTTCTGAAGCAGTGTTTGGAAAATATGCTTCAACTATCCAAAAGACGGGCGAAGAAGCATATAAAAATCTTGGTGTATCTCAAAGCGATTACCTTGCTACTGCAAATAAAATGGGAGCATTGTTTCAAGGCTCTGGTGTTAGCCAACAGCAAAGCCTTAACTTAACTGAAAAAGCAATGCAGAGAGCCGCTGATATGGCGTCCGTTATGGGTATCGATATGCAAATGGCATTAGATTCGGTTGCTGGTGCTGCTAAGGGCAACTTTACCATGATGGACAATCTTGGTGTTGCCATGAACGCAACCAATATTGAAGCATACGCTCTTTCCAAAGGATTGGATTTCACTTGGAAATCTGCTACGCAGGCCGAAAAAGCTGAAGTTGCAATGCAAATGTTCTTCGAGAATACAGAACAATATGCCGGAAACTTTGCTCGTGAATCAACAGAAACAATCACCGGCTCATTGGGAATGCTTAAATCTGCTGTTAGTTCCTTAACTGCGGGACTTGGTAATTCTGAAGCGGATATACAAAATCTTTCGCAGAACGTTGTTGAAGCTTTTGGGGCAGTTGCAGAAAATTTAATGCCGATATTTGAAAATGTCGCTAATGCGTTTCCTAAAGTTGTCGACACCATTGTTAAAGAATCAACAAAATTAATTCCGCAACTTGCAACTCAAATCAGCAGCAAACTCCCCCAAGTGCTAAAAAGCTTTTTAAGTGGATTTAATGCTGTGTTTTTAAATATTGTTAGTTCGATTTCAACAGCATTACCAATGATAATAAATAATGTATTGCCTGTAATGATATGCGGCTTTACAAATCTGATAACAGGATTAGTAACAATGCTTCCTGAACTGTTGCCATTAATTGTAGATGGCTTTTTCGCGTTATTTATCGGTCTTATTGATGGCTTAAATCAGGTTATTGAAGAGTTGCTACCACTATTACCAGAAATTGTGACACGAATAACAGAATCTATTATAGAAAGCCTGCCAATTTTACTTGAAGGCGCACTACAACTATTTTTAGGCTTGATTGAGGCACTTGGTTCGGTCATCGAACAGCTTATGCCTATGTTACCCCAATTAATATCAGACCTCTGCGATACTCTTATAAACAATGTTGATAGCATTATAAGTGCGGGTTTTGATTTGCTGATTGGATTAATAAACGGTATAACAAACTGTATACCAACATTACTGCAAAAAGCACCCGAGGTTATAAACAAACTTGTTGGATCATTAACTGATTCCGAAAATCTGGGAAAGCTTATCACCTCTGGTATAGATTTGATTATGGCGCTTGCCGAAGGCTTGCCAAAAGCTATACCTGATTTACTTTTAGCAATACCGCAAATTATAGTCTCAATTATTGGTGCGTTGATGGAACAAGACTGGCTACAAATAGGTATTGATATCATAAAAGGACTTGGTGAGGGATTAATTGATGGTGTTGATGTTATTTGGGAAAAGATTAAATCTATGGCAAAAGAACTACTTAACAGCATCAAAAGTGCACTTGGAATTCACTCTCCGTCAAAATTATTTAGAGATGAGGTCGGCACATATCTTGCACAAGGTATTGGCGTCGGCTTCGAGGATGAGATGGGCAATGTTACAAAGCAGATGCAAAATGCTGTACCAACATCATTTGACACTGTTGTTAGTGCTGATATAAATAGTATTTCAACCAGTCAAAAAATCCCAGTAATCGCTACAGGTGGTAATGAAATGACGGTGAATTATATTTTTCAAAATGTAACCATCCAAAGTGATAAAGATATTGAAGAAACAGCATACAAGATGGAAGCGTTACGACGAAAAGCACAACTTTCGATGGGGGGGATTTAATTGCCGTATTTTATTTTTAAAGGAATAGACAGCCGTGAATTTGGAATATTGGCAGGATTACCAATCCCGCCTTTGCCAGAGCGTACGTTATTTACAGCAGAAATACCTGGGCGATCCGAACCACTTAATATGCTTGATGATTTGAGAAAAAACATACAGTTACCGTTTACACTCGGTATCACAGACCACAGCAAAATAAATGAGATAAACGCGTGGCTACAAGGGTATGGAGATTTAATTTTAAGCAATGATCTCACAAAAAAATATCATGCATATATAAACCTTGGAATTACTCCAGAGCGCCTGTCAAGACGCTTTGGAAACGTTCCAATTATTTTTACAGCCGAACCTTTTAGATATTCAGTATCCAATCCTTTTGTGTCAACTCCTATGGGAATGTCTGATAACTCACCAACAGGCTCCATGACTATACTCGTAAATGGCACGGCAAAAAGTGAACCATTGTGGTATTTTAGCTTTGCTGGAAAGCTTAGAGTTACAGTTAACAATAGCACAGAACCACTTGTAATTAAATCAAATGGAATATATACAGAAAATTATGACGCCGCTACTTCTGGGGGCACAGCAAAATATCACTATAACTACATACAACAAAATATTTATGTGGACACGGTATCAAGGCTAGCGTATATCATTGGCTCCAATAAAATTGCCGTCACAAATCAAACAGCTGGCAGAATTCCACTTCTGCAACCAGGTGAAAATACAATTTTACTTGAGCTTGTAAAAGAAGAATGGGAACACAATGACAAGATATATAAATCCTACAACCAAAAATTGCAATATTTAGGGTATCAAAAGCGTGAGAGGTGGTATTGATGGATTATGCATACATAAGCATATATTTGCCAAATGAAACTGACTTTTCGCACAACGGGCTGAGAATTCTTTGCCCGACTGCGTGTGAAATAACGGAGGTTTTAAATAACGAGTATTCGTTAACCCTCACACACCCTCGTGATGAATGGGGCAACTGGCAATTTATCCGAGAAAACTATATCATCAAGGCTCAAGGGCAACTTTTTAGGATTTACCGCAAGGCTTTGTATATGTCGAATGATGGCAACTATGAAATTACGGCTGATGCAATGCATATTTTCTATGACCTCAATTATTATTTCATAAAAGATGCTCACCCAGTATTGAAAAACGGCAAAGACGCCCTTGAGTGGATAATGACACATACTTATACAGATAGAGGTAGTTCAACAGCAGGATCTCCGCTTGATAGATTTGTATTTAGTACTGACTTACCCAGCGGAGCAACCATCGCTGAAAACGCCCAGTATATGCGAACAGCGTACTACGAAAAAATGTCGCCGACAATGGCGCTTATTGGTGCTGATAATTGTTTTGTTACCGTATGGGGCGGTGAACTCTACAGAGATAATTTTAACGTTATCATTAATAAACGTCGTGGTGCTGATAATGCGTTTTCAATTAAATACGGAATTGATATGACCGAAATTCAACATGAAATCGACTACTCGGCATATTGCTCTACAATTTATTATGAAGCTACCGTTTATAACGAAAGTATAACCAATAACCAAAAGGAACGAACCGAAACAGTGTTTACTGGGACAGTGGCACTTAACACTCTTGATATGGCACCACTTCCTATCCCTCCTATGCAGCCCTATTCGTTCGAGGTTAATGTTAAAAATATAAAATGCACTGGAAATTTACCAACCTTGACAGAAATTAAAAGCGCTTGCGATGATATGGCTAAAGAATATATGCTGATTAACTGCCAGCCAGTTGTAAATTATCGTGTAAGTTTCGCAAACTTAAAAAACTTTGATATGTACAAGGGCTTTATAGGACTGCAAGAATGCAATCTTGGAGATATTGGTACGATATATCACGAGCTATTAGGTATCAATACTGTACAGCAAATTGTAAAAAAGACGATTGATGGTATTACTGGTGATACCATAAGCATTGAGCTTGGCTCGCTAAGAAAATCATTTGCAAGCGATGGACGCATTAACGGCGGCTATAACTCAGCACAAAGTGAACTTTTAAGAAGTGAAATAGCGGCTGAAAACACTTGGGAGAACCTTGGCAATCTGGGCTATAATATAGGAGATTTGAATTTGTCGTGGGACGAGCTAAAAGGTAATCCAATTATGGGAGGTGCTGACTAATGGGATTGATTGTAATTCCACCGCAAAAAAATGTTGGTAAATCGCTTGATGATATCAATGACAATTTTGCATATTTAGACAGAGGCATTGATGAGAAAATTGAAAATCATACCCATAAGGCTGAAAAAATAACTGCGAATTTAAAGAAATTTACGCTAGGAAATAAAACGTTTTCGATTGGCGAAAATGTGCAGGGTTCTCTTGAAAATCTGCTTGATTATGCGTACATG
>JAVBRC010000163.1:0-4089 GCA_031548405.1 Oscillospiraceae bacterium | reverse complement strand
ATATCATGTAACTTCTGCCGAAGTTCATGATTCACAGGTTTTCATGCAGTTCATTAATTCTAACACACCAGCAGTATGGGCAGATTCAGCATATATATCAGCAGAAATCAAAGCAAAACTTTCAGAAATTAACCCCGATATGAGTATCAATATTTGTAACCGTGCATACAGAAATACTCCACTTACAGCTATGCAAAAAGTTGAAAACAGAGAGATTTCAAGAGTTCGTGCAAGAGTTGAACATGTCTTTGGTTTTATGACACGTTCTATGTGCGGTATGTTTCTAAATTGCATTGGATTAGAACGTGCACGACGTGATATTGGACTCAAAAATCTCGGATATAATATGAAAAGGTTAATCACCTTAAAACGCCTTATGACATGACCAAGGGGGAGGTTTGCCCTAAAACTCATGGCTATGCTCTTAAATTCGGTAACTTTAACTGTTTTATGTTAATTTTGCCGTTTTTTTTATTTTGTTATGATTTTTGATGGTTTTCGGAGGTTGCCATATTGATTTTCTTACTGGATTTATTATTCGCATAAAACAAAGTAAACCAAATTTGTCAGGACTTACAGTAAATAAAATCTGTGAACTTAAAGGCTTTACAGATAGTGAAAAACCTACACTTGCAGGAATATTACGCTCTTCACCCTATATAGTGGAAGAAATGATCACCAAGCATATGCAAATTAGCAGATGTACGCAAGTATATCATAGAGATAAGATTATAAACATTGCGAAATCCAAAACTACGACGGATAATAGACTTAATAATATTATTCTTAGCTTCAAGTTTACCTGATGAAAGCTTGTATTTCAAAGTTACAAGTATATATTTTTTATTGCGGTATAACTTATCACCGAGCTCAATGAAGTCAGAATTTTTGCTGTAATGCATTAATCGAAGAGTACGGCCGAAGGCCAAAATACCTAATCTGTAAGAATCCTGTTTAAAAATTAAACACAGATTTCCTTAAGAAGATATGCTTTGTACAGCTTAGGATTTGCTTTAATATAATAATCGAGCTGAGCTTGCTGATTTAGTGTTAGGTTTTCTGGATTTTTTAACAATGCGAAACGTTTTTTTAGTGTCCTTAGCAATGCGTTTACGTGTATTATCTAATGCTTCTATCGCCCATCCAACTACATGAAAAATGTTAACGAAGCGTACAGCATTCGGACAATATTTCTCTGTCTGACGGGCAATCCACTGGGCACCATCAGCAGCAACATATTCAATACCTGCACATTCTTCTGGCGTCAGTTTCTCGAAAAACTGTTTGAGTACTTCATCTCCAAAACCGTCAGCAGCCCATACAATCTCGCCATTATCGAGGTTCATCACGGTCGTAATGTACTTATATCCCTTTTGGTATAATGTTTCATCAATAGCAATACGCTTTAGGTTTTTAAAGTTCTGAGGCTGCAGCAGCGGTACATTATTTTGTACACGTTTAACACAACTTCCTACTGTATGCCACTTGATACGGTATTTATGTGCTACAAAATTTGTCGATTCGTTTGCAGCACAAAAAGCCACCTGCATTTCAAACGCATAAGTGTAGTCAGAATCTTGAAATGCCCACGGAATTTTTACTGCTTTTACTCCATGCTCCGGGCATTTACAACGTGGAATTTCACACTCAAGATAGAATCTGTTTTAGCTTAAATCTACAGTATATTAAAAGGTGTACTTTTTTATAGTTGAAATAAGGAACAAGAAAGTGCTAAATATTATATCAATTATGTTTTAAGTTTGAACAAATACTTGACATAAGTCGAAATATGTGATAATATTAATAATATATAATGAGCTATCAAAAAGTACATTTAGATAGTAATAATAGGAGTATTTTAATGAAAAAACGATATAACTTTAGAATATATCCAAATAAAGTACAGACGGAACAGATTCAGAAGAATTTTGGATGCTGACGTTTGGTGTATAACTATTTTCTTGATAAGCGTATAAAAGCGTTTGAAAATGGTGAGGTATACCGTCTTATAATAGTTGTTCGAAAGAATTAACAGCTAGGAAAAAAACTGATGAATATAATTTTCTGCGTGATGTTGATGCTGGTTCTTTACAGTATTCTATTAAATGTTTAGATCTTGCATTCAAGTTGTTTTCCGAAATGTTAAACAACATACTGCTCCTGGATTCCCTAAGTTTAAGTCAAAACGTGAAACGTACAAATCGTATAAAAGTGATAATCATACCAAAATCAATGAGGTGCGTTTTGAGGGTGATAAGATTATCCTGCCAAAGCTTGGCGCTATGAAATGCAAGATTTCCAAACAGGTTGAAGGTCGTATTATTTCTGCCTTAATTGTACAAGCATAAAGTAGAATATATTATATTTCGGTATGCTGTACTGAAGTTGAACATATCACATTGGCGCATACTAATAAAATGGTTGGTCTGCATTTAGGTATAAATAATCTTGCAGTTACTTCTGACGGACAGAAATTTAAAAATCCAAAACATCTTGAAAAGTCATTAGCAAAGATTGCACGCTTACAAAGAGAATTGTACGAAAACCAAGTGGTAGTAAAAACTTTGAAAAAGCACGCATTAAGCTTACTTGTGAATATGAACATATTACTAGTCAAAAGAACGACTCAATTCATAAACTAACCACTGATATTGTCAAAAATTATGATGTTATCTGTATTGGTGATGTTCAAACGAAAGAGAATTTAAAGCGTGATAATAAACGTAATAGTTTCAGACGTAATCTTGCTAATTCTGGTTGGGGGTTATTTACGAAATGTCTTTCATATAAGAGCGAGCGGTATGGTAAACAGCTTGTTGTTATTGACAGTGAATTCCCAAGTGTTCAGTTGTGTGGATGTTGCGATTATATAAATTCAACGCTTAGTAACAGAACATATCATTGATGAATGGACTTGTCCGAATTGCAATACTGTACATGATCGTTCTGTTAATGCTGCACGTAACATTTTAGCTTTGGGTACTGAAAAGCTGTCCATTGATTAGACCTGTTCGGGAACTTGACGCGAGCGAAAAATCAAAGATTTTTTTCGTGGTTCAAGGCAAAAATCCGCAGGGAATACTCATGTATTTCAAGGATTTTTAACGCAGAACAGCGAAAAAAAGATTGATTTTACGCCGTAGCACAGTTTCCGAACAGGTCTAATAAGTGAATGTTACACCATTCACTTTGGTGCGGTTGGGTAAATCGAAACCGTGTTGTTTATTTAATAACATAACGCCTGTGGAGATAAAAGTAAGACGGTATTTATATCGCATTAATCGCTGTAGTAGGAATTACTGATTGAATTGATTTTATTAGAAATTATTCTTAATGATTTACGATGGAGATCACCATTTTTAGCTTAATTAATTGTTAAGAGTGTTCTATTTAATCCTTTTTCATAGGTGAATGCTAAAACCCGTATAATTATTTTATTATAAATTCAGATTGGATAATACTATGAGAGTATATGTACAAAAACAATTGATAGAAATGCTCCAGACAATATGGGATGGAGTAAAATATGCTAAAGCTAAGAATAACAAAGAAAACGCAGAAAGTGTATTGATGGATTGTTATGTAGCAGTTAATTCAATAGAAACTGCTATGCAATCAGGTTTTTCGCCAGAACGTTTTTCTAAATATTCTGAAGCTTTAAATATACTCAAGGCAATGCTTGAATATATGAATAATGCAATCGCAACGGATGAATCTGTTTCTGAAGTTTCTGATGATATAAAAAAGCAAATTAAATTTATAAAAAATGAACTTAACAATGAAAACGAAGTAAAGCTAGAAATAGTTTTCATGCCATATAATGCGAATATGTGGGATTCTCTTGAAAGCATTTGGATTGCTGCTAATGGTGATGAAAAATGTGATGTTTATGTTGTACCTATTCCATATTATAATAGAAACCCTGATTACAGCTTTGGTGAACTTAAGTTTGAGGGTAATGATTTCCCTAATTATGTGCCAATTGTTCACTATAATAATTATGATTTAAATATAAGAAAGCCAGATATTATATATATTCACAATCCCTATGACGAGTTTAACTATGTTACTTCGATTGATCCAAAATAT
>JAVBRC010000003.1:0-13897 GCA_031548405.1 Oscillospiraceae bacterium | reverse complement strand
GCCATATTTTGATATAAGCTCTTTAAGCTTCTTCTTTGCTTCGTCAATTTTTTTCTGTGGTGGGGTAGGGTAGATGACGGTAGTTTCCAGCACCTTACCCGTATCGTCAACAACAGCGATTTTACAGCCTGTTCTATAAGCTGGGTCAAGACCAAGTGTAACAGAATTTTTTACAGGTGGCTGAAGAAGAAGCTGTCTTAGATTTGATGCGAAAACTTTTATAGCACCTTCCGCCGCTTTAGCAGTAAGCTCAGATCTGATTTCACGTTCAACCGATGGCATAATTAAACGCTTACAGCTATCCTGTGCAGCGAGTTTTACAAGCTCACCAGACTGGCTGTTATTTTTTACATACTTACGTTCCGCAACGGAAAAACAAAATTCTGAATCAATATCAATTGAAACTTTCAATGCATCTTCTTTTTCACCACGGTCAAGTGCGAGAATTCTGTGCCCGGCAATTTTGGAAATTGGCTCACTAAATTCATAATAATTCTGATAAACAGTTTCAGCCTCCTCATCAGCGGCTTTCGATTCGATTTTTGCTACTTTTTCATAAAGCGAACGGATACTTTTTCTTATTTCAGCATCATCGGAAATATTTTCAGCAATAATGTCCATTGCACCCTGAAGTGCATCTTCAGCAGTTTCGACCCCTTTTTCGGCATCAATATATTTTTTAGCTTCAGAATCAGGATTGTTATTATTCGACTGTTGATAAATAAATTCTGCAAGCGGTTCAAGTCCTTTTTCTCTGGCAACGCTTGCTCTTGTCTTTCTTTTCTGCTTATACGGACGATATATATCTTCTACTTCAACAAGGGTTACAGCTTTTTCAAGTGCAGCAGTTATTTCATCAGTCAGCTTACCTTGCTCTTCAATTGAGGAACGAACTTCATTTTTTCTGTTTTCAAGATTTTGCAGATATGTAAGCCTGTCAAAAAGCTCTCTTAAAATCTGGTCATCAAGAGAACCAGTTAATTCTTTTCGGTAACGTGCAATAAATGGAATCGTTTTTCCATCATCTATGAGTGAAACAGTATTATCAACCTGTTCCTGTCTTAATTTGAATTCGCTAGCAAGAGTTTTATTGATATCCATTATTTTTCCATCCTGTTTTAAATTTGTAGTACCTATCTTAATCATGAAAATAAGCATTTATTTAATTTTACCACCTTTTTCAAATAATTTCAATAATAATAAAAAATTTTTTAGTCGAAATTTGACAATTTGATAAATTCATGTTATAATAAGTTTTCTGATAAAATATATTGGAAAAACAATTTTATTTTTATGTTATTTATACAGCTTAGTTGATAAAATTTTGTATAAAAACTGGAAAATTACAGGAAAAAGTATATTTATATGATTTTTTCTTGCAAAAATGTGGATTAAATGATATTATATAATATAGAAAAATGTTAATGTGTGGGGCGGAGGATTAATAAATGAATTGCTTTGATGTTAAAATTGAAACAGGTTACTCAGATAATGAAAAGGTGAGAAGATCAAATTTCAGCATGACCTTTTTATCAAGAGAACACTCTCTGCCATTAGGATACTATGTAATATATCCTGATGCTGAATGTCGTCAGTTAGTTCTGATGCCAAAGCATAAATTTGATGAATATATAAATGATTTAAATGAACTTGTTGACAGAATAAATGGTTCTGTTCAGGAAAAGATCGATGGTGTAAAGCCAAGGAACAGACAATATACTACAAGTCATGAAGATATTGGTGAAGCAAAAAAACTTAGAGGAATTGTAACTAATTCAATTTCTTTTTCTATTAGAGGTTATGAAACAACAATTAATATGCCAGGAAAATTTTTAAGTATGCTTCGTATAGATGATGATTATCTGACTTTTGTTCCAACAGGTAGAGCAGAATTTTTAATTGTAAACCCAACTGATGCATGGCAATTTTCCGATAGTTCTAGTTTTAATACTTACTATAGTGAAAATGACACAAGAACAATATTCCATAAAATTAAAAGAGCGATATAATATTAAAGGGCTGTTGCATTTAAGCAATGGCCCTTTTTGAATAATTGATTAGATATAGCTATACAAACAAATAAAGTTCAGGTCAATCTTATTATAAAGTTTGACCTGAACTTTTATATTATATCAGTGAAGTGTTGAGTGATTTCTTAGCATTCAACCTGTTCGAATGCTTGGTTGATATCTGCAATTATATCTTCAACATTTTCAAGTCCGCAAGAAAAGCGAATCATTCCGCCATCAATACCAGCAGCAGTGAGCTGTTCATCAGTAAGCTGTCTGTGTGTTGCGCTTGCCGGATGAAGTACGCAGGTTCTGATATCAGCAACGTGAACAACGTTAGATGCAAGTTTTAAGCTATCCATAAACTTAACAGCTTGATTTCTTCCGCCCTTGATTGAAAATGTTATAACACCGCTGCAACCGTTTGGAAGATACTTCTTACCAAGTTCATAATACTTATTGCTTTCAAGACCAGGATAGCTAACTGAAACAACTTTATCTGACGCTTCAAGATGCTTTGCAACAGCAAGTGCATTTTCACAGTATTGTTTCATTCTGACAGCTAGTGTTTCAAGTCCGAGATTAAGTAAAAATGCTGAATTAGCAGCAGGGTAGCAGCCAAAATCTCTCATAAGCTGCATTCTTGCTTTGATTATATATGCCATTTTACCATATGTTTCAGAATATTTAATACCATGATAGCTTTCGTCTGGTTCAGTGAATTCTGGGAATTTACCATTTGCCCAATCGAATTTTCCAGCATCAACAATAACGCCGCCAACTTGTACAGCGTGCCCATCCATGTATTTTGAAGTTGAGTGAATAACAATATCAGCACCATGTTCAATAGGGCGGCAAAGTATTGGTGTTGGGAAAGTATTGTCTATAATAAGTGGGAGATTATTTTCATGTGCAAAGTTTGCAAATTTTTCAATGTCTAGTACACAAAGTGCAGGGTTTGCAATAGTTTCACCAAAAACTGCCTTAGTATTAGGCTTAACAGCCTTCTGAAGTTCTTCTAGAGATGCTTCAGCATCAACGAAAATGCATTCAATACCAAGCTTTTTTAGTGTTACTGCGAAAAGATTAACTGTTCCGCCATAAATAGTTGTTGTTGAAATAAAGCTATCTCCAGCACTGCAGATATTAAGGATTGAACAGAGAGTTGCAGCTTGTCCGCTTGATGTTGCCATCGCGCCTATTCCGCCTTCAAGTGCAGCAATCTTTGCTTCAACAGCCATAACGGTAGGATTTTCAAATCTGGAATATATCAGACTTTTTGTTGGATCGTCAAAAACGGCAGCAACCTCATCAGTTGAATCATAAACATAAGTTGTGCTTTGAACTATAGGAACAACTCTCGGTTCGGTATTTTTAGGTGAATAGCCTTCGTGAAGGCATTGTGTTTCAATTTTCATTTTAGTCCTCCGAATATTTTTTTCTAATTAATAATATCACATTTTTCCTATAAGGTCAACAGAATTATAAAAAAGTATTTTTATGTCATAAAAAGTATGCTTTTTTGATGCAAAATAAAAAATGTCAAGTACTCATAAATAGAATACTTGACATATTATTTGTATAATATTTTGTAAAGAACAGATTAATCAATTAATAAAATTGACCAGTAATGCTTATAAACGTCATTGCTGGAACAATAACCTACACCGATTTTGGTGTAATCACTTTTAAGAAGTCGTGATTTTATATCACTTCTATCAAATAGGGCTGTATACAATTCTTTGGCAGTAGCCGGAACTGCTGAAACAGTACTATCTGGTTTAGTATATTCTATGTTATATTCATCAAGAATAGTTGGATAAATTGAACCGTCTGGACGATAGTCAGCTGAGAATTTCTTTGGAAGCTCAGAGGCTCTTTTCATTGCAGCATCAACTAAATCCTGATCAATAGTTAACTTGTCAACACCATTTTTAGTTCTGTTCAAGTTAATAAGCGCAACTACTTCATTTATCTTACTTTCACAAAGGATTCGTCTTGAAACAAAGATAACATCATAAATATTAACAGTACCATCTTTGTTATAATCTGATTGTGTCAGATTTGTTCCAGTAAGCGTTTTTTTACCTAATATATGTTTTGATATGTTTATTGCATCATAAACATCAACCTTTCCATCACCATTAGTGTCGCCATTTCGAAGTGTTGCAGCTGACGAAGAAAGTGGGGTTGTTAAAAGCAAGCCCGCAGTAAGTGTGGCTGAAAAGACTGCTAAAGATTTTTTTAAAAACTCTCTCATTTTTTATTTCCTTCCTATACAAACCTAATTTCACGGCACATACTAGAAAATGTAATATAATTATTATGTAACATTTTTTATTTTGCCTTGAAAATTTCTATAAGTAAATTATAACATATAAATTAAAAATATTCAATAAGTAAATGGAGTTTTAATTCATACAATTTACTCTTTTCTTTTAGAAAAATGAATATTCATGTAATACAATGGGAGATTTGCGAGTGATATGTACATGGGGTTATTTTATTGTATTTAGCTATATCAATGTAGAACCACATTGATTACAAAACTTTGCAATAGTATCGTCTGATTCTTCTCCACATTTTGAACAAATTCGCTGAAGTTTTTCTGATTCAATAACATTTTGAACTGCATCTTCTGATTTTGGAATTTCAGCTGTAACTTCTTCAATTTTAGAAACAGTAGCAGAGAATTCAGGAGATATTTCTTTAATGTCCAAATCAGGTGATTCAGGGATCAGTGTAATAGTTTCTTCCACAACATCTGAGGGTGTAAGTTCTTCGTCAACTTTTGTTCCACAAAGATCACAGAAAAGGGAGTTTGGTTCAAGAATATTTCCACACTCAGCACAAACTTCTTTTAGTTCAGGTTCGACGGTTTCTTCTTTAACCTTAGTACCGCATTTTGAACAAAAGATTGCATCAATTTTAAATGCAGCTCCACAATTAGGACAGCAATGAGCATTTTTGATTTTTGTTATCTGATCTTGTGTTTCAGAAATTTTCTGCTGTGATAATTTTATTAAGTCAATAGATTCTGAAAATTCAGTGTCAGGAGTTTCGGCATATTTTTCAAAATAAAGTTTCCCCATCATTTTGTAATTCGTATCGATTTTATGTTGCTCAGTCTTAATAATGTTATTAAGTGAGCTTGTTTCTGAAATAACTTTTGCTTTCCTTGCAATTTCTCGACTCTTAGCAGAGATGGTATTGCCAATTTTTTCGAAGTATGTCATAGTAATCCGCCTTTCTGACTAAATAATATTTTTACTCTTAATCATTATAACACTAATTTAATTTTTCTTCAACTATTGAAATAATTTTTTTTATCTGTTATGATAGTAAAATGAAGTATTTCTTATTAAACAGCATACTTTTGCTTAAAGAGGGGGACATTTAATGGAAAAATTACAAAATATACTTTCAGCTTTTGGAATAGATACTGATTTTTTAAAATATGAACAAATTAACACTGGACATATAAATGATACTTATAAAATATATTCCGATAATCTTGCTTATATACTTCAAAAAATTAATACAGATGTATTTAAAGAGCCTGAAAAGGTAATGCATAACATTGATATTGCTCAGACAGTTTTGAAAAAAAATATGAAATCAGCTGGCAAAAGCTTATCAGGGAAGATACCATTGTATTTGAAGGCAGGAACTCAAAATTACCTTATTGATAATGGCTTTTGGCGAATATACCCGTTTATAGACGGGACTTCTGCAAATCAGGAAACTGCTTTTATTTATGAATTTGGAAAGCTGCTCGGAGAATTTCATAAATTCACAAAAAATACTGATAGCTCAAAGCTTTATGTTACAATTCCAGACTTTAATAATATAGAAAAAAATATCGCAGCCCTTTTGAAATACAAAGACAGTTTTATAGAATCAGCTATATTTTTTGAAAACTTTCTTGATTTTTACACAAGCATCAAATCTAAACTTTCACCCAAAAGGCTTGTACATAACGATGTCAAACTTGCTAACGTCCTTATAAATCCGGTAACACGAATACCCGAAGCACTTATAGATTTCGATACTGTAATGGAAGGATATGCAGCATTTGATTTTGGCGATGCTGTAAGGTCAGCGTGTATTTCAGCTGATAAAATTATAGATAAAGAAAAGTTATATGACTTCTCAAAGGGTTATTTCAGTAACTACAATGTTCTTAGTGCAGATGAATGTACTTTAGGAATATTGTCAATTGCAACGGAACTTTCAGCTCGTTATCTTTTCGATTGTTTAAGTAATGCAAATGTTTTTAAGAACCTTACGTATGATGAGAAAAATCAACGACATAAGCAGCTTTTGACTTTTGCTGAGAATATCTTTAGAGATTTTGATGATATAAAAAAAATAATTGAAAATGCCAAAATAGAATGCCAAGAATAAACAGAGATGTTCTGTAAATCAGATAATCTCTGCTTATTTCTGGTTGATTTTAATATTTTTTAAGCGTTTCAATAAATTTATTTGAGTTTGTATTTAATTTTTCAAAATCTATTGCATCAATATAATATTTTTCAAGTTCATCATGAATTGAAAGTGCTGTATTTAGGGTGTCAGCAGCTTCTTTTGAAAGCTCTAATACAGCTTTTTTATCAAAAGAAAGACGTTGTTTTTTTGATGAAACAATTTCTTTGTTATAAAATCGTCCAAAATTTATTGTTGCAGCTGATGAATCATCGAGCCTGTTCAGGAAGTTTGATGACATGAAAGCTACTTTGGCTTTTTCAGAAAAAATATGCTCATAAGTCGAGTTATTATGCATTGTGCACTCACTAACTGTCACATCGTATCCACAGCTAATTATATAATCTGAAATTGCTCTAAGAAAATAATCACTTCCAGCAAATAAATCATCTTTTAATATATATATGCTATATTCACCATTTAATGGTTTTGTAGCATAATTTTCAGTTGTAAACGCTGATAGCTGTTTAAAGCTGAGAGTACCTTTTTTATCACTAGGTTTGCCAGACACTGCTTTGCGACAAAGTCTTGAAATATAGGCATTGAGTTTTTCCTTATTTAAAGCATCTTCGCCAATTGAAACAACATCTGCATTTAATGTTGCTAACGCTTTAATATAACAACGAACCCGTGCATGGTACTTCAAGTTTTCATCAAAAATATGGTGAATAGCTTTTGTGTGTGTTTTAAGCTTTTCTCCATCCCAGAATTCCCCAAGATTTATTATTTCCTGAGATGCACCAGGATAAAGTGCTTCGAAAACATGGGGTGCAGTTCCGTCAACAATAATCAATTTTTTATCTTCAATAACAACAGCGTCGAGGGATTTTATATCCGAGGAGCAATAATATAGTGACACTGGGTGTTCACTAAATGCCTCTGATATTTTTCTCATTAATGTTGATTTACCCGTTCCAGGGCCACCTTTGAGTATGTAGGTATAAAACTCTGGTGACTTGATTTGTTCAATGAATTTTGAACAAAAACCGTCTGGCGATACACCACCTAAAAAGTATACTTGTTTTATCATATTTTCCTCCGTAAAAAATTACTTCTGAAATGTTCATTTCACATTACATATTATGATATTACTGAATTTTTTGACACATTTAAGATTTTTTTAATTATGTCTTGACGTTTGTCTTAAAAAGTAGTAAAATAAGTAAAAGAAGAATAATAAGTCCGCACTTATATATTTTTGCGGCAGAAAGGCTTTTTTATTATGTCTAAAAATTTTATTGTTGAAACATCAGCAAGACACCTTCACATTTCTCAGGAGCATCTTGAAATTCTTTTTGGAAAAGATGCTAAGCTTACAAATATAAAGGATCTATCACAGCCAGGACAGTTTGCTTGTGCTGAAAGAGTAACAGTTATTGGCCCTAAAAAGGAAATGCCTAACGTTTCAATTCTTGGCCCAGTTCGTCCTGAAACACAGATTGAGCTTTCTGCAACTGATGCACGTTCAATTGGAATAGCTGCACCAATCAGAGAATCTGGTGATGTTAGTGGTTCAGGTGCTTGTAAAATTGTCGGCCCTATGGGTGAAGTTGAAATAAACGAAGGCGTTATTGTTGCAAAGCGTCATATTCACCTTACACCAGAAGCTGCTGAAGAACTAAACGTTAACGATAAGGATATCGTTTGGGTTAAAATTGATACAGAAGGCAGAAAAACTATCCTTGGTGATGTTGTAGTAAGAGTTTCTCCAAGCTATGCTCCAGCAATGCACATTGATACAGATGAAGCTAATGCTGTCAGTGCATTTAATGGTCTTGAAGGCGAAATTATTACTCTTTAATTTTTACATATTAATTTAAATGCCTCCATATGTTTATCATGGAGGCATTTGATATTTTTTATGAATTTGTAAAATAAAATTCTTGACTTGACGTTTATTTTATGATAAAATGTTATTGTCGCTGGAATAGCTTATTTGAGTCATATTTACATTTAGTTTAATACAAATCTGTCAATAGTCAATGAAAGGAAAATAAACAAATGCAAAAAATCGTTTATATCAGCAATAGTAGGGATTACACTGAACAAAAAGACATAAATGATAATAAATACCTTACACGCGTAAACAAACTATTAGAAGATGGTTGGATGGTTTCACAAATGAATCCTCATATTGTAGAAGTTGATCCTAAACTCGAAAACTATCTTCACAAGGAAACTTTTGTATCGTTTGTTATTCTTGAAAAATCAGATGATTAAGGATAGTAATATTTTAATAATTACTTCATACTCTGTCACTCATAATCAATCATTTGAAGAAGTTATGTGCTTTTTCTATATCTCTTTAATTGGCTGGAATAGCTCAGTTGGTAGAGCAGCTCATTCGTAATGAGCAGGTCGTGGGTTCGAATCCCGTTTTCAGCTCCACATAAAGCCCGTAGGTACGCCGTTTGCAAGAATGTGCAGACGGTGTGTTTTTATTTCAGTTGAATTTTAGGGCACTATTAGGGCACTAAAGTTTCGGAATTTCATTGAAATAGAGAGCGTTTTTCTCCTTGTTCATGCCTGTTTTTTTTCTTTGGTTATTAGCATATCCTGAAGAACATTAGCGGCTTGTTCGTCAGCTTCTGAGATATAATGGAGATACTTATTTGTAGTTGTTATGTCCCCATGCCCTAATCGCTCCTGAACCTGTTTGATGTTAACACCACCATACAACAATAGAGTGGCGCTAGTGTGCCTTAGACTGTGAAATTTACGATGTTTCAGACCGTTTTTCAAAAGGAATTTAGAAAATTGCTTGGATGGCGTCTGAGGATTCATTATTTCGCCGTTCCACTGTGTAAACATCCAATCTTGTCCAACCCATAGTTCCCCGAGTGTTTCTGCTTGTTTGCTCTTTTCTGTTTGGAGTAGATTAATAAGTTCAATGCAATACGGATTAACAGTAACAGTTCTAACTTCATAATCTTTCGGCGGTTTCGTCATAATAGGATGGCCTTTTAATTTATATGCGGATCGTTCGATAGTTATTTTAGTTGTATCTGAGTTAACATCGCTGAATTTTAACCCCACTAATTCGCCACATCTGGCCCCAGTCATTATGGCTAATTGTATTAAAACTTGAAATTGTAGTTCTTCATTTTCAAGATATAAAAGCATTTGAGCAGTTTCTTGTTTTGTGAAAATTTCTATTTTAGGTGTAACAGATTTTTTAAGAGTAAGCTTCTCGGAATTTGCAGGATTTGATGGTATCATATCAAGCTTGACTGCTTGCTTTAAAATTGATTGCAGCACGGCCAGTTTTCTCTTTATTGAAGATTGTGCAAGCTTTGGGCTATCCGCGTTAACAGAACCGTCTCTGTTTTGTTTTACATCGCCTGATAAGTACTTTATAAATTCCTGTATATGGATTGACTTAATATCAGATAATTTTATATGTCCAAGAAGCGGAATAATTAATTTATTGATAACTTTCTCATAATCATAATATACCCGTGGCGAAAGAGCGTCACGCTTTATTTCAAGGTACATTTCGCAGAATTCTGACAATTTTATGTTTCTATCTTTCCCTATCATACCTTGTTTGCATTTATCTTCAAACATTACGGCTTGCTTATTAAGTTCCTTTTCAACTTGCTTTTCTGTCATGTTAGTGTCGGGCTTGTATGTCATTTCATAAGGCTTAAGCTTATTACCTTTATTATCGTACCCCCTTGATACTCTTATACGATAAGATACGATATCTCCATTTTTATTTTTCCTTGCACTTATATTTGCCATAAAAAATCCCTCCTTGACATTTAAGTAATAGAGTGATATAATTATAGGACAAGGAAAAAAGATATCACTCTTTTTGCACGCTCTTGCTGTTACCACAGTGAGAGCGTTATTTTTTTACAAAAATTCCCCGAGGGTTAGTCGGGGAATTATGTTTTACTATCAATAGCCTACCGATTGAGCACCATATTCAGCTTGTTCAGCGGTAAATCCTTCGTAGATAAGTTGGTCTATTAAACCTTGGCGAGAAAAATCCATGATATCAATATAGCTTTGTGCTTTTTTTGCTGCCTGATCGTTCCAGTTAGCATTGCAATTATCCGCACCGTAAATCGCTTCGTCGTTAGTATAGCCTTCGAATTCTAATTGTTCAATTAAACCTTGATATGAAAAAGCCATGATATCTAGATAGTTTTTAGCTTTAGATAATGAGTTTTTCATACCAAGTGTGACCAGGTCTTCAGTCGGAGCTTCAGTCGGAGCTTCGGTCGGAGCTTCAGTCGGAGCTTCAGTCGGAGCTTCGGTTGGAGCTTCGGTTGGAGCCTCAGTCAGTGCTTCAGTCTGAGATTCAGTTGTTTCGACTACTAATTCCGTTTTTGAGCTGTTCTTTTCATCAGAATCACATCCGACAAATCCACAGCATATAACTATAGAAGCGATAATACAAGTTAGTTGTTTGATTTTTTTCATAATATTATACCCCTTATTACAATTTTATTCTATTTCATTATCAATTTTAATTTGTAATTCCAGTAATCTTTTAGTAGTATAAGTGTTTAAAACTATTTCGGAAATTCCGCAGATGATTTTTGAAACACCATAAAGTAAACCAGCACTAATACAAAACTCGATTATAGTGGAAATTGCTATGACTGCACTAGTTTTAAAATTGACAATGCCCAAAATAACACCTATAGCAAGTAAACCAAGGGCTATTTTTTGTATTACATCCGAGAATCCGTTAATGGTGTAATAGGAATTTGGGGTTTCCGTTGCTTTCGAAAGTTGTTTTTTCATTTCGTCTTTGGTCATAATTTCATCCTCCAATATTTTGATAGATAAGTATATTAAAATAATACCATATAATTAAAAATAAATCAATTTGCATATAATACAATAAAAAGGTTTAAATTTTGTCAAAATGTTACAAGTTGTATGAATAAACTATGAATAGATTAAATACTTTACAAATAAAATTAGATATTTTCGCTTAAAAATGCAACAGCCTTGCCCAATATATTAATTTGGTCAAGCTCCCCATTGGTATAAATAAGCGGTGGGTATTTTGGGTTTTCAGCAACAAGTTGTAGTCTGTTATGCTGTCTGTCATAATACACACGCTTTAAAGTAGCTTCATCATCAATGATTACTGCTGCAATTTCACCATCTTCAACTATTGGCATACTTTTGATAAAGACCAAATCGCCTTCATATATACGTGCATTAATCATGCTGTCCCCTTTTGCTATTAAACAAAAATCTGCATTTATATCCGCATCTGCGTTTATGTAACTTTCTCTGTCTTCAACCGCTAATATAGGTTGACCACAAGCTATTTCGCCGAGAAGTGGGAAACGCTTTAATTTGATAGGTTCAATGTTGTTATATTTTTGTATTAAAGTTGATATGCTGTCTTCTTCTGGTTCTGACGTAAGAGGCTTGAGTTCTCCGATTAATGACCCTGGTGTGCCAGCTTTTTCTCCGTAATATCTTGGGTCATCCGTTTTCAAGGCAAGAAAACTCGGATTAACATTAAAAATAAAAGCTATGTTTTCGAGTATCGGTAGCTTGATTGTTTGTACTTTGCCAGTTTCATATCGTTGAATAGTTGATTTATTAAGACCAAGTTTTTTACCAAGTTCTTCTTGAGTTATATTTTGCTCAATGCGAAGCGATTTTATTCTCTTACCAATCTCGATGTTTTTATTCATATAAGTTCACCACCGTTTCTATTAGCATTATAACACATTAAATTGCATTACGCAATATCATTTAAAAAAAAATGATAAAAAGTTGCAAAATGCTATTGACAAATTAAGATTGATATGGTAATATTAAGATTGAAAAAAGTTGCATAACGCAACAGAAAGGAGCTAGAAACATTGGTGAACACAAACAAAATTAAGGGGAAAATGAGGGAACTTGAAATAACTCAGGCTGATGTGGCAAAATGCCTTGACATTGCACAACCAACGGCAAATCAAAAGATTAACAATGTTCGTCCGTTTGACCTTGATGAAGCAGAGAAACTTTCAAACCTGTTAAAAATTGACGCTGGTGATTTTGGACGATATTTTTTTGCTTAATAAGTTGCGAAACGCAACTACATAAGAATAATATACTAAACCCAACTAAGCCGATTTGAAAGGAGATATTATAGTGACCGTAAAGGAACGTATTGAAGCGTTAAGCGGAATATCATATTCCGAATGGCGAAAAATTGAATTTGTTATAAATGAAAGTTTCAGAGTAAAAAAAGGAGAGCTTGAGCATGAACTCAAACTCTCGCAAGAAGATTTACTGGTTATTCAGAAACAATTTGGATAAATGCGGGATTTATGCGGTAATCTTTGCCCTTATAAAAGATTTCAATGTAATTTTGGTGGTATAAAGTATCTTCCATACCACAAGTTTTGTTAACAGGAGCATAAATAACTGCATTTTCAGCTCTAACATATATTTGTGTGTAGGTATTGGCTAACAAGTTTTTAGCAGGTTTTAATGTGAAAACTGCTGGCGGTTAGACTTTAAAGCAAACAACGCCTTAAAAATGCTCAATGCTGTAAAACAGGTTTGCACACTTTAATGTGAAGTGTGATTGGAGCCACTTGGTGATGTGAAAGGAGTAAAACCATGAGAATAGATGAAATACCCCAAATGGTAACGATTAGAGAAACCGCGGAAATCTTTAAACTGCCTGAATATTTTGTTCGACAGCTTGTGAAAAGTGGAAAGGTAGTTGCAATTAGTGCGGGGAAAAAATCTTTTGTAAACGTGGAAAAGTTTGCAGAATATTTGAATACTGGTACTGTGAATTCTGAAGAAGATGAAAAAAGTTACAGTACTGATATAAAACCTATAAACATATAAAAGGAGCAAGAAATGACCCAAGTAGAAGTAAAAATGACAGCCCCGAATCGGTACATAATGTCAGGGAACTGTGACGATGTGAACGAGGGCGACAGAGAAGTGATTGAGATGACGCTCGGTGGAAATTATGAATACCGCAAGTATATGGCCAAGCTTGAAGCCGAGCGTAAAGCACAACAAGAGGAAGCGGAAAGGTGCGCTAAAATCAATATGTGGTTTGATGCAGCGATCTATACCAGCTTGCTTGTGTTGTCTATGGTAGCGATATCAATGGCGTGGGGGTGAGAGTATGCAAAAGACGTTAGACAGGTATGCACGGTATTACGCTAATTCGCTTGATAATGCGACTTTAACTAGCAAATACGAAGCGGTCAAACCAAATATGAGAATAATCGAAGAAACCTATGAGAATCGTCACGGCGATTCAGTTACTTATACTATTGTTAATGATGTTGTGGTAGCTGCTGTGTTTGAGGATAGTGTGGATGAAGAGTAAAGCGTTAAGTCGATGTGAATCATGCATACATAAGAAGGTTTGCATTGACGGAGCTAATGTGAAGTATGCAGAG
>JAVBRC010000049.1:0-3522 GCA_031548405.1 Oscillospiraceae bacterium | reverse complement strand
TCAAGAAGAGTGCAAACAAACTTACAAATAAATACAGCTATTATGCCTTTTGAAAGGTCACCAATAAGCGTTATCAAGGCAGGTAATTTTCCAAAACATCGAAGTGTATTTGTAAGTCCCGCATTACCACTGCCAAATTTTCGTATATCTTCACCCTTCAAAAGCTTTACCGTAATAATTGCAGAATTACAGCTTCCAAGAAGATAAGATATAATCGCAGTTATAGCTATCGCAATAATATATTTTATCATTTCAACCTCTTATTTATCATTTTTATCTCGTTCTCTTACAACGAATTTTACAGGCGTTCCCGAAAGTCCAAATGTCGCCCTTATCTGATTTTCAAGGTATCTCCTATAGGAAAAATGAAAAAGATCTGCACGATTTACGAAAGTTACAAATGTAGGTGGTTTGGTAGATGCCTGAGTCATATAATATATTTTTAGGCGTTTTCCCTTATCAGATGGTGGTTGAACTCTTGTTGTAGCATATGCCAGAACATCGTTTAACATTCCTGTTGAAATTCTTAACGAATTCTGCTCATTTACATATTGAATCATTTCATAAAGTTTATTTATACGTTGACCTGTCTTTGCAGAGATAAAAAGAAACGGAACGTAAGACATAAAGCTGAAATCACTTTCAAGTCTTGTTTGATAGTCTTTCATAGTTTTGCCATCTTTATCAATAATATCCCATTTATTAACTGCTATTATCGAGGCCTTTCCTTGTTCATGAGCATAACCAGCAATCTTTGAATCCTGTTCAGTAAACCCAAACTCAGCATCAATAACAATAACACAAACATCTGCTCTATCAACTGCCATATAAGCACGAAGAACACTAAAATGCTCAATCTTCTCATTAACCTTAGATTTTTTTCTTATTCCTGCTGTGTCGATGAATACGAATTTACCATTTTCATTTTCAATAACAGTATCAGTAGCATCGCGAGTTGTACCGGCAATATTAGAAACAATTGCTCTTTCTTCACCAGAAATTTTATTAATTAATGAAGACTTACCAACATTAGGTTTTCCGATAATAGCAACTTTGATATAATCATCATCATAATCTTCAGTGTTATCTTCTGGAAAATATTCAAAAATTTCATCAAGCAAATCACCCGTACCATGACCATGCTGTGAAGATATTGGAAATGGTTCTCCAATTCCAAGGTTATAAAACTCGTACAGTTCAACAGGTGGTTCGCCAAGCATATCACACTTATTAACTGCTAACACAATTGGTTTTCCACTTTTCTGAAGCATCGCTGCAACCTCTTGGTCGTTAGCTGTTACTCCACATCTGATATCTGTTACAAGAATAATTACGTCTGCTCTTTCGATTGCAAGCTCTGCCTGACGGCGCATCTGTTCCAGAATAATGTCATCTGAATACGGCTCAATTCCTCCCGTATCAACAACCATAAATTCTCTTGAACGCCATTCACACTTTGAATATATTCTATCTCTTGTAACACCTGGAGTATCTTCAACAATAGAAAGGCGCTTACCGATTAACTTGTTAAAAAGTGTTGATTTTCCAACGTTTGGACGTCCAACTACTGCAACAACTGGTAAAGACATTTTTCCATCTCCTTTCTTATAAACAAACAATGTTGTTATACAATTCCAGATAAAACAATACAATTATTTTCTGGAAACATTTTTATTACATAAAAAGGAGAGAAGGATTGCTCCTCCTCTCCTCCTTGTTAAGTAAATATTACTCAACATCCATCTTGATAACTTCAACGCCCTTATAGAATCCACAGTTCTTGCAAACCTTATGTGGAGCTCTTAGTTCACCACAATTATCGCATCTGCTTAATGCAGGCGCATTGAGCTTCCAAACTGCTGAACGTCTCTTATCACGTCTAGCCTTGGAAGTTTTTCTCTTTGGTACAGCCATTACGGCACCTCCTTAAAGCTTCACAGCTTAATTTTTTTGGCAATCACACTCAGATTCATTTAAATCACACCCACAAACAGTACAAAGTCCTGCACACTCAGCAAAGCAAAGTATTTTAGTTGGCAATGATAAAATCAAATCTGATAGAGCAATTTCATTCATATCGACCTTGTCATCCTCGGCAATAATGTATTCATCATTGTCAGAATTGACATTTTTTACAACAATTCTCTTAAATTCATAGAAATATTCTTTCTCTGTTTCTTTAAGACATCTGTCGCAAACGATATTTAATGTAAACTTTATGGAATAATCTAAATGGACAACATCAGCACGATTATAAAAACTTCCAGAAACTAGCACATCTCCATTAAATGAATAACTATCATTTTTAGGGAAATCCGATGCAGGAATAGAATATTCAAATTCCTTTTTCAATCCAACGTTATTAAAAACTTGCCTTAAATCTGCTACCATAAAATTATACCCCTCTAAGCATCACAAATTATATTATATACAATATAACTCAGATTGTCAATAGTTTTTTATTAGTCAATAAATTTTTTAACGCTTGCAGGCATTTCTTCATTATCAGCAGAAACTGTGAATACAACCTGTGTGTCATCTCCAGTAAGCTTGTCCATCTTTTCAAGCATGATACCGAATTCATCAAGATCAGCACCGCCGATTTTTAGAATTGAATCAATAAAGATTTCCTTAATGTCATAATTTCCAGCAAGCATACCAGCTACAAAGCCATAAAATGCGTCAAAGCCAGAAATACAGAAACGCTCTGCATCTACAAGTCTTACCTTGTAGCTGATATCATAAGTGAGCTTTGCTCCCTTTTCGATACAGATAAGATCGCCGTTTGTTGACTTAACTGCCTCGTTTATCATATCAATAAGGATTTTTGTTTTGCCTGTGCCTTTTTTACCAGTTATTAATTTAATCATTTATAAACTCCTTCTGTCATGAGAATGACTTGATTATTTGCTGCATTTATAATGCGTATTTTAAATGACTTTCCAGTCATAAGGCTCAAATTATCCAAGCTTTGCTTCTAGTTCTTCCTTACGTTCTTCATAACCTGGCTTACCAAGAAGTGCGAACATATTTGACTTATAGCTTTCAACTCCAGGCTGGTCAAATGGATTAACTCCAAGAACATAACCTGAAACTGCACAAGCCTTTTCAAAGAAATAAACCATGTATCCAAAGTTTTTCTCGTTAATTTCATCAAGCTCAAGAATAATATTTGGCACTCCGCCCTCTGTATGAGCAAGAACTGTACCCTCAAAAGCCTTCTGATTAACAACTGACATATTCTGATTTGTAAGGAAATTAAGACCATCAAGGTTTGTAGCATCATTTTCAAGGAAAAGATCCTGCTTAGGCTTCTTAATATCAATAACTGTTTCAAACATCAATCTTGAACCGTCCTGAATGAACTGGCCCATTGAATGAAGATCAGTTGAAAATACAACAGATGCTGGGAAAATACCCTTATTATCCTTACCTTCACTTTCGCCAAAAAGCTGCTTATACCATTCTGACATCATGCAGAATGCTGGATCATAAGAAACCATTAGCTCAACTGACTTACCC
>JAVBRC010000188.1:0-14794 GCA_031548405.1 Oscillospiraceae bacterium | reverse complement strand
CGGTAATATGTTTTGCACCAGCGTCTATAGAATTTTCCAATAGTTCTTTTATAACTGATGCTGGGCGTTCGATAACTTCTCCAGCGGCTATAAGTTCAGAAATATCCTTGCTTAGTAAAGTGATTTCAGCCATTTTTTCCTCCTGTAAATTTTCATGTACTATCGTACGAAGTTAACTAACGGCACGAATTGCCGTTCGGTGGTGACAGTTAACTAACTGCACGCGAAGCGAAGCGACATCAAAAGTTTACTCAATTTTTTCAAAAATTGCGGTTTCCAAAGGCAGAGCCTTGGTCGCTCTCCGCAGAGAGCGAAAAGCCTTATCGTTCAAGAGCATTTTTTCTTTGGTTCTTTCTTTTTTGCGATAGAAAAAAGAAAGAACGGGAAACTCGTTAAGTGTTTGAGGGTTAGTTAAGTTACTAGATTTCGTTTTTTCTGATATCAAGATTTAGTCAACTCGCAAGATTCAGTCTTTCTGGCGTTTCAAAACTTCCCCACTATCGTGCGTTTTGAAAGGCTAGTAGAACTCGACGTAGGCATACTTAGGTATCTTTTTTCACTTGCAAAAAAGATACCTCTTGTCGCCTATTGGCGACAATTCACTAGAAAAAATGCGCTTTGACGATAAAGTTTTTCGCTCGTTGCGACGAGCGACAAGGACTCCGTCCCTTGACCCTGCAACCCTTTAAAAAGGGTTGACCTAAACTATTTTCGCTTCGCTATGAGTTCTGTTAGTTAACTTTGCCCGACACAATTTAATCAACCAGCTTTGAAAGCTCCTCTAAAAGCTCACGACATTCACCATCGCTTAATTCAGCAACATTAGTCTTTCTTATCCTATCAACAAGCACATCACGATTAAGCGCCTCAAAGCTCATCTGCCCTACATCATCATTCTGTACGCTTTTTTGTGATGCGTTTTCACGCTCCATTTCTGCTAAAAGCTCTTTTGAACGCTTGATAACTTTATTAGGTAATCCCGCTAACTTTGCAACCTCAATACCGTAACTATCATCAACGCCGCCCTTAACAATCTTTCTGAGAAATCTTATTCCATCACCACTTTTTTTAACTGCAATACTATAGTTTTTGATGCCTTCCATCAAATATTCTAGCTCAATAAGTTCATGGTAATGTGTCGCAAAAAGAGTTTTACAGCCAAGATTTTTTGAACTGCATATATGCTCTGCAACAGAACGGGCAATGCTAATTCCATCAAATGTTGATGTTCCTCTTCCGACTTCATCTAAAATAACAAGACTGTTTTTAGTTGCATACTTGAGAATATCAGCAACCTCACTCATCTCTACCATAAACGTACTCTGTCCTGCTGTCAGATCATCCGACGCACCAACCCTGGTAAATATTCTGTCAACAACTGATATTTTCGCATAAGACACCGGAACAAAACTTCCCATCTGTGCCATAAGAGTTATTAACGCAGCCTGACGCATATATGTTGATTTACCCGACATATTAGGCCCAGTTATTATTGACATTCTATTTGATTTTGTATCAAGATAAACATCATTTGGAACAAACATTTCATCAGTCAGCATCAGCTCAACAACTGGATGCCTGCCGCCTCTGATATCAATAACACCATCAATTGCAATTTCTGGTCTGACATAATTATTATTCATTGCCACCGTTGCAAACGATGCCATAACATCAACTGCCGCTACTGCTGATGCAGTACGCTGAACATTTTTAAGCTGAGTTGAAAGAAAATCTCTAACCTCACTAAAAATATCAGACTCAAGCCTTAATGACTTGTCCTTTGCACCAAGAATACTATTTTCTGCATTTTTCAGTTCCTCAGTTATAAATCTTTCAGCATTTGCCAGAGTCTGTTTTCTGATATAATGTTCAGGAATCATATCATAATATGAACGTGTAATTTCAAGATAATACCCAAAAACACGATTAAAACCAATCTTCAAGCCTTTTATCCCAGTTGCTTCACGCTCTCTAGCTTCAATATCTGCAATAATATCTTGTCCGTTTTTCATAATATTGCGAAGATTGTCAAGCTCTTCGTTAAAGCCATCCTTAATAACTCCACCATCCTTCACAGTAACTGGCGGCTCATCAACAATTGCATTTTCAACAAGATTTGAAATATCGTCAAGAGTTGAAATACTCATTTCAAGACTGTTAATAAGCTTAGAATTTGAAAGCTTTTTTAACTGTTCCTTTAGCATTGGCAGCTGAACTGATGTCATAGAAAGTGATTTTAAATCCCTTGGAGTAGCTGTTTTATACATAATTCTGGTCATAAGACGTTCAATGTCATAAACCTTTTGAAGAATGTCCTCAACCTCAAGCAATACAACAGGATTTTTTATAAACTGTTCAACCGCCTCAAGTCTGTCAATAATTCTTGCTGGACTTGTAAGAGGCTGTTCTATATAACTTTTGAGAAGTCTTTTACCCATTGAAGTCTGAGTAGAATCAAGTACCCATAAAAGAGAGCCTTTTTTATCCTTGTTACGCATTGTTTCTGTAAGCTCAAGATTTCTTCTTGCATTCATATCAAGAATCATCGCCGAAGAAGAATCCTGTTTTTCAATCTGCGTAAATCTTCCGGTAAGTGTTTTCTGGGTTTCACCTATGTAATCAAAAAGTCCGCAGACAGCTGAAGTTTCTACGCCCTCACCATCAAGCTCAAGCATATCAAGTGATGCCACAGAAAATTGTTTTAATACTGCTTCTTTTTTAAGATTTGGATTAAAGCAATCCCCGTCCCTGAGCGTTACAACACATCCCAGTCTTAATTTTATAAAATTCATCACTTCTTTAAGAGATAAAATCTCAGCATTAAAAACAATTTCAGAGGGTGTATATCGTGAAAGTAAATCAATAATTTCTGCTTCAAGTTCTTTTCCGTCTGCACTAAAAAGCTTTACATCACCTGTTGAAATATCGGCAAAGCAAACACCGCAGCTCACATTGTCATAAAACGCACAGCAGATATAATTATTATCATCGTCCTCAAGCATACTGCTTTCAATAAGTGTTCCAGGAGTTACAATTCTGATTACATCACGTTCAACAATTCCCTTACTCTCAGATGGGTCTGTCATTTGCTCACAAATTGCAACCTTAAATCCAGCCTCAATAAGTCTTTTAATATATATTTCACTACTATGATGAGGAACTCCGCACATTGGTGCTTTCTCATCAAGCCCACAATCTTTTCCAGTTAGTGTAAGCTCCAACGCTTTTGAGGCGGTAAGTGCATCATCAAAAAACATTTCATAAAAGTCACCAACACGAAAGAAAAGCAAAGTATCAGGGTAAACATCCTTTGTATCAAGATATTGTTTCATCATTGGTGAAATTTTCGCTCTGTCAATTTCCATTAAATCCTCCAATTATATAGTCTGACCTTCTCATAAATGAAAAGGTCAGAGTAGTGTTTTTTTGGAAATAGTTCAAGTTCTCTCTTAGTGGCATCCTGAGCATGAAGAACAGCTTCCGCCGCAGCTGCTTGGCTGTGAAGGACAAGTTTCTGGGTCTTCGCCATTTGCACTTGCTGTTATAATATTGTTAATTTCAGCAAGCATTCCGTCCATAGCAGTTTTAGCCATGTTAAACTCAACCATGCTTGGATTAACCATGATTTCACCGTAAATATTCTTGATAACTCCATCAAGTTCCTTAAGCTTTTCAGAATCCTTATCAGTCTTTGTCATTTCCATATTTAGTTCATATCTCTTAGCTTCAAATTCACTGATAAGCTTCTGTAGTTCCTCATCCTTATCGTTAAGTTCCTTAGCAGATAAATATGCCTTATATCTGTTGTCAGCTTGAATAAGCTTACCTAGTTCTCTTGTTGTTGAAATGATATCCATTTTAAATCTCCATTCTATATTTTATACTAAAAGCAATCCTTATATTGTATTGCCTTAAACAATTTTTCCTGTTACTGCCCAATTCCTTGCAGCAAATATTTCGACATCAACAAAGCTGCCGATAAGTGATTCATCGCCTTCAAATTCAACGATTACAAATTCATTGCTTTTACCTGTCAGCCAGCCACTACGCTTACCCTTAGTATCAGCAAGAACTCTGAGCGTTGATCCTATAAAACGCTTGTTACCCTCTGATGCAATTTCACGCTGAAGCTTTAGCAGTCTTGAAATTCTTTCGCTTTTTTGCTCATCAGACGTTTCATCTTCTATCAAAGCCGCTTTTGTACCCGAACGTTTTGAGTAAATATACGAAAAGATATTATCATATTTAACACGCTTTATAAGTTCAAGCGTTTCCTCAAATTCTTCTTCAGATTCATTTGGAAATCCCACAATTATATCTGTTGAAAAAGAAAAATCCGGAACAATACTTCTTGCATATTTTATCGTTTCCAGATACTTTTCAACAGTGTATCTACGATTCATTTTTTCCAGAATTTCATTACTTCCGCTCTGAACTGGAAGATGTAAATTCCGTCCGACTTTCTCACACTTAACTATTGTATCAATAAGCTCTTTCCCCGCATCCTTAGGATGTGAAGATACAAAACGAATTATAAAGTCGCCGTCAATTTCATTTATCTGTTCAAGCAAACTGCAAAAGCTTATTTTATCTTCAAGGTCATTTCCATATGAATTAACATTCTGTCCTAAAAGCATTATTTCCTTATAGCCATCAGCTACAAGCTTTTTCACTTCCGTTAAAATATCTTCTGGATGACGGCTGCGTTCACGTCCCCTTACATAAGGGACAATGCAGTATGTGCAGAAGTTGTTACACCCATACATAATGGGAACAGATGCCTTGTAAGAGCTATCTCTGATCTGTTCTAATCCCTCAACTGGCATATTGTATTCGTTAGTATCAAATACTTTTTTTCTTCCACTCAGCTTGCCGTAAAGGAGCATAGGGAGCCTGTCGAGAGCAGATGTACCAAAAACTAAATCAACAAAAGGATATGATTTTTCCAGTTTTTCCACAACGTGTTCAAGGCCTGCCATACATCCGCAAAGACCAATAACCATACGAGGATTTCTTTCCTTCAAACACTTTAGCTCACCGAGATTTCCAAGAACCTTATCCTCAGCATTTTCTCTGACAGCGCAGGTATTGAATATAACAAAATCTGCATTTTCAGGGCTTTCTGTAAAACCGTAACCCATCTTTGCAAGCATTCCCTTAATCTTTTCACCATCGGAAAAATTCAGCTGACAGCCATAGCTATGAACACACGCAAGCAATGGACTTTCTACACGAGAAATTATATCCGAAACTGCGGTTATATATTCCGCAGCAGTCATTTCCTTGTTCAAGACCAACCTCCGTCTAAATTCTCTTAATCATTTCCAAAACTATTTCTGCAACACGCTTTGCCGCAATTTTTTCAAATTCATCAAATGACATTTCGCCCTCATCATCTGCGTTATCTGAAATGCATCTCAAGCTCAAAAATGGAACCTGATTCATAAAAGCACAATGTCCGATTGCAGAGCTTTCCATGTCAACTGCCAAAGGAGAGAACTTTTCACAAATTTCATTTTTCACTTCATTACTTGAAATAAATGCTTCACCTGAAACAACACGTCCGATATGTCTTGCATATTTAAACTCATCACAAGTCTGGCAAGCAATTTCAATGAGCTTTTCATCAGCCTTAAAAATACCGTTATATGGAGGATAATTCTCCAAAAATCTTAGTTCAAGGTCATGCGGCAAAACTTCGTTTGAAACAACGATGTCACAAACCTTAACTGAACGCTCCATTCCTCCGGCAACGCCTGTATTAATGATAGCATCAACGTTAAACTTGTCAATCATAACCTGTGCACACACAGAAGCATTAACCTTTGCAATTCCGCAACAAGCATTTATAACAAGCTTTCCATCAAATGTATTTACGTGAAATTCATAGCCTGAATGTTTTACGATGGCAGCCCCTACAAGGGTTTTTCTTATATCAGCAAGCTCTGACGGCATTGCGCCTATAATTCCTATAATTTTCATAAATCCTCCAAAATAATAACTTCAAGGCAATAACCCTAATAATTATGTTACAGCCTTCATTTTATTATACCAAAAACCGTCTTTATGCGCAATACCCAGTTCTAATTTTATTACGTCAAACGTATGATTATACTCCCGACGTTCGTCGGGGAGAGTTAACTAACTGCCACATCAGCGAAGCGACATCAAAAGTTTTACTCGATTTTTTTCAAAAAATCGCAGTTTCCAAAGGCAGCGCCTTTGGTCGCTCCGCAGAGCGAAATTTTACAGCCTTCAAAGAGCATTTTTCTTTGGTTCTTTCTTTTTTGCGATAGAAAAAAGAAAGAACAGAAAACTCATGTAACATTTGAAACTTAGTTAAGGAAACACAGATTAATATTGCGTGCAACGCCGTTAGGCGTCATCTAATCAGTGGTTCCTTGACACACAAATAAGTCCTTTTAATAATTTATTCATGCAATACTATTCCTCAGCTGTTCTAAAATCACATCGTAAGCACCGCTGTTCAGATGTATTCCATCCCCGCCAGAATAGTCTTCATTCATATTACCGTTATCACCTTTTAGTGCATCGGCACAATTAACATAATGAAGCTTATCACTTGCATAATCAGAAACTGTTTTTTCTAGCTGCATATTTGCATTATCAATAGTTTCATTTGTTATGTTCTTACAGCTTGAAGAAACTGGCGTTATCGACATTATATAAAACTGTGCATCCGGACATACTACCATTGCATCTTCAACAAAATCCATATATAATTCCGAAAAATTTTCAGGAGAATAAGTATTAATATCATTAAGTCCCATTGATATAACAATATGTTCTGGCTTTTCATAGCTTAAAATCGTCAGCGCTGCAAATTCATCTTTGCTGTAATCAAAAGAAAAATCCCTGATATTTGAAGGGCCAACACAAGGCTTTGCAAAAACCTGTGACATAGAAACCTTTTGATATCCACTAAAACCAGATGTAACCGAATCACCTATAAAAACAATATTGTCAAGTATATCTTCAAACTGTTCGTCAATGACAGAATCTGTTTTCTGTTCAACCTCTTCCTTTACTTCTGTAGCATCTTCCGTTACAGTTTCTGCGGTTTCTATTGCAGGTTTTGAAGTTTCTTCTATGTTTTTTTCAGTTTCTAATTCAGTTGAATAGCTTTCGTTTTCGGCAGCCATTACTTCATTAGCTTCCTTTTCTGAATTGTCTGCTTTTCCACAGCCATTAAGCAACATCATGGCTGAAATCATGATTAATGTCACTCTTTTTTTCAATTCATATACCCCCGTTTATATAAATTAAGGCGAGTTAAAATAACCCGCCTCCATTTATTAGTTTTATTTCAGCTTATTCAGCATCTTCATTTTCAGATTCAAGCAAAGCTCTCATTGAAATACTGATTCTCTTCTTGTCGATATCAATTTCAGTGATCTGAGCATCAACTTCCTGTCCAACAGAAAGAACGTCAGCAACATTCTCAACTCTCTGGTCAGCAATCTGAGAAATATGGATAAGGCCATCAACACCCTTGATAATCTGTGCAAATGCACCGAAAGGAGTGATTGAAACTACAGTTGCCTTAACTGCATCGCCAACGCCATATGACTTTTCAAACTGAACCCAAGGATTGTCTTCAGCCTTCTTGTAACCAAGAGAAATTCTGCCAGCTTCCTTATCAAGTTCCTTGATGTAAACTTCAAGAACGTCACCAGTGCTTACAACCTGGCTTGGGTGCTTAATTCTGCTCCATGAAAGTTCTGAAATGTGAACCATTCCGTCGATACCACCAAGGTCAACGAATGCGCCATAGTTTGTAAGTGACTTAACTTCGCCCTTATAAACCTTGCCAAGTTCAGCAGATTCCCAGAATACTGCCTTAGCAGCTTCCTTCTGAGCCTTTGTAACAGCCTTGATTGAGCCTACAGCTCTACGACGCTGTTCATTAACTTCAATAATCTTAAGTTCAACCTTCTTCTTTAGAAGTTCTTCAAGATTCTTGTCACGGCTAACGCCTGTCTGTGAAGCTGGAATGAAAACTCTAACTCCGTCAACAGAAACAAGGATACCACCCTTAACAACGTTCTGAACAATACCTTCAAGAACCTTGTCTTCGTCCTTAGCCTTTGAAATGTTGTCAAAGCCAACAAGCTCGTCAACCTTTTTCTTTGAAAGCATAACAATGCCTTCCTGATCGTTGATCTTTGTTACGATAAGATCAATTTCGTCTCCAACACTTACAATGTCAGATGGTTTCTTTGAAGGGTCATCAGTCAGTTCAGAAAGTGGAACATAACCAGTATGCTTTGTTCCGATATCTACGATTGCTTCACTGTTGTTAAGTGCGGCGATATAGGCTTTAACACGCTCTCCTGTATGTACTTTCTTGAAGGACTGCTCCAGCGCCTCCTCAAAATTAATGTCTTCTAGAATTTCAGCCATGGTATTTTGTACCTCCTTAATTATATAAGCCGGTGTCGATGCTCCGGCAGTAATGCCTATTTTTTCAGCATTATTCAGGTTCAATGTATAAAGCTCGTCCGCATTTTCAATATGATAAGAACGACAGTTTTCTGAACAAACATTAAAAAGCTTAACGGTATTTGAACTGTTCCTGCCTCCCACAACGATCATTATGTCCGCCTCTTCTGAAAGCCAAGCAGCATCAGATTGTCTTTGCGAAGTGGCACTACAAATCGTGTCGAAAACGAGAATATTTTCTTTATCCTCGGGAATAACCTTTAGACACTCTCCCCATACTAATATATTATACGTTGTTTGGGCGACAATTGCAAGCTTTTTTTGTAAATTTGTATATTTTTTTTGAAAAAAAACTTTTAATTCGCTTTCATCCTTAAAAACAAAGTAATTTTCGTCACAATGACCAACAATCCCTTGTACTTCAGGGTGATCTTTGTCACCTGCAATCAGAATAAAATAGCCTTCCAATGTTTTCTCATAAACAATTTTATGAATCCTCGCAACAAAAGGGCAGGTTGCATCAATAAACTCATTTCCTTTTTCTGAAAGTTCATCATAAACATTTTTGCCAACTCCATGAGAGCGAATGACAGCCTTTTCACCAGCTTCAAGTTCGCTTACATCTTCAATAATTCTGACGCCTTTATTTTTCAAGTCCTCAACAACATCACGATTATGAATAATCGGCCCAAGCGTTACAACCTTTTTGTCGGACTTTTCCAATTCCTCATAAACAAGCTTAACTGCTCTGTCAACTCCAAAGCAGAATCCAGCGGTTTCAGCAGTTTTAATTTCCATTCTGCTCCCCTTCAACAATGCTTATTATAGCGTTCATAACTGTATTTTTTATTACCTTCAATTCATTAGGCGTTGGTTCTTTACTAAGGCTAAGCTCCTCAGGCATAATAGGCTTGCCATATTTTATGGTTACCTTTGATCTGAAGCGAAGCTTTCCATCAAAAATAATTCCAGCGGGAACAACAGGCACTCCCGACTTCGCCGCAATTACTGCGACACCCGTTTTTCCCTTACCTATTTTTCCAGTTTTACTTCTGGTACCCTCAGGAAAAATAATCAGCTTTCTGCCTTCCTTAATTTTCTCAACTGAAGTATCAATAACAGATGTATCGCCCTTTCCTCTTGTAACTGGAAATGCTCCGAATTTTCCTATTACCCAACCAGCAAATTTATTTTTAAATAGTTCTTCCTTAGCAACAAAAGCAAACCTGCTGTATCCCGACATAATTGAAATTAGTGGCGGATCCGCATTACTTCTATGATTTGATGCAATTATAAAATCGCCCTCTGGAAAGTTTTCGTGCCCATCAGCCTTTACATTGTAAAAACTACGGAAAAATATCTTTGCCAGCCCAAATGCACAATTATACATTATTCCCATTTATCTACACCAACCTTTTGGATTATATTTTGATTTCGGAAATCAAGTTTTTCAAGCGGCTCTTAACCTCTTCCATAGTCATGCCCGTTGTATCAAGCAAAACAGCATCCTTCGCTTGCTTCAGAGGTGAAATATCTCTGTTCATGTCGTTATAATCACGCTGCTTAATATCTTCTAAAACCTGTTCGTATGTGACTTCAGAATCTGTAATTTCTTTAAATCTTCTATCTGCTCTTTCTTCAGCTGAGGCAGTAAGAAAAACCTTTAAATCTGCGTCTGGCAATACAACTGTACCAATATCCCTGCCGTCCATAATTATATTATTATCTGCTGCAATTTTTTTCTGAAGTCCAAAGAGGAATTCTCTCACTTCTGGAATTGCTGAAACCTTTGAAGCAGCCATAGAAACCTCTGGAGTTCTGATTTTGTCAGAAACGTCTTCACCGTTTAGTATAACGTGCTGACTTTTATCAACAAACTCAAGACTGATATTTATTTTATCAATAGAATTTATAAGCCCAGCATTATCAAGGTTATTTTGAATTGTAAAAAGTGCGATTGAGCGATATAATGCTCCGGTATCAACATAAATATATCCTATTTCAGCTGCAACTGCTTTGGCAATCGAGCTTTTGCCTGCTCCAGCAGGGCCATCAACAGCAACGTTTATCATATTTTTTTACTCCTAAATTACATATTAAGTGCCGCACAATATGCGGTTGAAAAAGCAATTTGTAAATTAAATCCACCTGTATAGGCATCAGTATCAATAACCTCTCCAGCAAAATACAAGGACTTAACAAGCTTTGATTCCATTGTCTTTGGATTTATTTCACGGGTATCTACTCCGCCACTTGTTATTATAGCTTCTTCGATTGGGCGGAAGCCTTTGACTGTCAAAGGGAATGCTTTCAGCAGCTCACCGAACTTCAGACGCTCCTCACGGGTTATCTGATTTATTCTGCGTTCACCTTCAATTCCCGAAAGCCTTACAGCCTGTGGAATCAGCTTCGTCGGTAAAAGCTTTGAAAGAGAATTTCCGAATATACGGTTTATATTCTCTCCAAAATCTCTTTTCAGCCTTGTATCAAGCTGCTGATGAGTAAGCCCAGGCTTTAAATCTATAAATAGCTTATATCGGTTTGGTTCCATTTTTTCAATATGTGAGCTTGCACTTAAAACAAGCGGGCCTGAAACTCCAAAGTGCGTAAAAAGCATTTCTCCAAGCTCACTATAAATCTTTTTTTCACCATCATAAAGTGAAAGCGTAACATTTTTCAGTGAAAGCCCCATCATATCAGCACAATATTTTTCGTTACATACAAGTGGAATCAGTGATGGTTCAAGCTTTGTGATTTTATGGCCTGCTGACTTAGCAAGTGTATATCCATCACCTGTTGAGCCAGTCTGTGGATAGGACTTTCCACCAGTTGCAATTAAAACAGAACGTGAACGGTATTCATCTTTTAAAGTCTTAACACCAACGCAAATTCCGTCTTCAATAATAAGTCCCGTTACCTTTTCTGAATATATTTTCACTCCACCTGAACGAAGTTCATTTTCAAGTGCTGAAACAATATCTGCTGATTTGTCACTGATCGGAAATACTCTGTTACCTCTTTCTGTTTTAAGCGGAACTCCCGACCATTCAAAAAAGTTCATTACATCTTCAGTTGAATACTGCGAAAATGCACTGTAAAGAAATCTTGCATTCCTCGGAACATTCTGTATTAATTCCTCATTTGAGCAGTTATTTGTCACATTACATCTGCCCTTACCAGTAATCAAAAGTTTCTTACCTATTTTACCGTTTGGCTCAAAGATTATAACCTTGTTGCCAAATCTTGCAGAGTGTATAGCTGCCATCGCTCCAGCAGCACCACCACCAATTATAATTACGTCCGAATTCATTTTTAACCCCATAAGCTATTCTGCAAATTTTTTATTTGCTCTCTACGATTTATTGTTGCCTCTTTATCCGAGAAATATTTATCATCACGTTTCAAAAGCACATCGCCTTCTTTTACATCATCGGAAATAAGCTCTCTGTTAACCTCAAGCATTTCATCACCATTTTCTATAACGGCGATATCACCCTCAAATTTTTCTAAAATCAACAAAGCCTATTCCCCCTTTTCAGTTTTATAACTAAGACCATCTTCAGACGAAGTAAAGATTATAGTTCCATCAAGATCAGTTCTAAAAATCATGTCTGTGTATTTACTTATTCTCTCAACAACATCACTGTTCGGATGATTATAAGAATTTCCATCACCGCACATTATAACTGCATAATCAGGATCAAGAATTTCAAGAATATCCTTACAATTTGACGTACTGCTTCCGTGATGTGCCGCCTTATAAACATCAACCTCTGTCAATCTGCCTGTTTTTATTATATCCTTTTCAGCCTTCTTTTCAATATCTCCAGAAAAGAAAAATTTATTTTCGCCATGTGTCAGCATAGCAGCAGCTGAAAAGTTGTTTAAATCGTCATATTTTTCAACTGGTGCAAGAATTTCAAGGCTGCACTCTCCAATGGTGTAATTATCACCAGGCTTTGCGGCTGTTATTTTAAGTCCCTTATTTTTGACACTTTTAAGAAATTTTTCGTAAAATTTTGTTGTCGGAGTCATATCATCAGGAAGCTTTGGAATTATAATATTTTCAACATCCATACTGTCGATTATCAGTGACGCACCACCCATATGATCCGAATGCTGATGTGTTAACAGCATATAATCGATTTTTTCAATATTATGCTCTCTCAGATATTCACAGATTTGCTCTGCATTTTCCTTTTCACCAGTATCAATCAAAAGAGTTTTTCCTTCTGAAACAATCAGTGAACAATCCCCTTGCCCGACATCTATAAAATGGATTTCTGCGGTTTCGTCAGTATGTACAGAAACATTGCTTCCAAGAAGTTCCTTCCAGTCATCAAGAGTAAATATATCAAGAAAATGAGCAGCTCCAAGTCCAAGTATTATAATTGAAAGAATAGCAGCAAATCTATTATTTTTTACTTTCTTTTTCCCTTTGGTTTTTGCCATTTTGTATTGCCTCTCTTATTACTGTCATTGCGTCTATCACTTTGTCTTACGTTATTTTTTCCGTCGTTGCGTCTGTCATTATTTTTACTATCATTGTTTCTGCCATTTTGTCTGACATTACTTTCAGGTGTTACAAGACAGTTTTTTCCGTTACCTATCAAATCATGTCGCCCAGCTTTTCTAAGTGCAGAAATTACAATTTTTTTGTTTTCAGGTTTGAAATACTGCAAAAGCGTTCTCTGCATTTTCTTTTCTTCCGAAGTTCTTGGAACATAAACCTCTTCCATTGTGTATGGATCAATACCAGTATAAAACATACAAGTTGAAAGTGTTCCCGGTGTCGGATAAAAATCCTGAACCTGTTCTGGACGCATATTATTTTCTTTTAGAAACACTGCTAAATCAATTGCTTCTTTAAGTGTACTGCCAGGATGCGAGGACATAAGATAAGGTACTAAATACTGCTCTTTTCCAACACCCTTTGTTATTTCATAAAATTTCTTCTGAAACCTTTTATACGCTTCAATATGCGGCTTACCCATTCTGTCCAGAACAGCCGTAGAACAATGCTCAGGGGCAACCTTTAGCTGTCCGCTGACATGATTTTTAATAAGCTCTCTTATGAACTCATCACTCTCGTCCTCCATAAGATAATCATATCTTATTCCCGAACGGATAAACACTTTTTTAATTCCCTTAACCTGTCTGAGTTTCCTTAAAATATCAATGTATTCTCTATGGTCAACTTCAAGGTTCTTACATGGAGTTGGTGCAAGACATTTTTTCCCTTTGCACAATCCAAGCTTTAATTGTTTTTCGCACGAAGCTTTTCTAAAGTTTGCAGTCGGCCCGCCAACATCATGAATATATCCTTTAAACTCAGGGTCCCAAACCATTTTAGTGGCTTCTGCAATGATTGATTCATGTGATCTACTTTGCATTACTCTACCTTGATGAAATGTTAATGCACAAAAATTACATGCTCCAAAGCAGCCACGATTACTAATCAACGAAAATTTAACCTCATCGATTGCAGGAACATGACCAATATTTTTGTAACTAGAATGATAGTCCCTTGTATAATTTAGGCCATAAGCTTTATCAAACTCTCGTCTTGAAAGCGGACGAGCTGGAATATTTTGAACAACATACCATCCCTGATATGGTTCAACTAATGTTTTCGCATTAAAATGATCAGTATTATGATATTGAATATCAAAAGATTTCGCATAAGTTTCTTTTGATTCACATATTTCCTCATAACTAGGTAAAATCAAAGGATCATGGGCATCTTCTAAGTTCTTTGTTTTATAAACAGTTCCATTAATGTATGTAAGATGTTTGATATCGATGCCACTATCTAATGCTTCTGCCACTTCAACCACACTGTTTTCAGCCATTCCATAGATTAAGATATCTGCATTAGCATCAATAATAATTGACTTTCTTACTTTATCACTCCAATAATCATAATGCGCTAATCTGCGAAGACTGGCTTCAATCCCCCCAATTATAATAGTTGCATCTTTAAAAGCCTGTCTTGCCATTTGGCTATATACAATCACTGCACGATCTGGTCTTTTATCCCCTTTGCTTCCTGGTGTATACAAATCTTGATGACGCCTTTTCTTGGCAACGGTATAATGATTAACCATCGAATCTATATTTCCAGAAGAAATTAAAAACCCTAAACGTGGTTTCCCAAATTGTTGAAATTCTTCGACATTATGCCAGTCAGGTTGTGATAAAAAACAAACTTTAAAGCCACTACTTTCAAGTGTACGACAAATAATTGCGGCACCAAAAGAAGGATGATCAACATAAGCATCGCCGCTGATAAAAACAAAATCTGGCTGTTCCCAACCACACTCTTCCATCT
>JAVBRC010000100.1:0-2892 GCA_031548405.1 Oscillospiraceae bacterium | reverse complement strand
AGGTAATCGTCATAAATGCGGTGATGATAAAAAGTAATCACGAGGTGACTAATGGAGTTTACAGATATATATGTCAACTTAATCAGACTAGCTTTGATAATATTAACAATATATAAAGCTTGTAAAAAGGATTTTAAGCTTATTATACCTGCGATTATAGTATTTTTACTCACATTTTTGATTTCTTTAATGGATATTATTTGGGATGTAAAAATTGATGCAATCGGCAGTATAATTTACTATTTCTTGCAGGTGCATTTGCTGCTTGTGTTATTTGGTGGTATTTATTGTAATGAAAAAACGGAGTGCAGAAATCTGTACTCCGTTTAACTTTTACCTAATATAAAGCTGTTCAAAAGCTTCTGTTTATAACTTCTGATTTTTAAATTCATATTCAAAACTCGCCTGTTCACTTGTGAATTCCAGCAATACTTTATTGCTGCAAGTAAACTGATACCATGCCTTGCAAGAAACACTTTCATGTATGATTCTTGACATGTTTCCATTAACAGGAGCATTCAGCTTGTGATGATTTGAGGCAAGAAGTCTTGCGGAAAGTGTGTATTTCCCTTGCTTTATCACGACCATATTATTACTTATTAAATGAATCTTCGCTCCAAGATAAGTGGCAATCCGATATTCCTTGTTGTCGATCATAATAATACCAATAATACCTTTAAAATGTATACCCCTCATAGGAATATCCGCAACTGACAGCATAATTGAGCCATTTTCAAAATGACAATGCGTCCAGATATATTCCTTTGGAAAAGAATAACCCCTGTCGCCTTCAATGTATCCTGTTCCATTTTGAAAAATATAGTCCTTGTTATTTATCGTAAGCTTGCCTGTTACATAATGCTGCATACTGACAACTTTATGTCTGCATTGCATAAAAGGAATATATTTAAAAGGTCCCATGATGTCGTATTTGATATTTTGAAACACACCAAATTTTAGTTTGCCGTTTATATGATAATCTGATGTATTGACATTTAAGGAGATACCTTTTTTTGAGAAGAAATTATCTCCAATTTTTATATGGAATCTTTTATCATTCAAGCTAATTTCAGAACGTGGAATCGAAAATGCATTTTTATCGGTTATAATTTGCAGTGATGCACTTCTTCCATTATTTCCATAATGCAATGCTGGAATAAATGAAATTGTTTCTTTTCCTGTACTGCATTTGAAATAGTAGCCGTTAAAATATTGTCTGATTACAATCACCTCTCCTATGTTTGCTCATTAATAGGATTGGTGATTTTCAAATTTATATACAGGTATAATTCAAAAAAGAAAAGACAAAGGGTGTATTCTTTACATTAATAAACTATGTCCCTTTTCACAGATTTCATCTATCTCATCATATTTTTTATCAATAAGCAAATCATTTTCATACGAATTTTTCTTAAGAATCTTTTTATAAATCGGATACGCAAATCCCCATCCAATAAATGCAGGAACTGCAAGTATTACACTAAGCCATATAATCGGATTTTCTGCTGTTATTGCAAAAACTGAACCCGCCATAAAAGCAGTACCGATTACTCCTACAGCAAGTGACAAAGACGTTGCTTTGTTAGTTTTAGAAATTTCAAGCATATCAATTTCTTTCATGCAAGCTTCAAAATTTCGTTCAAGACGGGTAAGCTCGGTTTTATTTATAATTTTACGGTCACGCTTTAGTTTTATTATTGTTTTTCCATGCATTCCTGAAACATTTGGCGGTGAATTCTCGTCAATATTCCATCCGAAATTTTTATATCCATCTAAATATTTTGAAATCAATGCCTTATCAACAAATATCTCCTTGTAATCATAGCTAGAAAAGTCTTGTCTTTTTTTCATGTTCATATGCTCACCTCGTTATCAGCTGATACAGGAATTTTTACAGTAAATTCTGTACCCTTTGAGAGTTCGCTTTTTACTGAAATAGCGCCGTTTGAAAGTTCAAGTATACGCAGTACAAGTGCAAGTCCTAAACCGTTTCCCTCTGTCGAATGTGAGGTGTCACCTTGATAAAATTTATCAAAAATATGGCTTGCCGTTTCATCGCTCATACCACATCCGTTATCAGAAATTGTAACAGTAATTTCATCTTCATTTGATGTCTGCACAATCGAAATTGTACCGTCATTATCAGTAAATTTTACAGCATTTGAAATAAGATTATTCCACACAATCTCCATAAGTCCGAAGTCTGCATTTATGATAGCTTTATCTTCTATTTCAGGAATAAACTCAATATTCTTTTTCTCCCACAAATCCTCAAATTGCAATATACACTCAGTCAGCTGACGTGACAAATCATAGTTTTCTGGCTTTGGCATAATTGTTTGTTTTTCAAGCTTATTAAGCTTTAACATATTTGTGATTAAGCTTGAAAGCCTTTTTGATGACTGTAAAATCGCTTGTGAATATTCCTGCTTTTTATCGTTTGAAATATTATCATTTTGCAATAGTTCTGCATAATTCTGAATTGCTGCAAGCGGTGTTTTTATTTCGTGTGATACATTTGAGAAAAAGTCTGTTTTAAGCGTTTCGATGCTGCCAAGCTCCTCAACCATTTTATTAAAATCAAGTATCATCAAATCAAGGTAATCCTGCTTGTCTGCTGTATGAATTGTTGGTACAAATACAGAAAAATCACCTCCTGCGACCTTTTTGGTTGCATTTGCAAACTCAATTAATGGTTTGTCGTAAGTAAGCTTTATTTTTCGTCTTGTGAAAAAAGTTAATCCTGTCGCAACAACAGACCAGTATGCAATTGGTACAATAGATTGAACAATTTTGTTCCAGTTATATGTGTTCATGAGTACAATCAAACCAGTGTGAACACCTGACATTAACAAGAGCACTACAAGATAAATTGCAAAAAGTGATGTTGGA
>JAVBRC010000070.1:0-3381 GCA_031548405.1 Oscillospiraceae bacterium | reverse complement strand
TGCCTTTGGAAACCACAACCCTTTAAAAAGGGTTGACCTAAACTATGCGACATTCGTCGAGCGATGTGAGCTCGTAAGATTTCACTTCGCTGTGGTTACCGCAAAATATACATTACCAAATGGCGGCAAATACGTTTTATTCACCGCTTGACTTTTATACCTGTATTGAGTATAATTAAATATGATACCGTCGATGTAAATTGCGACGACTTGTAAATTGATAAAAACGGAGTAAACATTATGGAAAAAATTATTTTAACAGGTGACAGACCTACAGGCAAACTTCATGTTGGGCATTATGTAGGCTCTTTGAGAAGACGTGTTGAGCTTCAGAATTCCAATGAATATGATGAAATATATGTTATGATTGCTGATGCACAGGCATTGACAGACAACGCTGAGAACCCTGAAAAGGTGCGCCAAAATATTATTGAAGTCGCTCTTGATTATATGTCATGCGGACTTGATCCAGAAAAAACTCATATGTTTATACAATCTCAGATACCAGAGCTTTGTGAGCTTGCTTTTTACTATATGAATATTGTAACTGTTTCAAGACTTCAGAGGAACCCAACAGTTAAAACTGAAATAAAAATGCGTAACTTTGAAACAAGTATTCCAGTTGGATTTTTTACATACCCAATAAGTCAGGCATCAGATATAACAGCATTTAAGGCTACGACTGTGCCAGTTGGCGAAGATCAGATGCCGATGATTGAACAGACAAAGGAAATTGTTCATAAGTTCAATTCAACCTATGGCGAGACTTTAGTTGAACCAGAAATCCTGCTTCCATCAAATCAGGCTTGCCTAAGACTTCCTGGTATAGATGGTAAGGCGAAGATGAGTAAATCTCTTGGTAACTGTATTTATCTTTCTGATTCTCCTGAGGATGTTAGAAAAAAGGTTATGAGTATGTACACTGATCCAGAGCATATTCAGGTTAGTGATCCTGGAAAAATTGAAGGAAATACAGTGTTTACTTATCTTGATGCATTCAGCCTTCCAGAGCATTTTGAACGTTTTCTTCCAGAATATCCAAATCTTGATGAGCTTAAAGCGCATTATCAAAGAGGCGGATTAGGTGATGTTAAGGTTAAGAAGTTCTTGAATAGTGTTCTACAGGACGTATTAGAGCCTATCAGAGCAAGAAGAAAAGAGCTTGAACAGAATATTCCTTATGTATATGAAGTACTGAAAAAGGGAACTGACGCCGCAAAGAAAAAGGCAGAGCAGACTCTTGCAGAGGTTAAGGCTGCAATGAAAATAAATTATTTTGATGATGAGGAGCTTATTAAGGCTCAGGCTGAAAAATATAAGGCATAAAATAAAACGGAGCAGTTTTTCTGCTCCGTTTTTTATAATGTGATGTTGCACCCAATCGTCGTTCTGCGGGCAAAGTTTACTAACCCCGCCAAATGGCGATATAAAAGTTTACTCAATTTTTTCAAAAATTGCGGTTTCCAAAGGCAGAGCCTTGGTAGCTCCGCTATGAATACTTACTTAAAGAATTTTTTAATCTGATATAATAAACTCCTCTGATTTTTGTTGAACAATTTTAAGCTTACCAATCTCATTTTTTATAATTGTTGCCGCTTCAATTGGTAATATACTTTTATTTAAAAGGCTTTCTAAGGTTTCAATAGTGGTGCATATCTCAGAAAACATATTAAGATATGGTCTTTTGTATAATTTCATATTTTATCACCTCAAAAATATTATAACCTGTTTTAGGTTATATGTCAATAATCTAAAACAGGTTACTGTATAATAAAACTCAGAAATGAGGTTTATTATTATGCGTAATAGAATAAGAAATTTGCGTGAGGACTTAGATTTGACGCAAAAACAAGTAGCAGAATATTTAAAAATGTCCCAGACTGGATATTCCAAGTATGAAACTGGAGAAAATGATATCCCAACATCCGTCTGGAACAAGCTTGCTGACTTTTATGAAACAAGCGTTGATTACTTAATGGGAAGAACCGATGCGAAAAATCCGTACCCTAAAAATAACGCTTTTTAAGAACCAATCTTTATACTATAATAGAACTGTAGATTAGGAATTATTTCTTCCCATGATTTTCCATATTTGATAGTTTCAGAAGCAATGCTTTTTTCAATGCCAAGTACATCAGCATTCATTCCTGTTACTGTTTTTGAGATTGTTTTTGAACAAAGTCCTGATATTTTTTCCGCAGCAGCTTGTGATGCACGTTTGTTTTCCAGACCTTCTTCAATACAGTTGCCATTAACTTTGATTTCAACAGTGATTTTTATGGTTTCGTTATCTATTTCAGCCTTTAATTTCGTACTGCTTTTTCGCACCTGAAAGCTTTGAGATTTTCCGTCAACTTCAATAGGAATAATTATGTCTTTAAGAGATTGTGTCAGCCAACAGAATCCCTCCGACTCCTCTTCTGAAAGTATTCCGACAATTGAATCGTAATCTATAACCGCCATAGTAAGATTTTCGTCATTTATAATTGGTACTGCTGCCATGGAGTCTTCTTCAAGTAAATCATTTAGCACAGCGCTGATATTTTTTTTCACAATTTTGCCCTTTCGGCTACTACTTTCAAGCATATCAGCAAGCTGTTCTTCTTCATAGTTTTCAACAATTCCAGTAGCATTTTCAGGCGTTAACAAGAGTGAACATGACGGGGAAATTCGATTGTTTTTTATCATTACCGACAGTTTGTCCTTAATTTCCCCAGGACTTAAAACGAGTAATTCCAAATGACCTGTGAAAAAAGTCTTTCCCTGAAAAGTTTCTGCATTTTCAATAGCAGAAAAAATAGTTTCACCAGTGCCTTTAAGGACATTGTCCTGACCGTAAAACCGAACAGCAATTGACTCTGTGTCCGCATGGTCACACCCGATAGATCTGACAAACCCCTTATCTCTTACTTCAGTTTTATGACTGCACCCGCAGAGAAGAAGAGTCAGCATTGCTGTTGCTATCAGCCTTCTTTTCATTATATAGCCTCCTTATTAGCATTATAACCGGAATAACAATAGATAGAATTATTATAAGGATTCCGAGTAATGGTGAGATATTTACGTTTGTTGAACTTAGTAAGGATGAAAGCCCTAACATCAGTATTACGGATAAAAGTGTGTTATATTTCAAGTCAGGAAGAATTTCTTTTACAAGCGTCGAGGTAAGAACCAGCTGGAGTGTTACCGTTAAAACGCAAAGAAGCGTGAACGCAATCATATAAAGCGAGTCTGCACGCTGAACGCTGAACGGTTGTGAGAACGCTCCCGCTGTAAAGAACGGAAAGTCTGTCAGGTTTATAATCTTGCCAAGAACGGTTATCTCTATAATGTATACAAGCTCTGTCAGAATGAATGCACCAATAAAAAAGCTTGTAACAC
>JAVBRC010000140.1:0-33993 GCA_031548405.1 Oscillospiraceae bacterium | reverse complement strand
GAACGGCGATTGGGTGCAGCGTCATGCTGCTAGAATTCGACGGCTGTTACTGAGGTATCTTTTTTCACTTGTAAAAAAGATACCTCTTTTTGCCCCTCTACCATGAAACTAAGCCCGACAAATGTCGATTGGGTGCAGCGTCACGCTGCTTCACCAGAAAAAAATGAGCCCTACGGCTGTAAGATTTCGCTCTGCGGAGCGACAAGGACTCCGTCACTTGACCCTGCGATTATTTGAAAAAAATCGAGTAAAACTTTTGATGTCGCTTCGCTATCGTGTCGGTTAGTTAACTTTCGTTATACCAAAATGACGGCATTAAGCCGTCATTTAAAGTTTATTATAAATTTATCTTTCGATAATCTGACTTCTATCAGGGCCAACACCAATCATAGCAACCTTACATTCGCAAAGCTCTTCAAGACGCTTGATGTATGTCTGGCATGATGCTGGAAGTTCTTCAAACTTACGGCAGCCTGTAATATCTTCTGTAAAGCCTTCTGCTTCTTCGTAGATTGGCTTACAACCATCTAATTCTTCAAGTGTTGGAGGGAAGTTCTTGATAACACTTCCATCAGACATTTCATAGCCAACACAGATTTTTAATGTGCCAAGACCACAAAGTGTATCAAGCTTGTTTATAGCAAGTCCATCAAGTCCGTTAACTCTTACAGAATGCTTAACGATAACAGCATCAAACCAACCAGTTCTTCTAGGACGGCCTGTTGTTGTTCCGAATTCACCCCCGACAGTTCTTATCTGATTTCCGATTTCGTCATCAAGTTCTGTTGGGAAAGGGCCTTTACCAACTCTTGTTGTATAAGCCTTTGCAACACCAATAATGTTTGAAATCATTCTAGGGCCTACGCCTGTTCCGACACAAACACCAGCAGAAAGTGGGTGAGATGATGTAACATAAGGGTAAGTTCCGAAATCAATATCAAGAAGTGTAGCCTGTGCACCTTCAAACATGATTGATTTTCCTGCCTTGTCCGCATCGTATGTCAAAACTGAAACGTCATCAACATATGAAGCAAGGAACTTTCCATATTCGTTATATTCAGTGATTACAGCTTCGATATCAATAGCTTCTCCGCCATAAACTTCTGTAATAATCTTATTTTTAAGCTTTCCTGTTGCTCTTGCCTTTTCAGCAAAAACTTCAGGATGAACCAAATCATAAACTCTGATTCCACAGCGTTCATATTTATCCATATATGTAGGGCCGATACCACGCTTAGTAGTGCCGATATCAGAATTTCCTCTGAATTGTTCTGACAAACCGTCAAGGACAATGTGCCAAGGCAATACAACGTGAGCTCTTGGATCAATTTTAAGGTTATCTGTTGAAATTCCTCTTTCATGAAGAGAATTCAATTCTCCGATAAAATCTTTTGGATCCATTACAACTCCAGCACCGATAAGGCAGAGTTTATCTGAATAAAGAATACCAGAAGGAATCAAATGAAGCTTATAAACTTCACCGTTATTTACAACAGTATGTCCGGCGTTATTACCACCCTGTGAACGAACTACAACATCAGCACGAGAAGCAAGAATATCGATAATCTTACCCTTTCCTTCATCGCCCCACTGAGTTCCGACAACAATATTAGCAGGCATTGCTTTTCCCCTTTTCAATTATATTAGGTATACCAATCGGCATATATTTCATATTATATCAGATATAATCAGATTTTTCAAGAGAAAAAGCAATGTTTTTTTATTTTATTTGTTCATTCGTCAAGTGAAAAGTTAAAACCTGCTAAATATATATTAAATTTATTGAATAGACTTGAAAATTTAGTCTAAAAAATGTTATAATAATAACAATGCAGTGTTTTGCTGCAAAAAGGTATTCAGGATTTCAAGTTAATTGTTCAAGCCGATTTCTGATTATACGGCATACAAATGCGGCTGGAATACAGATAAAAAACCATAGGACAGTGAATGGAAGGCAGACTTGCCCAAGAATATTAAAGGGCATATCAGAATAGTCCCAGACATTCCAGTCAAAAATAATGTTAACGAAAACCCCGACTGTGAATTCAACAGATGTGATTATAAGTGAGCCTAGAATGCACTTCTGCCAGAATGGTGAGGATTTCAGGCGTATGAACATTCCATATAAAATTGTGAGAATGATTCCGCCTGTGAGTGTCATAGTCCAGTGAGTAAACCCTCTGGAGGAAATTTCTAAAAGACTGTAAATAAAACAGCCCGTCAGAAAAACAAAAACTCCTGTTGCTAATGTTTTCAAAATTTCGCCTCCTTTGTGTTTTTACAAATTTATTATGTTTTTTCGTCCTTTATATTATATATTGAAAAATTATATTTATCCACTGAAAATTTTATACGATTTTATACAAAATAATGCTTATTATCGTAATAAGTGGGATTAAGAAACCACTGATTAAATTACGCCTAACGGCTTTGCACACAATCTGCTTACAGATCTTATGCATAATACTTAATCAGTGTTTCCTTAAAATGCCGCTTTAATTTTTTGTGGCAGAATGGAGATTGTTTATGAGAAAAAGTGGAATATTAATGCACATTTCCAGCCTTCCATCAGATTTTGGAATTGGTAAGCTTGGCGAGGCAGCTTATGATTATGTTGATTTTCTTGCTGATTCAGGTATAAAATGCTGGCAGATTCTTCCTCTTTCGCCAACAAGCTATGGTGATTCGCCATACCAGTCATTTTCAGTTTATGCAGGAAATCCATATTTTATTGATTTTACTACGCTTAAACAGGAAGGACTTCTTAAAAAGTCTGATTATCAGAATATAAAATGGCAAGATAATTCAAATACCGTAGACTATAGTAAGATATATGAAAACTGTTTTAAGGTTTTGAAACAGGCATATAAGGTTTACAAACGAGATATATCTAAAAAGTATAATAATTTTGTTGAAGAAAACAAGGCATGGCTTGATAACTACGCACTGTTTATGGCTTTGAAATTCAAAAACAATGGTAAGCCATGGTATGAATGGGATAAGAAGCTTGCCAATCGTGATGAAGATGCAATAAAAAAGGCAAATGAGGATTTAAAAAAGGAAATTGAATTTTTCAAATTTATTCAGTATAAATTTTTTTGTCAGTGGAATAATCTGAAAAAGTATGCCAATGACAAGGGAATTGAAATTATAGGAGATATGCCGATTTATGTTTCCTATGACAGTGTTGAGGCTTGGGCGTCACCAGAATTATTCCTTTTTGACAAGTCAAAGAAGCCGATTGATGTGGCAGGTTGTCCTCCGGATGATTATTCAGTTACTGGTCAGCTTTGGGGAAATCCGCTATATGATTGGGAATATCATAAAAAAAGCGACTATAAATGGTGGACACAAAGACTTAAATTTTCCTCGGAAATATATGATATTGTCAGAATCGACCACTTCAGAGGTTTTGAAAGTTTTTATGCAATTCCTTACGGCAATGAAACAGCTGAAGATGGTGAATGGAGAAAAGGGCCTGGAGCAGAGCTTTTCAAGACTGCTCAGAAGGAACTTGGAAGTCTGAATATTATTGCTGAAGATTTAGGATTTATTACAGAAGATGTTCGTGAAATGCTAAATGAAGTTGGATATCCTGGAATGAAGGTGTTGCAGTTTGCCTTTGGAGAAGATGGAAGGAATGAGCATCTTCCTCACAACTTTGGGAATTCAAATTGTGTTGCCTATACAGGAACTCATGACAATGAAACTCTCAGGGGCTGGGTTGAATCTGCTTCATCAGACACAATAAAAAATGCAAAGGCATATTTTAATGTAAAGAAGAAAAAAGATATTCCTAAGGGTATGATAAAAGCAACGTGGGCAAGTGTTGCAGAAATTGCTGTTGCACAGATGCAGGACTTTTTGGGAAGCGAAGCTTCGTCAAGAATGAATGTACCGTCTATACCAAGTGGCAACTGGCAATTCCGTACAAAGAAAGATGATTTTGATGACAAGCTTATAAAGAAAATTTCAAAGCTAAATAAAATGTATAATAGATAAAAGTTAGGAGAAAATTCATGGAACAATTCAAAGAAATGCTTAGAGCATCTTTAAAGGACTGTGTAACACCGCAGGAAATTCATACTGCAATTGGCAATGCTGTTTTAGATTATACATCAGACAACTGGTCAAAGTCATGGTCTGCACATCATAACAGCCGTCGTGCGTGTTATTTTTCAATGGAGTTTTTAGTTGGACGTGCAGTTTATAACAATATCCTTTGCCTTGGTCTTTACGACGAAACAGAGGCAGTTTTAAATGAGATGGGAAAGAGTCTTTCTGAACTTGAAGAAGTTGAAGATGCTGCTTTGGGTAACGGCGGACTTGGTCGTCTTGCAGCGTGTTTCCTCGATAGTGCGGCTTCAATGAATCTTCCGATAGATGGCTATGGAATAAGATATAAATACGGTCTTTTCAAGCAGGGAATTGAAAATGGATTCCAGACAGAAACGGCTGATAACTGGACAAAATACGGTGATCCTTGGTCTGTAAGACAGGAAAAGGATATGGTTGAAGTTAAATTCAGCGGTCAGACAGTTAAGGCTGTTCCTTATGATATGCCAATTTTCGGTTGCCAGACTAATCATGTCAGCACACTTCGTCTTTGGCAGGCAGAAGCAATAGATGAATTTGATTTCAAGCTTTTCAATGATCAGAAGTATCTTGAAGCAAGCAGTGAAAAAACTTCTGCTGAGGACATTTCAAGAGTTCTTTATCCTAATGACGATACAAGAGAAGGAAAAAAGCTGAGATTAAAACAGCAATATTTCTTCTGTAGTGCATCATTGCAGGATATTACTAAAAAGCATTTTGACCGTTTTGGTACACTTGATAATATTTCAGACAGTATCACAATTCAGCTTAATGATACTCATCCTGTTATCTCAATTCCAGAGCTTATCAGGATTCTGACAGCAGAAGGTATGTCTTTTGAAAAGGCATTTGCACTTACAAGAAAGATTTTCAACTATACTAACCACACAGTTATGCCGGAAGCGTTAGAAAAATGGGAATGTTCACTGGTTGAAGAAATTCTTCCAGAGGTTTATTCAATTATTCTTCAGATTCATGAGCATCTTATTTCTGAAATGTACTCAAAGCAGTTGACTAGTAAGAAGATTGATAAAATCATGATTATTAGAAACGGCCTTGTAAACATGGCGGATATGGCTGTTTACTGCTCTTCATATGTAAATGGTGTTGCTGAAATTCATACTGAAATTCTTAAAGATACAGTTCTTGCAGATTGGTATAAGCTTTATCCAGAACGTTTCCAGAACAAGACAAACGGTATAACACAGCGTCGCTGGCTTGCGCTTTGCAACAAAGAGCTTGCACGCATGATAACTGACCTTACAGGCGGTGAAGAGTGGATGACAAACCTTGATAAACTTAAATCACTCGAACAGTTTGCTGATAACGATGACATAATCAACAAATTCCTTAATATTAAAAAGGAAAACAAGAAGGTTCTTGCTGATTATATCAGAGAAACTGAGGGTATTGAAATTAATCCAAATACAATTTTTGATATTCAGATTAAAAGATTGCATGAATATAAGCGCCAGTTGCTTAATGCGTTTTCAATTCTTTATATTTATTTCGGTATTAAATCAGGCGATATTATAAATATGAATCCTGTTACATTTATTTTCGGTGCAAAATCTGCTCCTGGATATCGCAGAGCAAAGGGCATAATCAAGTATATCAATGAAATTGCTAAGCTTATTGAAAATGATGAAGAAGTAAACAGATTTATTAAGGTTGTGTTTGTTTCAAATTACAACGTTTCTTATGCTGAAAAGCTTATTCCAGCAGCAGACGTTTCAGAACAGATTTCAACTGCTGGTACTGAAGCATCTGGTACTGGTAACATGAAGCTTATGCTTAATGGTGCTGTTACACTTGGAACATATGACGGTGCTAACGTTGAGATTGTGGAAGAGGCTGGAGAGAAGAACAATTATATTTTTGGTGCTAGAGTTGAAGAACTAAAAGAAATTATGCCAGAATATAACAGCAGGAAGCTTATTTCAGAAAATGAAAAGATAAGACGTGTTGTATCAACTCTTATCGATGGAACTGTTTCTGACGATGGAACAGGTTTATTCAGAGAGCTTTATTATTCATTAACAGACGGTGCATCATGGCATTCACCTGATAACTATTACCTATTGGGCGATCTTGAAAGTTATATTGAAGTAAAGCTAAAGTGTATCGGTGAATTTGGTTCAAAGAAACTAATTGGCAGAAAGATGTGGCTTAATATGTGTAATGCCGGAAAGTTCAGTTCTGACAGAACTATAAAGGATTACGCTGAAAATATCTGGCATATCGGAACTGTTGAGATTTAAGCAACGTTATGTTGTATTCGATTTTTTAAGGCAGAACCAAATATTTAAAAATAAAACGTCAGGCACCCTATCTCAGAGTGCCTGACGTTTTTATTTCACATTTAGTTTTTGATATAATTAATTACTCTATTTCAGAAGTTGGTGAAGCTACAAGCTTTGCACCACAACCCTCACAGAAAGTCTGACCTTCGCCAAAAGCCACGCCACATTGTGGACACTTTGATGAATCAACAACCTCATTGTTAATTTCAGTGATTGTGCTTGAATCATCAGATGGCTGTTCTGACTGAGTAGGCTGTTCTGACTGAGTAGGCTGTTCTGGTTGAGTAGTAGGCTGAACTGCCTGTACAGGTGCTGCTGATGTCAGCTTTGCACCACATCCCTGACAGAATGGCTGACTAGTACCTACTTTTGCACCACACTGTGGACAGCTTGATGCATCAGCCATTGAATTAAGCTCTTTTTTTAGTCTTTCAATTTCAGTTTTTGCATTGTTAATTCCAATGAACTGATCTTCATAGCCATCAGGTGCAGTAGCATTAGCATTAAACAACTTCTGACCAATAACCATGTAAAGGTTATTCATCTTTGTTTCTTCGTTCTTGATTGCCTTATTAAGTCTTGCCTTTTCAGTCATTTCTTTTCCAGCATCCTGAACATTCTTTGCTACATCACTTGCCGCAGCCATTGCACTTCCAGCAGCATCTTTAACCTTGTCAAAAAATCCCATTGTAAAATTACTCCTTTGTGATTTATAATTTTCGTATAAAATACGGTTAGTATAATTGGTTTTTATAATTCATAATGAACTATACTTATTTAATTTTATACTGAATTTAATATTATGTCAATAGTTAATTTAACAATAATCAAATGGTTGCGTAAACAAGAGGCTCGATTTTAGGCTTGTTTTCTGAAATAATTATTGCACCCTCTGCTTTTAGCATAGCTATTTGTAATTTATCTTTACTGTTAGAATATAGGGTTAAAAGTAAATCGCCCCTTTTAATCTCTTTTCCTAGTTCGCAATTCATAATTATTCCCGCAGAATAGTCAAGCAAATCGTCTTTTTTGCTTCGCCCAGCACCAGATAAAAGTGCGGCGAAACCAATTTCCTCGCTGTTAATACTCGAAATAAAACCATCTTTTGATGCTCTCATTTCAAGCTTATGCTCGGACTGTGGCAATAATGAATAATCTTCTATAAAACTGCTGTCACCATTTTGAGCCTCAATCATTTCGCCAAATTTTTTCAAAGCACTGCCATTTTCAATTGATCCTTCAGCCATTTTTTTACACTCGTCTATACTTCCTTTACCAGCAAGTTTAAGCATATTTGATGCAAGGATAATGCAAAGCTCATATAGTCTGCTTTTTTGCAGTCCTTTAAGAATTTCAGTTGCTTCAATGACTTCAAGTGCATTTCCGATTGCATGACCAAGCGGCTGATTCATGTCAGTAATAACAGCAAGACACTTTTTGCCTGCCTCATTTCCAACCTCTGTCATAAGACGAGCAAGCTTTTCAGCCTCGTCAATATTTTTCATGAAAGCACCATTACCGATTTTTACATCTAAAAGAATACAATCGGAACCCGTCGCAAGCTTTTTACTCATTATGCTTGAACAAATAAGAGGAATGCTGTCAACAGTAGAAGTCACATCACGAAGTGCGTAAAGTTTTTTATCAGCAGGGACGAGGTTTCCGCTTTGTGCAATTATTGATGTACCAACAGTATTTATATTTTCAACGTATTTATCAAATTCCAGATTTACTGAAAATCCTGGAATACTCTCAAGCTTGTCGATAGTACCGCCAGTAAACCCAAGCCCTCTTCCCGACATTTTAGGTACAGCTATGCCACAGGCGGCGCATATTGGTGCAATTATAAGGCTTGTTTTGTCACCAATTCCACCCGTACTGTGTTTATCAACAGTTACACCATTTATTGATGAAAGGTCAGTTGTTTCGCCAGAATCTCTCATAATGAGTGTAAGATTTTTAGTTTCTTCCGTTGTCAGTGGATTAAAGCAAACCGCCATAAGCCATGCAGAAACCTGATAATCTGGTATTTCACCGTTAACATAGCCATCGATAAACCATTTTATTTCATCATATGAAAGTGGTTGTTTTCTTTTAGTTTTAAAAATGATATCACAAGCGTTCATAATAATCATCTCCTTTTAAAATTTGAAATTCAGGCTAAGTTGACTAACGGACACGTTAGCGAAGCGAAAACAGTTTAGGTCAACCCTTTTTAAAGGGGCAACGTGACGTTGCACCCAATCGCTGTTCGGCGGGGATAGCTAACTCGTGGCACGCAGAGCGAAGCGAAGATAGTTTAGGTCAACCCTTTTTAAAGGGTTGCGGTATCCAAAGGCAGCGCCTTGGTCGCTCCGCGGAGCGAAAGCTTATAGCCGTAGGGCGCTCCGCACAGGGTGAATTTCAAAACAGTCCATACGGACTGTTTTGGAAGAGGGGCATGCCCTGCAAGGGAGGGCTGCCCCTTGTATGCCACGTCGAGTTCTACTAGCCTTTCAAATTATTTGAAACGTCAGAAAGTCTAAATCCAGCGAGTTTAATAGCCCTAAGAGCGAAATCTCGTAGGGAACGGCGTCCCCGACGTTCCGCAAATCACCGTAAAGCTAACCCCACGCACGTTCCGTAAACTTCAGAACAACTAAGTCTAGCGACTCAACTAATCCTCAAACCCTTAACGAGTTCCCGTTCTTTCTTTTTTCTATCGCAAAATAGAAAGAACCAAAGAAAAAATGCTCTTCTAAGGCTATAAGATTTCGCTCTGCGGAGCGACCAAGGCGCTGCCTTTGGAAACCGCAACCCTTTAAAAAGGGTTGACCTAAACTATTTTCGCTTCGCTAATGTGCCGTTAGTTAACTGTCACCGTTGAACACTTCTCTAGCAAAAAAGGGAACGCTTTCGCATTCCCCCTTTTATTTATTGATTAATACTTTGTAATTTCTTCGTCTATAACAGCCTTCCATGCGTCACGAAGTTCAGCCCAAGTTGAAGGTGCACCCTCATATTTAGTAATAAGAGCATCTGTAAGGTTCTTCATAACACCTCTTGTGTTATAATCATATGTTTCATCAGTCATTCTAGTACCCATACCATTACCAAAATCGAATACTGGAGTAACGTTAGCTGGATCCATAAGTGACTGCCACATATCCCACTGCTCTTCAGTGATATACTTAGTCTTCTTTCCACTTGCATTAACAGTTGGAATCAAAGCCTTTTCTCTTGCAGCTGATGTGTACTGTTCATCAGTTACAGCAATTCTTTCGCACTTGATATACGCAGCAACTGCATCACCCTTTGTTGAGTTAGCAACGAGCATCTTTGCACCAAGTGAACCACATAGGTAATATTCATCAGCACTAGGCATCTTAGGGAATGGTACAAGGAAGATGTCGCCGTCAGGGTTTTTACCGTTTGACTCTGAAAGTGACCAAGGAGCCATACCATAGAATAGTGTTGAACCATCATCAGGGAAGAAACTGTGCCATGATGTATCGTAAAGATTTGTGTTAGCGATTTCTTCAAGAACAAGTTCAGCCTGTTCAATTTCTGGGCTCATAATGTTGTTTGTGAACTTAGTACCGTCATAATTAACGATTGACTGACCTGTTGACTGAACAATAGCAGGGCCGAACCAACCAGTACAGCCATATCTTGTATCACCGTCATCAGCATTGTTTACAAAGCTCTTCATCATTGACATGAATGCATCCCAATCCCATTCACCCTTTTTATAGAGTTCATATGGATCGTCAAGACCTTCGTCCTCCATCATCTGTCTGCTGTAAATAATACAAACAGGATCGCTTATGCAATAAGGAACTACATAGTGTGCATCCTTATATTCCATTTTATCAGCAAGACCCTTAACATCAGACCAAAGCTCATCATCAAGATCAATGTAATCATCAAGAGGCTGATACTGATTTTTGTAAACACCGTTTGGAACAGCGTCCCATTCATAAGGGAACATATCAACTTCGTCGCCGCTCAGAAGTCTGTTTGCAAGATCGTCATACTTTGTTTCGTATGTAGTTGAAATCCATTCAACCTTAGCGCCGTAAACATCTTCAAAAAGAGTCAAAGCGATAGAACGGTCGTCATTACCTGTTGGATTAACATCGTAATAGCTGAGCCATTTGATTGTCTGTCCCTTAATATCAGGGTCACCTTCGTTTATTGAAGCGTCAGCTGAAATTTTAACATCGTCTTCGGATTTTGTTCTTGCCTCAGAACTAGATTTGTCTGAATCACCATTGCAGGCAGTGAATGAAGCAGCTATCATTGTCATAGTAGCCAATGCCGCAAGAAGTCTTTTAATCTTCATTTAATAATTTCTCCTTTTGGAAATAATAATTTCTCATAAAAAGTATATAAGGACATCTCGGAATACTTTCTTTCAATATATATTATATATAATATATCCAATAATGTCAAGATAATGTCTAGAAATTTTCTCATTTCCATCATAGAAATATTATGCAATGATAAAGAAATATTTAATGTGAAATACTATGCATTTGTATTATTATCCAAATGTGACGAAAAAAGATTGACACATATTGCGAATGATGGTATTATGTTTATATATAAAATTATTATTAATTGAATGAGGAAAAAATAAAGAAAAGAATTATTATCAGTGTTTTATTATCAACAATGATTTTGGCTATGAAAGCTTGTGCAACTGAATCAGATGGAATGATTTCTATTCAGCTTTACACAAATGCAGGTGATCACAATTCAACAGCAGAGTGGTATATAGTTGACAGAACAACAGCAGCTGGAACTGATGATATGGGAAATGATATTAATTTAAGCTAAAAATATAAATGGTGAAAATATGAAAAAAACAACGATTATAAAGAGCGTCGCTTTTGCATTAGCAACTGGGTGGTCAGTGATGACATTTGGCTTTAACGCATTTTCTATTATTGATTATAGTGCTGGTGAATCGATGCTTATTAATAATGCTTCTACACCTAGTAAAGTTAATGTGAAATCTGGTTCAGTAGTAGCGGCGATAATTCCCGTTGGTGTTGGCGTCAGAGGTGACGCAGATGGAAACGGGGCAGTTGACCTTTATGATGTTATTAAAATTGCAAAATATCTTATAAAAACAACTGAGGCAGGTTATGAAGATACTCTTGGTTTTGCAATGGCTGATGTGGATCTTAGTAAAAAGGTGGATTTATATGATGCTATAAACGTTGCTAAATATATGATGCTTCGTGAAGGAACTGAAGAACAGAAATGGGTAAAATTAACAGGTAGTTAATCTTTTATTAAAAAAAGGGCAGGAATTATGCGTTATTTGTGCGGTATTGCCTTAACTTTTTTATAAAAATCACTTGATTTTCTGGGGATATTGTGGTATACTATGAAATAGTATGTATAAAGTAAGCCAAAGACCGGAAATTTCCGGTCTTTCTTATTGTAGGTAACTGTAAAACAGCGTTTTTACGCTGTTATAGTGAAGCCGCAATTGTTTCGGGGGTAACAAAATTATGAAGATTAAAAAATTTGGACCAACAGAACAGACTGTCTTTAATCTTATTAAGGATGAAGTGGATAATCAAGGACTGAAACTCTGGGATGTAAGATTTGAAAAGGAAGGTGCGGGTTGGTATCTGCGTATTTTCATTGACAAGGATGGCGGAGTTAGCATAACAGATTGTGAAAACCTTACACGTCCTGTAAATACACTTCTTGATGAGGTTGACCCAATTCAGCAAAGCTATATCCTTGAGGTTGGATCAGCTGGGCTTGAGCGTGAGCTTGTGCGTGAGTCACATTTTGAAGCTAGCGTCGGGACTCCTGTCAGAGTCAGAGCTATCAGGGATTTTAACGGCGAAAAGGAAATTGTTGGGCTACTAGGTGGTTTTGATAAGGAAAAGCTGACAATTGCTTTCCCAGGAGAAACTGAAGACGAAGAAGAAGTATATGCAGAACTTTTGCTTGCAGATGTTGCTTATATAAAGATTTTTGAAGATTTTGAATAATCACATTAAAATAAACGGAGGAATTTGTTTAAATGAACAACGGTTTTTTTGATGCACTGTCACTTCTTGGTGATGAAAACAGTGTTGAAGCAGAAATATTGGTTGAAAAGGTTAAATCAGCCCTTTTAAAAGCAATTAGAAAGGCATATCCTGATTGTGATGATAATATTAGAGTAGATATAGATACAGCAAAGAAAAAGTTGAATATGTATCTTATCAAGACTATTGTTGATGATGAGCCGATTGATTATAATGAAATTAACATCGCTGAGGCAAAAACAATTGATCCTGGTGCATATCTTGGCGGAACTTGTGAATATCCACTTGATGCTGCACAGTTTGGCAGAGCGGCGGCACAGTCTGCAAAGCAGTCAATAAAGGGTGATTTAAGAGATATTAGTCGTGAAAACATACTTAATCAGTTTCAGGACAAGGAAAATGAATGCTTGTCTACAAAGGTTTCACAGGTTGAACCAGGCAGCGGAACTGTTACTGTTGTTTATGAAAAAACAGAACTTTATCTTTTCAGAAATGAACAGATTCCTGGCGAACGTTTAAAAGAAGGCGATCAGGTCAAGGTTTTTGTTACTGGAATTGTTAACAAGTCTAAAAAGCCTATTATTAAGATTTCAAGAGCACACAGAGATCTTGTTAAGCGTCTTTTTGAAGTTGAAGTTCCTGAAATTTATGAGGGAATTGTTGAAATCAAGTCAATTTCAAGAGAGGCCGGAGCAAGAACAAAGGTTGCAGTCTGGTCTAAGGACGAAAATATTGATGCTGTGGGTGCTTGTATTGGGCCAAAGAGGTCAAGAATACAGGCAGTTGTAGATGAACTGAACGGTGAAAAGATTGATATTATCAATTATAGCGAAGATCCTTCAGAATTTATAGCAAAGGCACTTGCACCAGCAAAGGTTTTAAGCGTTACTGTTTCAGAAGGCGAGCTCAGAGAATGCAGAGTTGTTGTTCCAAATGATCAGCTATCTCTTGCAATCGGAAACAGAGGACAAAATGCAAAGCTTGCAGCAAAGCTGACAGGCTATAAGATTGATATAAAACCTGAATTTGAAATTCCTATAAAGGGATTGGAAAATGTTACCGTTGAAGAAAATTCAGATATTCAGAACGCAGAATAGTGAACATTTAGCGGAGTGATTTAAAATGAAAACGAAGAAAATACCCATGCGGATGTGCTTAGGTTGTAATGAAATGAAAATTAAACGTGAAATGATAAGGGTTGTTAAATCATCTGAGGGAGAAATTTCACTTGATTTTACAGGTAAAAAATCCGGACGAGGCGCATATATCTGCAAAAATCGTGAATGCTTTGAAAAAGCTAGAAAAGCAAGACGTTTTGAAAAATCATTATCCTGCAAAATTGAACAATCAGTTTATGAGGAGATGGAAAATGAATTCACAACAGAAAGTAATTAATCTTTTGACTATGTGTCGAAAAGCAGGAAGACTTATTCTGGGCTTTGATGCAGTCAAAGAAGCAATTTATGATAAGCACGTTTCATCTGTTATTGTAAGTAGCGATATTTCACCGAAAACACTTAAAGAGGTGCGCTTTGTATGCAGAAACAGTAGAATAGATGTTATTAGGCTTGAAATGGATTCATATGACCTTTATGATGCTGTCAGAAAAAAGGTTGTAGTTGCTGCAATCAGTGATTATGGATTTTCTGAAAAACTTAAAACACTCGGTGGGGTTACTAAATTAGGAGCACCTAGAAAAAGCAAAGATCCAAATGGTAATAATAGTGAGTGATGAGCTTACATTTATATAGATTCAATAGTACTCTAGGACAATACAGCACAAAATGTGATGATATCGTTCTAGTAATAAACTTTCAGGAACATATAGGAGGTTTCGCCTATGACGAAAAAAGTAAAGCTTGCAGAGGTTGCAAAGGATTTTAAAATGGAAAATCAGGAATTAATTGATTTTCTTGAAAAATATGATGGTACTAAGAGAAAAAATACAACTGCTTTGACTGAAGAAGAAGTGAATTATGTTTTGGAACATTGTTCACAGAATAATCAGGTAGAAAATTTTGATTCATATTTTAAATCAAAAAATAAGCCAGTTGAAAAAACAGCTGAAGAACCAGTTAAGAAGGCTGAAAATAAGTCAGCACCAAAGGCTGAAAACAAGCCAACACCAAAGGCCGAAAACAAGCCAACACCAAAGGTCGAAAACAAGCCAGCACAAAAGGCTGAAAACAAGCCAGCACCAAAGGCTGAAAATAAGCCAGCGCCAGCCGCTGCACCAAAGACTGTAAACAAGTCAGTATCAATGGCTGCACCAAAGTTTGAAAATAAGCCTGCACATGTTTCAAAAGCACCTGCAAAGCCACAACAGCATGGCGAAAAGCAGAAGCTTGGTACAAATATCACAGAAAATGCTGATACTACTAACACAAGAAAAACTATTGATACAAGAGGATCTTATGTAAATCTTGATAAATATAATGAACGTTATGAGCAGATTGCTCCGACTGCGGGAAAACAGCATAAGGACACTTATACAAGAAAGCAGAAAATTAATCAGAAATCTGCACAGAGAAACAAGAATAAGTATTCAAATAAGAAGGAAACTGAATCAGATAAGCTACGTCGTATTCAGCTTGAAAAGGCAAGAAATCAACAGCTAAAGGTTATGATTCCTGATGAGATAACAGTTGGAGAGCTTGCAGCAAGACTAAAGGCAACTGCAACACAGATCATAAAGAAGCTTATGGGACTTGGCATCATGGCAACAATTAATGAGGTTATCGATTTTGATACTGCCGCACTTGTAGCTGACGAAATGGGTGCTAAGGTTGAAAAGGAAGTTATCGTAACAATCGAAGAACGCCTTATCGATAACAGTGATGACGATGATAACAATACAGAGGAGAGAAGCCCTGTAGTTGTTGTTATGGGACACGTTGACCATGGTAAAACTTCACTTCTTGACAGAATCAGACACGCTAATGTTACTTCCTCAGAAGCTGGCGGTATTACACAGCATATCGGAGCTTATCAGGTTAAGGTTCAGAATAAGATGATCACTTTCCTTGATACACCTGGACACGAAGCGTTTACTTCAATGAGAGCAAGAGGTGCTGATATTACAGATATCGCTATCCTTGTTGTTGCTGCTGATGACGGTATCATGCCACAGACAATAGAATCCATTAACCATGCAAAGGCTGCAGGTGTTTCAATTATCGTTGCTGTTAACAAGATGGATAAGGAATCTGCAAATCCTGAAAAGATCAAGCAGGAATTGACAGAACATGGTCTTGTTATTGAAGAATGGGGCGGAGATATCATTTGTGTTCCTGTTTCTGCTAAAACAGGCGAGGGTATGGATGATCTTCTTGAAAACGTTCTTCTTGTTGCAGAAATGAAGGAACTAAAGGCTAATCCTGACAGACTTGCTAAGGGTACTGTAATCGAAGCAAGACTTGATAAGGGTAGAGGCCCTGTTGCAACACTTCTTGTACAGAACGGTACTTTACATTCTGGCGATGTAATTATTGCTGGAACATCAGTTGGTAAGGTCAGAGTTATGACAAACCACAAGGGTGAAAAGATTGATGTTGCCGGCCCATCAGTTCCAGTTGAAATTACAGGACTTGCAGAAGCTCCAAGTGCTGGTGATACATTTAACGCTGTTGAGGACGAAAGACTCGCTAGAACACTTGTTGACCAGAGAAAGCATGAAGCAAAGCAGGAACAGTTTAAGGCATATCAGAAGGTTACTCTTGACAACCTGTTTAATCAAATTGCACAGGGCGAGGTTAAGGAACTTCCAATTATTGTTAAGGCTGACGTACAGGGTTCAGTTGAAGCTGTTAAGCAGTCACTTGAAAAGCTTACAAATGAAGAAGTAAGAGTAAGAGTAATTCATGGTGGTGTTGGTGCAGTTTCAGAGAGCGATATCATGCTTGCTGAAGCATCTGGTGCTATCATTGTTGGATTTAACGTTCGTCCAGATCCAGTTGCAGAAGAAAATGCAAAGCGTGATGGCGTTGATATCAGACTTTATAGAATTATCTATGATGCAATCGAAGAAATCGGAACAGCTATGAAGGGAATGCTTGCACCTAAGTTCAGAGAAGTTATTCTTGGTAAGGCAGAAGTTAGAATGGTTTACAAGATAACAAATGTTGGTGCTGTTGCTGGTTCATATATTATAGACGGAAAGATTACAAGAGCTTGCGAAATTCGTGTTGTTCGTGATGGCATTGTAATTGCTGAAGATAAGATTGATTGTCTGAAGCGTTTTAAGGATGACGTTAAGGAAGTAGCTCGTGGCTATGAATGTGGAATAAGTCTTGATCGTTTTTCAGATATTAGAGAAGGCGATATTCTTGAAGGCTTTATTATGGAAGAATATACAGAATAAGCTTTTAAGATACACCGCACATAATATAACTTGTGCGGTGTTGCCTTAAAGAAAATTAACCGGAGGTGGCGTATGTCTAATTTTAAAGTCGGAAGAATGGCAGAAGATATAAAGCGAGAGTTGACTGATATTTTAAGAGATATTAAAGATCCGAGAGTGGATCAAATGCTGACGGTTGTTAGAGTTGATCTTTCAAACGATCTTTCTCATTGCAAGGTTTATATATCCTGTTTTGAGGGTATTGAAAAGGCAAAAAAATCAGTTGTAGGATTGACAAGTGCATCTGGATATATAAAAAGAGAGCTTTTTCATAGGCTTCATATGAGAAAATGTCCTGATTTAAGGTTTATTGCTGATGATTCGATTGCACATAGTGCTGAAATCAATCAGACGCTAAGAAAGCTTTAAGGTATCACCACACATATTTTTGTGTGGTATTTACCTTTTGGACATGATATATATGAGGAGTATAAAAAATGAAAATAGATTTTAAAGAGGCAGCAGAACTGCTTAAAAACTGCGGAAATGCTTATATTCTAATTCACCAAAGCCCAGACGGGGATTGTACTGGCTCTGGTACAGCAATTTATCATATGCTTAAACACATGGGTAAAAAAGCGAAAGTAGTTTGTTCTGATGAAATTCCAGACAGATATAATTTTATGACTAATGGTTATGTTGATGAGGACTTTGAACCTGATTTTATTATAGCGGCAGATGTAGCTGATATTAACCTTCTTGGAAAATATAAGGAAATTTATGGTAATAAGGTTAACCTTTGTATTGATCACCATATTTCAAACACGGACTATGCCGAAAAGACACTCGTTTGCCCTGATGCGTCAGCAGCTTGTGAAGTGGTTTTTGAACTTGTTAAGCTTCTTGATATTCCGATAACGGAAGAGATAACAAAATGTATATACACTGGCATCGCAACGGATACTGGTTGTTTTAAATATGAAAATACAACAGCAAGATGTCATGAAATTGTGGCTGAACTTAAAAAGACTTGTAACGTTGGTTATGCAAGAATTAATCGTGAAATGTTTGATGTTAAGAGCAGGGGCAGAATCAAGATTGAAAGAGCTGTAACAGAAATTATGGAATATTACCTTGATGATCGCTGTACTATGATTTGTGTTACAACGGAGATACTGGATAAGTGGGGCGTTGATGCGTCTGAACTTGAGGGACTTGCTGGAATACCTTTACAGGTTGAAGGCGTTGAGGTTGGAGTTACTATCAAGCAGAAAGATGAAACAAGCTATAAAATTTCAATGCGTTCTGCAAATGATGTCAACGTTTCGGATATTTGTGGAGAATTAGGCGGCGGCGGTCATATTAAGGCGGCTGGTTGCTTGGTTCATGGTACTATTGACGAGGTAAAGAAAAAAATCGTTGATGCAGTTGCAAAGGGAATAGAAAAATGCAGTTAAATGGTATAATCTGTATAAATAAAGCACAGGATTTCACTTCATTTGATGTTATCGCAAAAATGCGTGGCATTTTGAAAATGAAAAGGCTTGGGCATTCTGGAACACTTGATCCGATGGCAACGGGAGTTCTACCGGTTTTTGCAGGGAATGCTACTAAAGCCGTGAGTATTATACCTCATCTTGGTAAAAGCTATGTTGCCGGGTTTAAGCTTGGTATCGTAACTGACACTCAGGATACAACGGGAAAAACATTGTCTGAGGTGAAAGCGGAGATCACAGAAAGTCAGCTTAAAACAGCCGCTAAAGAATTTGTAGGTGAACTCGCACAGATTCCGCCTATGTATTCTGCTGTTTCTGTTGGCGGAAAAAGACTTTATGAGCTTGCAAGAAAAGGTATTGAGATTGAGCGTGAGGCAAGAAAAATAATAGTGGATTCCTTTGATATATTAGAATTTGATGAGGTTTCAGGGACTGGAAAAATTTCAATTTCATGTTCAGGCGGAACATATGTCAGAACTCTTATCCATGATTTGGGACAGGTTCTCGGTTGTGGTGCAGCTATGACAGAGCTTGTGAGAACTCGTTCTAATGGTTTTTCACTTAATGAATGCGTGACACTGGAACAGCTTGAAAGCCTTCGTGACAAAGAAAAACTTGAAAGCATAGTAATTCCAGTTGAAAGACTGTTCTCAGATTTTCCATCAATTCATTTGAATGAAATGAAAACTAAAATGTATAAGAATGGCGTTAAGCTTCACCTTGATAAGCTTAAAGGCTTTGATGGAAAAGAACAGTATAATATGTATTCTGATAGAAATGAATTTCTGGGCCTTTCTCGTGCGGATATTGAAAATAATGAATTAAGAATACTAAAAAACCTTTATCAGGACGGTGACCGTTAAAATATGATAAATATAACAGAAAACGGCTGTATAAAGGAAAAATCTGCTGTTGCACTGGGAATATTTGATGGTGTGCACATTGGGCATAGAGAAATAATCAAAAAAGCTGTCGGATATTCAGATAATGGGTTTGTTTCGGCGGTTTTTACATTTAATGTGGAATCTATCGGAGAAAAGCACAGTAAAAAATATGAATATATTTATACAAATGAACAGAAATTCAGAAGGCTTGAAGATTTAGGCATTGAATATGTGATGTCGCCAGACTTTGAAAACATAAAAGAATTGTCGGGCGAGGAATTTGCTTGTGAATTACTTTGCAAAAGTATGAATGCTAAAACGGTTATTTGCGGTGAAAATTTTCGTTTTGGAAGGGCTGCTTGCTGTGGAATTAAGGAACTTGAAATTTTTGGTGAAAAATACGGTTTTAATGTCGATGTAATAAAACTTTCAGCGTATAACGGAAAGCCTTTTTCTTCGGAAGAATACAGAAGGCTTTTAAAAGATGGCAAGGTTTATGATATCTATATAAATGGAATGGATTTTTATTCATTGTATGCAGAAGTTGTAACAGGCAACAGACTCGGCAGAACTATTGATTTTCCGACAATAAACCAGACTTTTGGTGAAAGGCAGCTTATACCAAAAAACGGGGTTTATCATACATTTACAATAATTGACGGTAAAACTTATAATTCCGTTACAAATATAGGCGTTAAGCCAACAGTTGAAAAGGACATAAAGCCACTAGCGGAAACGCATATCCTTGATTTTAACGGGGATTTGTATGGGAAAAAGGTTGAGGTTCGGTTTTATGACTATGTCAGAAGTGAAAAAAAATTTGGTTCTCTTGACGAACTAAAAAAACAGATTAATGCAGATATAGACTATATTCGTAATCAAAATGTGAATGTAGCAATGCAAAAACCAATTTGAAAGGATTGAATGTAAAATGTCAAAAAGAGTAAGAACAAGATTTGCACCAAGTCCAACAGGATATATGCATATAGGAAATTTAAGAACTGCGCTTTACACATATCTTATTGCCAGAAAAAATGAGGGTGACTTTATTTTAAGAATTGAGGACACTGATCAGGAAAGATATGTTGAGGGTGCAGTTGAAGTTATTTATGATACACTAAGAAAAGCTGGCCTTAAATGGGATGAAGGCCCAGACGTTGGCGGAAATTACGGCCCTTATGTACAGTCCGAAAGAATGGGAATGTTTAAGGAATACGCACTGAAGCTTGTTGAAAGCGGAGATGCTTATTACTGTTTCTGTGACAAGGAAAGACTTGATGAGGTTAGAAAAATTCAGGAGGCTTCTCACATTGCTCCGATGTATGACAGACATTGTCGTAACCTTTCTAAGGAAGAAGTTGAAGAAAAGCTTGCTGCTGGAATACCTTATGTTATAAGACAGAAAATGCCGCTTGAGGGAACAACTACATTCCATGATGAAATTTATGGTGATATCACAGTTGAAAATTCAACTCTTGATGATCAGATTCTTATAAAGACTGATGGTATGCCAACATATAACTTCGCAAACGTTGTTGATGACCACACAATGGATATTACACACGTTGTAAGAGGGAATGAGTACCTTTCATCAACTCCTAAATATAACCTTCTTTATAAGGCTTTTGGCTGGGACGTTCCAGTTTACATTCACTGCTCTCCAGTTATGAAGGATCAGACCGCTAAGCTTTCTAAGAGAAATGGTGATGCATCATTTGAAGATATTATTGCAAAGGGATTTATTCCAGAGGCAGTTATTAACTTTATTGCACTTTTAGGCTGGGCACCAAAGGGTGAAGAAGAAATATTCTCTCTTGATGAGCTTGTAGAAAACTTTGATGTCAGCGGCATTTCAAAATCACCTGCAATTTTTGATCCTGTTAAGCTAAAGGCAGTAAATGCAGCACACATCAGAAAGATGACACCAGAGGTGTTCTTGGAACACGTTACCCCATATATTCGTCAGACTGTAAAAAGAGAAGATATAGACCTTCCGCTTCTTGCATCCGTTCTTCATCAGAGAACTGAGCTTTTCAATGATGTTCCAGAAATGGTTGATTTTATTGATGAATTGCCAGAATATGATAACGCAATGTACTGCCATAAAAAGATGAAGACAAATGAAGAAACATCCCTTGAAGCTTTAAAGGCAGTTTTACCTGTTCTTGAGGAGCTTGAAGAATGGAATGTTGAATCAATTCATAAGGCATTGTTTGACCTTATTGCAAAGCTTGAAGTGAAAAATGGTTGGTTGCTCTGGCCAGTAAGAACTGCTGTTTCTGGAAAACAGTTTACTCCTGGCGGCGGTGTTGAACTTTGTGATATTATAGGTAAAGATGATACATTGGCACGAATTCGCAAGGGTATAGAAAAGCTTTCATAATGTGTTCATAGAACTGTCACAATTAATTGATAAAATTAATGGGAACTTTTGTGTTAGGAGGAAACACTTTAATATGATAGAGGTAAAAAACCTTACCAAGCATTATGGCGACAAAAAAGCAGTTAATGACATAAGCTTTGTTGTCAATGATGGTGAAATTCTTGGATTTTTAGGGCCAAATGGTGCCGGAAAATCTACAACAATGAATATGCTTACCGGATATATTTCATCAACTTCCGGATCAGTACTTATAAACGGTATTGATATTCTTGATGATCCAATTAAGGCTAAATCAAATATTGGTTATCTTCCAGAAATTCCACCGCTTTATATCGATATGACTGTAAAGGCCTATCTGAACTTTGTTTTTGATTTGAAGAAATGCAAGCTTCCAAGAAAGTCACATCTGACTGACATCTGCGAGCTTTGCAAAATTACAGATGTTAAGGACAGAATTATAAAGCATCTTTCAAAGGGATATAAACAGCGTGTTGGACTGGCTCAGTCACTTATTGGAAATCCACCTGTTCTTATTCTTGATGAACCAACTGTTGGTCTTGATCCAAAGCAGATGGTTGAAATCAGAAGCCTTATTAAAAAGCTTGGAAGAAACCATACTGTTATTCTTTCTTCTCATATCCTTTCTGAAATTCAGGCAGTTTGCGACAGAGTTATAATAATCAACAAGGGTGAAGTTGCTGCTGATGATACAGCGGACAATCTTTCAAAGAAGGTTTCAACTGACCATAGACTTATTGTAAGACTAGAAGGTAACAGAGATGAAATTATTTTTGAGCTTCGTAAAATTGAAGGTATTAAATATGTCAGAGCAGAGATGGAACGTGAAAAAGGCATATATGAATATGAAATGGAAGCCGCAGAGAATATTGATTTAAGAAGATCAGTTAGTGATGTTGCTCAGAAAAACGGCTGGCCAATTCTTCTTATGCAATCTGCGGAAATGACCCTTGAGGATATTTTCCTTAAAATCACTATGGGAGAAAATGTTTCAGAGCATATTAAACAGATTAAGAACTCGGAATCTAACAAAAAAGAAAATAATAATGGGGGGAATAACTGATGGGTGCTATATTCAGACGTGAACTTAATTCATTTTTGACCTCAAGTATTGCTTATGTATTTTTAGCAGCATTTTATGCATTGTCGGGTTTTTTCTTTTACACATCTTCACTTTATATGGCAACAACTGATATGTCAGGATTGTTTTCAAGTCTGTTCTTAGTAATCGTAATCCTGATACCTATTTTGACAATGAAATCCTTCAGCGAAGAAAAAAAGCAGAAAACAGAACAAGGACTTCTGACTGCACCAGTCAGCCTTGGCGGAATTGTTTTAGGAAAATACTTTGCAACACTGCTTATGTATGTTATGGGTGTTAGCATAATATTTGTTTACGCACTTATTCTGAGTAGTTTTGGTGAGGTCAACTGGAATATTGTTGTTGCAAATTATGTTGCTATTATACTGTTAGGCTGCGCATTTATTGCTGTTACAATGCTTATTTCTGCATTGACTGAAAACCAGGTTGTAGCAGCTGTTGGTGGAATGATAACACTGATAGTATTTTACATGCTTGACGTTATTGCTGGATTTGTAAAATATGATTTCTTTTCAAATATTTTGAATTCACTATCTTTCTATACAAAATATTATGAATTTACTTGTGGTATTTTCAACCTTTCAAGTGTAATTTTCTATATAAGCGTAGCAGTTGTATTCAATTTCCTGACTATCAGGGTATTTGAAAAAAGACGCTGGAGTTAAGGAAGGAGAGTTACAATGGATAACGATTTAATTAAAACCGAAAAGGAAAAGAAGCCTTTTAATAAGAAAAAGCTGAAATATGGAACACTTGCGACAGTCATAACTGTTATTTTTATCGCAGTTGTTGTTGTTGTTAACCTTATTGCAGGAAATCTTACAACTCGTAAAGACCTAAAGCTCGATCTTACAAAAGACCAGCTTTATGAAGTATCACAGGATACAATTGATTATGTGAAATCAATAAAGAGTGACGTTGAAATTGCGGTTATGGCAAAGGAATCAAATTTCACAACAGGCAGCACATATATAAAAATGGTTTTGGAAACCTTGAAAAAGTATGAACAGAATTCTGAACATGTTGAAATCAATTTTTATGATGTTGCTTCAAATCCAGATGTAATAACAAAGTTTTCAAAATATTATAATGGCGAAATCTCTGAAGGAAAAATAGTTATTGCTTCAGGTGAACGTGTTAAGGTTCTGGACATAAATTCACTTTTTGTTATTGAATCAGACAACTATGGAAACAGCAATATTACTGGATATAAGGGCGAGCAGGAATTGACTTCTGCTATCATGAGCGTTACTGATTTAAATCCTGTAAGAGTTGCTTTTGCAAGCAAATCAAACGGTTCAGCAATTTATCATTCTGATAATTCAACTTCAATCGCTGTTCTTTACTCGCTTATGAGTAAAAATGGTTATGAGATTACAGAAATTGATATTATGACAGATGAGATTGCAGCAGAAGATTATGACATGCTTGTTGTTCCAGCACCAATCTATGACCTTTCTGAGGATAGCATAGATAAGCTTGACAAGTTTATGTATAATGATGGAAATCTTGATAAGGATATGGTTTATGTTGCTGACGTTTATCAGTATGCAACACCTAATATTGATGCATTCCTTGAAGTATGGGGAATTGATGTTGGTGATAGTGTTGTTTACGAATCAGACAGCAGCAGAAGTCAGTATGTTACAATTTCAAATGGTGTAATTGATGCACCGATTGTTTCAATCGGCGATGCAGCTTATAGCGAAGGGCTTTCAAATACCAAGCTTCCAATCGCTGTTCCACGTTCAAGACCAGTTGAAGCATTATTTGATGCAAATGTTGACAGAACAGTAACTGCACTTTTAACAACTTCTGATTCAGCATATCTTTATCCACTTGAAATGCAGTCACTTGAAGAAGCAAAGGCTAAGGCAGAGGCTGTTGAAAATGGTGAAGAAACCACAGAGGCTGAAACAGAAGCGCCTACAGAATTTGATCCTGATGCTGCTGAAAAGTCAACACATAATGTTATGGCAGTTGCGACAAAGACTAATATAGACAGCAATAACGAGGCACACACAAACAACATTATGGTAATTGGTGGAACGGCAATGCTAGACCAATATTTGACATATGCTAACACATATAACAATGCTGAATTTTTGATTAATGCAGTAAATAAGATGTGTGGTAAAGAAAGTGGTATGATTATTGCTGAAAAGAATCTTTCTATTCAGAGAATTGACATTACAACTTCACAGATAAAAAATATTAAAAATATTGTAATGTTTATTATTCCATTGATTGTTGTTGCAGCTGGTGTTGTTGTATACCTAAGGAGAAAAAATCGATGAAAAAAAATGTTAAAGCGCTTATCGCCTGCGTTGCCGCACTTGCGGTCGTAGGCGGAGGATATGCAGCACTGGTTCTGACCGATGATAAGGATGGAAACAGCACTTCATCTTCCGAATCAGCTGCTGAAACAGAAGAAGTTTCTGTTCCTATCCCTATTTTTGAATTTGAAAGAGCAGATATTAAATCTGTTTTAGTTAAGAATTCAGAGGGTGAATATAAGGGCATTCCTGTCGGAGAACCTGCTGAAGATGGAACAGTTACATTTACAATAGAAGGTCTTGAAGATCTTGATATTAATACAACCCTTACGTCTTCACTGTTGAATAGCTGCTCTGCTTTGAATACAGATTCAACAGTTGAGGAAGCGCCGTCAGACCTTTCAAAATATGGTCTTGACAAGCCTTTGATGGAAGTGACTGTTAAAACAGCTGATGCTGAAAAGACACTTCTTATTGGTGAAGTTTCTCCGATTTCGGGCGAAACATATTGTATGGAAAAGGGAAGTAAGGCTGTTTATCTTGTGTCAACAAGCAATGTGAGTGTATTTGCAAATAATGCTGAAAGCTATATTTCAACAACACTGCTTGAAGAACCAGCAGAGGGTAGTTTCCCAAATGTTGAGGAAATTAAGATTGACAGAACTGACCTTGATTATGATATTGTTTTGGCATATGATAAATCATCTGATGATGATTCTTCAAAGAGCGGTACTTTAGCAACTCATTATATGAAAGAACCAATTTTTGCATATCTTGATGCTCAAAAGTCACAAGATGCAACACATGGGCTATTTGGACTTAGTGCTAGCTCCGTTATGACTGCACATCCGACAGCAGATGAAATTGTAGCGTCTGGACTTGATAAACCATTCTGCACAGTAACAATGAAAACAGATGAGCAAAAAACTTATACTTTGAAAATCGGAAATAAGCTTGATTCCGATTCTGGCAGTTATTACCTTGCTATGTATGGTGAGAACGATGTAATTTATGCGATTTCAGCCGAAAATCTTTTATGGGCAAGTTTAAAACCAAGTGATATTACATCAAAAATGATTTTCGGAACTTATGTATGGGATATCGGAAGACTTGAAATCAAGTTGGATAACGGTGAAATGGTTAGCTTTGAGGGACGTGGTTCTTCTGCTGAGGATTACACTGTTACTAAAAACGGCAACAAGGCAGATGCCCAACGTTTCAGAAACTTTTACACATTCCTGCTTAAAACTTCAGCAGAAGATTTTGCTTATGGTGAAGAGGTAAGCGGAGTGCCAGTTGCTTTGATTGAGCTTGAAACACAGGATGGCAAGACAAAGCAGACTATTGAGTTTTATAAAACAGATAGTAAAAAGGCTTTGATAAGTGTTAATGGCGTGGTAAGCTTCAAGTGTAGAATGGCTTATGTTGATTTGTTAATTGATAACCTTGCAAAATTTGATACTGACGAAGAATTTGTTATGAACTGGTGAGTTTTTTCGACTTAATACGCAGACGAAGTATGGTAAAATAGTTATTACACGACATTTAAGGTGATGTTGAAAATATATACAGATATTTTTGATAATAATTGCCTTGGAAAAGGAGGAAAATTATGGGGAACAATTTTTTGAATTATAAGGGATATCCACTAGTAAGACATGATAATGTTATTTATTACGGAAATATGTCAGATGAATATGTGGTGATGTTGCAAATTTTGCAGAAAAAGAAGGTTAAGGATCTGGAGATTGCCAGTAAAATAAAGGTCTATCAGATGTCCACGAATTTAAGTCTTCCGCCTAACGAGGCGATTACTAAGAGCAGTGAGAAGGAGAGCCTTTATGAGGCACTTGATCTTGCGAATGCATGGTTGAAGAGAACTGTAAAAAGTTAATACAAAAAAATGACGCCTTTAGGGGCGTCTTTTTTGAGTCGGTCAAATTTTACTAACCCCGACGAATGTCGCATAGTTTAGGTCAACCCTTTTTAAAGGGTTGCAGGGTCAAGGGACGGAGTCCTTGTCGCTCCGCAGAGCGAAATCTTACAGCCTTATAAGAGCATTTTTTCTTTGGTTCTTTTCTTTTTTGCGATAGAAAAAAGAAAGAACATAGAACTCATTAAATGTTTGAAATTTAGTAAACTCGCCAGATTTAGACTTTCTGACGTTTCAAATAATTTGAAAGGCATGTAGAACTCGACGTGGCAAGCTGCCCTTACCCTTGCTTTGGTTCGTATTTTTGGGATTTATTATACAGGTACTTTTGTAAATCCAGCAAGAAGCTTTGGTCTTGCACTACTAGTTGGTGGAAACGCTTTATCAGATGTCTGGGTATTTATCGTTGCACCACTTATTGGTGGAGTATTAGCTGCTTTGGTTTATAAGTTTCTTAGCAGTGATTCAGCGAAAAAGTCAAAGTAATAATTAATTGAAAAAGACGAAGTTTTTTTAGCTTCGTCTTTTTTTGTTTTGTTTTTGAGTTGTTAAAAAATATTTACCAGTAATATAAAATAACTATTGACAAAATATGAAAAATAAAGTATACTAAAGTAAATTAATAACTTAATTTCAAATAACATTTGTAATAAACAAAGAATGAGGTATAATTATGAAGAGAAGAGAAGAGAAGAGAAGAGAAGAGAAGAGAAGAGAAAGAAAGCCAAGGTGTTTTTGGCAATACCAATAATTTGTGGATTATTACTACAAAATGTTTCAATATATGCTACAACTGCTGATATTTGTGAAGAAGAATTACTTAAAAATAAATATCAAAACTATATATTGGAACAAGAGAATTTGATAAAGGAGACAGAACTTGAATGCACTTTACAAGAAAGTGCCAATTTAAAATATAATGAAATACTTGATATTTGTAATTCAAAAAAAAATATCCAAGAATATTCAGATACATATGGTGGGGCTTATATTGATGGCGATAATAATCTAATTGTCTGTATAAATGATGATAAAAAAAATGATGTTCCAAATGATTTATTAGAAGCAGTTTGTGAAAAAAATGTAGAAACAAGAATAGTACAATATTCATATCAAGAACTAATGAATTTATTTTAACCATAACAGAATTATACAATAATTATAAAACTCAATTCAGTAACGAGTGTGCGGAAAAAGAGTTACTGAATGATATTTGCTCATTTTATATCGACGAGATAAACAATTTAATTAACGTCGAAATTACTAATTTAACATGCGAAAAAGAGACTTTGTTTTTTTCTTTATTTGGTTACAGAGAAAAACTAAACTTACAAAGTGTAGACGATGAACAAAGTGTTCCATATGTAAGCATAAGGCCAGGTGGAAGAATTTACGTTAAAGGGGATAGTTTTAGTGTTGGATATAGGGCATTTTGTAATATGAATTCTCAAGTAGGTTTCCCAGGTATTATTACCTGTGCGCATGGTTTCGGAACAAGTACCAATAACAATATTTATAGTGATGCTAATTGTACTAACTCAATAGGATATAGGTTGAAGAGTCAAACTTCTGGAAATGTTGACGCAGCTTTTGTTGCAATAAATTCTCCAAATCAATTTATCAACTCATGTTATGGTACAGGTGAAGCTATTAGAGATGGTGGATACATGTCTAGCCCTGCTGTAGGTAGTACAGTCATTAAAACTGGAGCAAGAACTGGCACAACTAAAGGGGTTGTTGTTTCCACAAGTGCTACCTCGATTACCTCAGATGGAACACTGACAGATTTAGTTAAGGTGAATACGCTAACTGGTACTGGAATTGCATATAATGGCGATAGTGGCGGAATTGTATTTTTTAGTTCAAGCGTAAATACAGTTTGTGGAATATTAAACTGTGGGTCACCTAGTGCCACCGCTAGTTCACCAAGTACATATTACTATTATGTAAAAGCAATTAATATAAATAAAGCATTAAATGCAGCGCCTTATTAATTAAAGTGAATATTTATGAAAAGAAAACTTAAGTCGACTTGTATTTTGCTTATCATAATGTGTATATTATTTAATGCAGGTTGTGGTTGTAAATCTAAAACAATTCTTGAAATTGATGAAAACATTGCTAGTATGCTTGAATATATGAGTATATCAAATTGCTATATCAATAAATTGTGTGCTGAAATAGATGTTGAACATATTTCAAAATATCAAATAAATGATGTGGATATCGAGGAATATATAAATAATGAAATCCAATTATATGGACATTTTGAAGAGAATACTAACGGTAAAACTGTTAAAAATACTGATTGGGCGGAAATATCTTATAATATATATGATAATTATAATAATATCATTTGTTCTAATGATTCACAATATATTAATATTAATGATGAAAAAACAAATTATATATTTAAATCTCTTATAGGACATGACGTTGGTGAAATGCTTAAAATTGATTTGGAGCAATGTAGTTATGAAATAGTTATAAAAAAAAGAGGTGAATGGATAAACGCTAAATTCAATAAGGACTTTGTGATTAATAATACAAATTTTAAAAACATAGACGATTATGTCGAAAATATTAAAGAAACCCTTGAGTATCAAAATCAGAAAATAATATATAATGACTTCAAAAGTGATGTTTTAAAACAATTTATAAATAAAAGCGACTTTTCTATAAATTCAAACATAGCTACTAATTATGCAATGGATGTTATAAAAGAATATGAAAATGAAGCACTACTATATAATATGACATTAGAAGCGTACTATAAAATTAATTTAGATTTATCCGAAAGAGAATTTTATGAAAAATGTTACACTGAAGCGGTGGAAACAATAAAAGGATATTTAGTGATAGGTGCTTTGGCTAAAGAGAACAATATTGTCGTTACTGAAACAGAAATAATTGAAAATTATGGGGAAAAAATATTGGAAGTAAAAGAGGAAAAAATCTATGCCATATACTATATTCTTTCCGATAAAATCTTCGAAAAATATAATAAATAGGAGTAATAAATATGAATAACAGGAGAATAAAATCCAAACCCATAATAATACCCATAATAATCTTAATAGTAATCGGACTTGGTTTAGGAATTCTATACAATTCCAAAAAGTCCAAAAGTAATACTGAATCTCCAACCTCAAAAATTCAGAGTTTAATCGTCGATCATAGCGTAACACTCTATGACTCGGAGTTATATCAGGATAAGCGTCCTGTAATCACTGAAAAAGGGAATGAGAAAATAGGTTATACTTACATTGCAACAATAGATCAAAAGTGTAACGATGATGTTAAAGCTTTGATTGGTGAAAAGATTGCAGATAATATATATGAAGACGAAGGGTATAATTTGTATTCTGTAAAAGATAGTGACAACGACTATTATGCCATAAAAAATACAGATAAAAATTACGAGATATATGAGTATGCATATAGCTTTGACAACCAATCATATAAAGATGTTATTAAAAACATCTTTAATGTTGGTGGTTCAGAACAAGTTGCTCGGGTACTACATTCAGGATTGCCACTGCTTGAAGATGAGTATACCATTAAGATTACTGATAAAAATGACATTAATAAAATCTATGATATATTATGTGAAATGAATTCTGATGATGAAAGTTTAACATACGCTAATAACGTTGATATTTCATTTTCAATTTGCTTCAAAAACGACATTAAAACATCTTTTTATTATAACAAAGTCACTAAAACTATAAACGCTATTCACGGATTTTACAATATTATCCTTACAGAAGAAGAGGCTGAGTGGCTTGAAAACTTATTTAAAAATTAGGACAGTACACTAGTACATTTAACCCCCAAAAAATTTGAAGTTTTTTTGGGGGTTCAGTTTGTCGAAAAGTATAATTTTAACTTTTAAGTTTTTAACAAAAACTTTTAGTTGTTCTGATGTTTCAAAACTATCCCTATCGGGCATTTTGAAAAATTGGTAGAACTCGACGTAAGCATACTTAGGGTTCTTTTTTCACTTGTAAAAAAGAACCCCCTTGTCGCCTATGGGCGACAATTCACAAGAAAAAGACGCTTGAACGATAAGATATTTCGCCCGTTGCGACGTGCGACCAAGGCTCTGCCTTTGGAAACCGCAACCCTTTAAAAAGGGTTGACCTAAACTATTTTTGCTTCGCTAATGTGCCAGTTAGTTAACCCACAAAAATAGCCCCGCCGAACGGCGGGGCTATAGTTTATTTCGTTATACCATAAGCTCACATACAAGATTTGAAAATTCAACTGGATCTTCAACTGGAAGTCCTTCAATCATTAATGCCTGATTGTAAAGCAATCTGCCATACTTCTCTAGCTTGTCGTCGTCCTTGCCATAAATATTCTTGATAGTTTCAAAAACAGGATGCTCTGGATTGATTTCAAGTACCTTATCAGCCTTAACCTTCTGGTCATTAGGCATAGCATTGAGTACCTTCTCCATTTCAACAGAAACGTCGCCATCAGTTGTCAGGCAAACAGGATGAGTTTTAAGACGCTTTGAAAGACGTACAGTCTTAACCTTTCCAGCAAGCTTTTCTTCCATGAATTTAAATAAATCCTTTGATTCTTCTTCCTTTGCCTTTATTTCTTCCTTTTCCTCAGGTGTGTCAAGATCAAGGTCGCCGGCAGAAACTGACTTGAATTCCTTTTCTTTGTAGTTCATCAGCATCTTTATTGCAAATTCGTCAACACCATCTGTGAAGTAAAGGATTTCATACCCCTTGTCTTTTACAAGCTCAGTCTGTGGAAGTGAATCAATTCTTGCAATAGATTCGCCGCAAGCATAGTAAATGTACTTCTGGTCTTCAGTCATTCTGTCAACATACTCTTCAAGAGTTACAAGCTTTTGCTCCTTTGAAGAATGGAACATGATAAGATCCTTAACAGAATCCTTGTTCATGCCATAATTATTGTAAACACCAAACTTTAACTGCAAACCGAACGCCTTGTAAAATTCTTCGTACTTATCACGGTCATTTTTAAGAAGCTTAGTAAGCTCGTTCTTTATTGTCTTTTCAAGACTCTTAGCAATAAGCTTTAGCTGTCTGTCATGCTGGAGCATTTCTCTTGAAATATTAAGTGATAAGTCCTCAGAATCAACAAGTCCCTTAACAAAGCTGAAGTGATCAGGCAATAGGTCTGCACACTTGTCCATGATTAAAACGCCGCTTGAATAAAGCTGTAAGCCCTTTTCGTATTCCTTAGAATAATAATCATAAGGTGCTTTTGAAGGAATGTAAAGAAGCGCATTATATGTTGTTGTTCCTTCAACCTTTGTATGGATATGAGAAAGTGGATTTGTATAATCAAAGAACTTTTCTTTATAGAAATTATTGTAATCATCGTCCTTGAGTTCTACCTTGTTCTTACGCCAGATTGGAACCATACTGTTTAAGGTTTCTGTTTCTGTATAATCTTCATATTCACTTTCAGTACCCTCTTTAAGACGGCTCTTTGTCATATCCATCTTAATTGGGAATCTGATATAATCAGAATATTTCTTTATAAGTGACTGAATTCTGTACTGCTCCAAAAAGTCACTATACTTTTCATCTTCAGTATCTTCTTTAAGCTTAAGAATAATTTCTGTACCAGCTGTTTCCTTTTCGCAAGAACCAATCTGATAGCCCTCAGCACCTTCAGAAACCCACTGATAAGCCTCATCACTGCCGTAAGCCTTAGACTTAACAGTAACCTCGTCAGCAATCATAAACGCTGAATAGAAACCAACGCCAAACTGTCCGATGATGTCAACATCTTCATCAAGCTTGTTTTCATTTTTAAATTTGAAAGAACCACTGTTAGCAATTGTGCCAAGGTGATTTTCAAGTTCTTCTGCTGTCATACCAATACCGTTATCGGAAATTGTAAGTGTCTTTGCATCTTTATCAGCAGTAATCTTAATTGCGAAATCTTCTTTTTTTATACCAACCTTATCATCAGTCAGCGATTTAAAATAGAGCTTGTCAATTGCGTCACTTGCATTTGAAATAAGCTCTCTTAAAAAGATTTCCTTATGAGTATAAATTGAATTGATCATTAAGTCGAGCAATCTTTTGGACTCGGCTTTAAATTCCTTTGTCTGCATTTTTGTCAGCTCCATTATTTTTAATATTTAGCACTCGTATTGTTTGAGTGCTAATAATAGTATACTACATTTAACAGAAAAATCAAGTGTTTTCACGAAATTTACACTATTTCTTCACAAACTGCACATTGTAGCCCTTGTTTTTGCAGGTATTCTTCAAGAGTAATGCCCATTCTTTTAATACATTGTGCGTGTGCTGAACCAACATAGCGATAGTGCCACGGTTCATATGTAATGCCTGTAATATCAGTTTTATTTTTGGGGTAACGTAAGATAAATCCAAAGTAGTGAGCGTTGTTATTCAGCCATTTAAATTCAGGAGTATTTTCAAAGCTTTCATTAATTTCACCTTGCCATTGTGCAGAAGTTATATCAACAGCCAGACCAGCATTATGCTCACTTTCACCAGGTTTAGCAATGCTGAGTGACGTCTTTGCATAGGCATCTTCGAAACTCATTCCACGAAGCATATAGCGGTCAACATCTTCATTAAAAAGTCCTTTTTGGTATGAAATACTGCGATATGCTGAAAAGACACGAAGGTGTATTCCGTTTGATAAAGCCGTACATATCATTTTTTTCATAGAGGCGGCAGCGACGATATCCATAAAATATCCATCACAAACCTCGCTAAGAGCAGGCTTATAGTTTCTAGGGAGAGGGTTGTCCTTGTTTATTAATAAAAGTTTCATTTTAATCTCCTTTGCGTTTTCATTGATGATATATTATTATGGTGTTATTTTATTTTTAGAACTTATATTTATAAGAAAAAAGGTTTTTTATGAGTCACTCAGTTAAATACACCCGCCGAACGGCGAAATAGTTTAGGTCAACCCTTTTTAAAGGGTTGCAGGGTCAAGGGACGGAGTCCTTGTTGCCCACCGCAGTGGGCGAAATGCTTAATGCCTTAGAAGAGCATTTTTTCTTTGGTTCTTTTCTTTTTTGCGATAGAAAAAAGAAAGAACGGGGAACTCGTTAAGGGTTTGAGATTTAGTTCAGTTGCAAGATTTAGTTTTT
>JAVBRC010000204.1:0-6484 GCA_031548405.1 Oscillospiraceae bacterium | reverse complement strand
TGACGTGATTGAAGTTGCTAAAATACTTCTTAAAAAATAGTAAGTTTAATAATAAAATAGCTGTAGCAATATTTATTTTGCTACAGCTATTTTTATAAAAGTTAACTTTTATATTGAAACTTAACATAATACTGTCCAAACTGTAAAAATTGGGGTATAATAAAGGGTATATAAAAACTAGGAGGAACAATTATGTCAAAAAAACCATTTTACATCACTACCCCGATTTACTATCCGTCGGGAAATCCGCATATCGGTCACTGTTACACAACAGTTGCCTGCGATTCAATCGCACGTTACAGACGAATGCAGGGTTACGACGTAATGTTTCTTACGGGAACTGATGAGCATGGTCTTAAAATAGAACAGAAGGCTGCTGAAGCTGGAATTACACCAAAGGAATATGTTGATAATATAGTTGAAATATTCAAGAATCTCTGGAGCTACATGAATATCAGCTATGACAGATATATCAGAACAACTGACAGTTTCCATATTGAAACCGTTCAGAAAATTTTCAAGGATTTATATGACAAGGGATATATTTATAAGGGTGAATACTCTGGAAAGTACTGCACACCTTGTGAAAGCTTCTGGACAGATTCACAGCTTGCTGACGGTAAGTGCCCTGAATGTGGCAGAGATGTAATTGATGCCAAGGAAGAGGCGTACTTCTTTAAAATGTCACCTTTCGCTGACAGAATTGAAAAGCTGTTGACAGAAACTGATTATCTTCAGCCAAAGACAAGAGCAGTTGAGCTTGTAAATAACTTTATAAAGCCAGGCCTTGAAGACCTCTGCGTTTCAAGAACTACCTTTAAATGGGGTATTCCTGTTACATTTGATGATAATCACGTTGTATACGTTTGGATTGATGCACTTTCAAACTATATTTCTGCTCTTGGCTATCAGAACGAAACTCACAGTGATTTTGAAAAGTTCTGGCCTGCTGATGTTCATATGGTTGCAAAGGATATCATGCGTTTCCACGCAATTATCTGGCCTGCAATGCTTATGGCACTTGAACTTCCAATGCCAAATCATCTTGCTGTTCATGGCTGGATTACATTTAACGGTCAGAAGATGAGTAAGTCACTAGGAAATGTTGTTGATCCGTTTGTTCTTGGTGAACGTTATGGTGCTGATGCTATTCGTTACCATATCATGCGTGAGATGGCTCTTGGAGCTGACAGCTCATTCTCAAATGAGATTATGATTAACCGTATTAATACTGATCTTGCAAATGGTCTGGGTAACCTTGTTTCAAGAACCGTTGCTATGGTTATCAAGTATTTTGATGGTACACTTCCAACAGAAAAGCAGTCTGGAGAATTTGATGACGATTTAATCTCACAGGCTTGTGCATTGCGTGAAAAGATTGATAATTTCATGGATGAAACACAGCTTCAGAATTCTCTTGCGGAGATTTTCAAGGTTGTTTCCCGTGCAAATAAATATATTGATGAAACTGCACCTTGGGTACTTGCAAAGGATGAGGCTAACAAGCCAAGACTTGCAGCAGTTTTATACAACCTGCTTGATACAATAAGAATTGTTTCAGCACTTCTTTATCCGTTTATGCCTTCAACAATGCCAAAGGTTTGGGAACAGATTGGTGCAGATGAAAATGCTGTTTCATATGAAAATGCTGATAAATTCAATGTTCTTTCTGCAAATGTAACTGTTTCAAAGGGTGAGGTTCTTTTCCCAAGAATTGATACAGAAAAGGAAATTGATGAGCTTAATAAGCTTATTGAGGCACAGGTTGCAGAATCTGAAAAGGCACAGCAGAAAATCGAGCTTGAACCTGAAATCACTATTGACGAGTTCTTTAAGACAGAACTCAGAGCTGCTAAGATAAAGGAATGTGAAAAGGTTAAGAAGTCTAAGAAGTTGTTGAAATTACAGCTTGATGACGGAATGGGCGGCAGACAGGTTGTTTCTGGTATTGCCGAATATTATAAGCCTGAAGAATTGATTGGTAAAACGGTTATTGTTGTTGCAAACTTAAAGCCGGTTAAACTTTGCGGTGAAGAAAGCTTTGGAATGATTTGTGCTGCTGATATGCCTGACGGCGGCGTTAAGGTTGTTTTCCTTGATGATGATGTTGCAGCAGGAACAAAGATTAGATAAGAACTTGTGTTTGAGCGGTACAGTTTACAATATAGATTATGACAAGTTGAATGTTCTTGAAGGGGTTGCTGAAGATAATTTGGAAGAAGCTAAATAATTGACAAGATTGTTATTTCAGATGGCTTTGGACGAGGTAAAAAATGTCGCAAAGGGAAGATAATTTGGCAGTGCTTTATAAGGAATAATAAAAACGGACAGTTGAGATACTGTCCGTTTAATTTATAATAAATTACAATATATAACATTTCATTATTTAAAACTCTATATTGACAAAATTCCTATATAAGTGTATAATATAGACAAGAAAAAATATCGCCTTATCAAGAGTGGTGGAGGAACTGGTCCTGTGAAGCCCGGCAACCTAATTGTCATCGACAAGAAAGGTGCTAAATCCTGCGGTTTATCCGGCAGATGAGGATTTTTTATTAAAAAAATCATTGCGTTCGGAATTTCCGGACGCATTTTCTTTAAATTTGGTGAATTTTTCTAATATTTTGAAAGGAGCGGTTTTTATTTCAGCACTAAACAGTTTTCTGTATAGTATTGATTTAAATCCGACAAAATTATGGCAGATATTACAAAAAGATTTTTTACGTCAGAATCAGTAACTGAAGGACATCCAGACAAGATATGTGATCAGATTTCTGACGCAGTCTTAGACGCACTACTTGAACAGGATCCAACATCAAGAGTTGCTTGCGAAACTGTTTGCACAACTGGTATGGTTATGTGCATGGGTGAAATCAGCACAAAGGCATACGCAGATATTCCAAAGATTGCAAGGCAGGTTGTTGTTGATATCGGTTATGACAGAGCAAAATTTGGTTTTGACGGTCATACTTGTTCTGTTATTACAACAATTGATGAACAGTCAGGCGATATTGCAATGGGTGTTAATGAGGCACTTGAGGCAAAAGAAGGCGAAATGAGTGATGATAATTCAACTGGTGCTGGAGATCAAGGTTTGATGTTTGGTTATGCTTGTAATGAAACTTCAGAACTTATGCCAATGCCAATTTCTATGGCTCATAAGCTTGCTCTGAAGCTTACAGAAGTAAGAAAAGACGGTACACTTCGTTATCTTCGTCCTGATGGTAAGACACAGGTTACTGTTGAGTATGATGAAGGTAAGCCAGTTAGAATTGAAACAATCGTTGTTTCTTCACAGCACGCTCCTGAAATCTCACTTGAACAGATCAAGAAGGATGTATTGGAGTATGTAATCAAGCCAGTTGTTCCAGAAGAATTAATCGACGAGGATACAAAGTATTACATTAATCCAACTGGAAGATTTGTTATTGGGGGCCCACAGGGTGATAGCGGTCTGACAGGTAGAAAGATTATCGTTGATACTTACGGTGGTTATTCACGTCACGGCGGTGGTGCGTTCTCTGGTAAGGATCCAACAAAGGTTGACAGATCAGCAGCTTATGCTGCAAGATATATTGCAAAGAACATTGTTGCAGCAGGGCTTGCAGATAAATGTGAAGTTCAGCTTGCTTATGCAATTGGTGTTGCAAAGCCAGTATCAGTTCTTGTTGATACATTCGGAACTGGTAAGGTTGATGAGGACAAGTTATCAGCAGCAGTTGATAAAGTGTTTGACCTTAGACCTGATGCAATTATCAAGATGCTTGACCTTAGAAAGCCACAGTATAGAAAGCTTGCTGCTTATGGTCATATGGGCCGTGAGGATTTAGGAGTTGTCTGGGAAAAGACAGACAAGATTGATGAAATCAAAAAGGCTTTGAGCGAATTATAATAAAAGTTTAAAAACGGGCTGTTGCATTCTTGCAACAGCCCGTTTATTTTTATGTTCGGCAACATAACATTGCCGATTTAAATTTATTTAACAGTGTCAACCTTCATAAGGTTAGTTGTTCCAGACATTCCAAGCGGAACACCAGCAGTAATAACAACTCTGTCACCAGGTTCAACCATACCGTTAGCCTTTGCAGCATCAATTGCATGCTCAAAAAGCTCATCAGTATTTGTTTCCTCGTTTATAACGAGTGGAGTTACGCCCCATGACATATTCATCTGACGACAAACTGTTTCATCTGTAGTACAGCTGATAATAGGGCAAAGCGGACGATATTTTGAAATAAGTCTTGCAGTACTTCCACCCTTAGTAACTGTAATAATTGCTTTAACATCAATATCATGAGCAGTTGTAACAGTTGCGTGAGAAATTGCGTTTGCGATATTAGGATTATAGTCAGATCCTCTTTTCTGGAATCTTGCCATATAATCGATATCTTGTTCAGTAGTTTCAGCAATAAGAGCCATTGCGCTAACAGCTTCGATAGGGAACTCACCAGCAGCAGTTTCGCCAGAAAGCATGATAGCACTTGTACCATCATAAATAGCATTAGCAACGTCAGTTATTTCAGCACGAGTTGGTCGTGGATTTGAAATCATTGACTCAAGCATCTGTGTTGCAGTAATAACCTGTTTACCAGCATTATAGCCCTTGTGTATAAGTTCCTTCTGGATTGCCGGGATCTTTTCAAACGGAATTTCAACACCCATGTCGCCTCTGGCAACCATGATTCCGTCTGCTGCCTGAAGAATTTCGTCTATATTTTCAACACCTTCAAGGTTTTCAATTTTAGCGATTATTCTTACGTTAAACCAACCAAGGCTCTGAGTATATCTTCTGAGATAGTTAATATCTGCTGAAGTTCTTACAAAACTTGCAGCGATGAAGTCATACTTCATTTTTGCACCGAATTCAAGGTCACTCATATCAGCATCGCTCAAATAAGGCATTGAAAGCTTTACGCCTGGTATATTTATACCCTTGTTGTTAGAAAGTTTTCCGCCATGAATTACACGGCAAACAATTTCTGTTGCAGTAACTTTTTCAGCAAGCAGTTCTATAACACCATCATTTATAAGAATGCGTGTTCCAATTGTAACGTCCTGAGGAAGCAATTTAAATGTAATACTTCCGACTTTGTCTGTGCAAAGGCAATCTTCAGTAGTAAGAGTGTAAAGGTCACCATTTTTAATTTCAACAGGCTTATCATCAACAAATTTTCCGAGTCTTACTTCAGGCCCTTTAGTATCCATCATAGTAGCAATCGGGAGGCTTAATTTCGCTGCTACCTTTCTAACCATTTCATGGCATTCCTGATGATATTCATAATCACCATGGGAGAAGTTGAAACGTGCAACGTTCATTCCATGTTCCATAAGTTTAGTAAGCATGGCTTCTGATTTGGTTACTGGACCGATTGTGCAGACAATTTTGGTTTTTCTCATATTTTTTCCTCCTGAAATAATTCCTTTTTCCCTTACCTTATCGCTTTATTGGAACAGCTCCTATAATATAAAGCGACGGTATATTTTTATATTTAAACGGAAGCATATCATATAAGCCTGTTCCTGTTGGAATAAGAAATCTGATTTGGAATCCGTTTTCCTCAAGTTCTGTAATAAGCTGTTTTGAAGTCCACATTGCCTCATAGACAGGATATTTCTCCCACCCCTCAACAGCTCGCATTTTAATGCCTGTAACAGGATCTTTGCCACTGAAAAGAAGCATGCCACCTGATTTAAGCATGTTTTTTGCTTTATCATAAAGGAATTTTCTATCTTTATATTCAAAATGACTGATATAGTCAAACCCAGTTACCAGATCATATTTAGTTTCAGCAGTTTGTGAAAGATCGGAAGATGTAATTGCAGTTGTATCGAAATAATTTTTAATTATTGCGGCAGATGCTGTCTTTTCAAGTGATTTTATACATTCGGAATTACAATCAGTAGTATCAGTTCTGCTTTTCATAACGACTCCAAGTATTTCATCAGATGTACGAGCAAATTTTATACCAACACTATTAAGTCTTTTTGTAAGTAGAGAATACTTCTCAGCACCATTTGGAATAGCATTTTCAATACCCATTTCAACAGCTGAAATAACTTTTCCCGATGCAAGTTCTTCTGTACAAGCAGCTGTAACACAACGGAATCCAGCCGCCTTCAATAATTCAAATGCTTCTAAATTCATTGCGGTATAACTATGAACTCCACAATCATTTAAAAATTTCAAATCATTAATAAATTCTTCACTTAGTCCTTCAAATGGATTTTGTCCGGTAATAAAAATCATTCCAGATTTTAAAATAGCCTTTTCCGGAATTGCAGCTGTTTCGCCGCAATAAACAAAATATCTTCCGGAATCACCAGAGTCATTTCCGAATTCTATTTTATAAATGCTATTCCAACAAAGATTTTTATAAATAATTTCAGCATACTTTTCACAACCATAAAAGTCAATTCCAACTTCTTCATACGCATTAAAAGATGAAAGTTGTCTGCTAACAGCCTTCATACAAACTTTTTC
>JAVBRC010000124.1:0-3131 GCA_031548405.1 Oscillospiraceae bacterium | reverse complement strand
TACGGATTTTACTGAATTCTTCATCATTAAACTCATAAAGCCATTCAGTGTAACGTATCTGATTGGTATTGACTGTTGCTCCAGTAACCTCTTGCGGATAAAGACCAACTATAAAAAGTCAATAGGAAAATAAAAAATATTTCTTAAAAAAGCAATGTATAAAAAATGAAAATATGCATGGGAAAAAGACCTGAGAAAAAACCCAAGTCTGAAGAATAATCAAGAAAAAAAGGAGTTAAACTTGAACCTCATAAGGGACATTGTATTTAAGAACAGCAAAAATAGTATTGCAAAGTTTACGGGCAACAGCTCCGACAGCAGTTAAATGATGTTTACCTTCATCACGCTTCTTTTGATAAAAAGCAGCGAATACTGGGTCATGAAACGCAGCAATTAAGGCAGCCTGAAACAACGCTTTTCTGAGATATGGAGAGCCACGCTTGCTCATTCTGTTGTTAGTGGATTGGTATTCACCAGACTGGCTGACAGTGGCATCAATACCTGCGTAAGCGGCAAGCTTTGAGGCATTTGAAAACTTAGTTATATCACCAATTTCGCCGAGAATAACAGCAGCATTGACATCACCAATACCAGGAATAGTAGTTATTAATGAATCGATTTTATCAAGAATAATCTTAATTTCAACTTCAACATCGGCAGCCTGAGCTTCAATAAATTTGATTTGTTCAATAAGCAGTTTTAACTGCAAAGAAAAGCTGTTTCGACAGAATTTTAAACCAAAAGATGTTGCTGCAAGCTCTGAAATTTGGGTGAGTTTGTTTTTGGCAAAGCTTTTTAAAGAAACATTTTCAAGTACAGATTCCAGCTGCTCAGAAGTGATATTTTCAAAATCATCAGCAGTTTGAAAGTGTGTCAAAAGCTCCTTTGAGGTTTCACCGAAAACATTAGAAAAAACTGATTGATATTCAGGAAAAACCTGATCTAGCACGCAAATAACCTTGCGTTTTAAATCGCCAATTGATGAAACAAGATAGCTTCTGAATCGTGATAAATTACGCAGTGACATTGTATCCTCATCAGACAAAGATGTTTCTACAAAATCGCCGTAACGTATTAAATCTGCTATGAGAACTGAGTCGATAATATCAGTTTTACGCTTTCTGATTTCAGTTCCTTTGCGCCATCCGTCAGTTTGAATTGGATTTACAACATGGACAACAAAATTGTTTTCAATCAGAAATGAGTATACAGACAGCCAGTAATGACCTGTGGCTTCCATTCCAATTTCAACATCAGATGGATTGATATTATGCACAGATAATTTTTCTAATAAACTATTCGCTCCGTTAGTAGTATTTGAAAATGAAAATGCTTTAAAAACAGGCTTTGCATTTTCGTCAATTAGTGATGCTACATGCGTGTTTTTTCCAATATCAATTCCTAAGTACATCATAATGTTCACCTGATAAAAAAGATTTTAGATAGTTCCTCTAAGCTGATAAACGTTACTGCCTTGTTATATATTCGAAGTACTGAATTTTTCAGTAAACATCCAACTTATTCGTAATCTGTTTATCAGAAAGAGGTGTCAGTCTTTCAAGTACGAGGTAGTTTTGTACCCCTCAAGGAGTAAACGACATCCTCTATCTAATAATTTAATTATACATTATTTTTATGCATAATTATATAGTTAATTTCAGGAGATAGGCTCCTTTATCAACCTAAATATATTATACAAGGAGCAAATAATAATGAGAACATGGAAAGAAGTACGTCCAGAGCTTTATACCGCTGAGGAAATTAGGGAAAGCAATTTGAGGGTTGCCATAATCGGTGAGCTTATAAAAGCAAGGCAGGAAATGAATATATCTCAGCGTGAGCTTGAACAATTAAGCGGTGTTAAACAGCCTATAATTTCACGCATGGAAGCAGGAGAAACAAGTCCGCAGCTTGACACTATATTAAGGGTTTTAGCACCTTTGGGGAAAACTCTTGCTGTTGTGCCGTTGAATGAACAAAGTAAGATTAACTCTTAAAATATATTTATTGCAGTCAACTGCAAAACCTGCTCAAACAAAAATAAACCTGCTCCGTGAAAACGGAACAGGTTAAATTTTAAATTTCAAGCCTATTAATTAAAGCCTCCTGCAAAACAGCAGAAAAATTTATATCGTTTTTTTCTGCCATAGTATTAAGCCACGCAGGAATGGTGCAGTTTTTGCGTATTGCTTTTTCACCGTACTTTTCGGTATATGAATCCATATCAAGCATTAGCATACTAACAAAACTACCCTCTTTACCCTCATCAAGCTTGATACTATAAAGATTTGACGGCTTTGGAACAGGGTTTCCGTCCTCAAGCTCATCAAGAACCCATCCAGATGCTGCATCAACTCCCATTGCAATAGCATCAGCCAAATCGTTACCTTGAGTAACGCAACCAGGTAAATCAGGAACGACAACACAATATCCCTCTTGTTCTTCTAAAGGATAAAAACACGCTGGATATACTAATTTCATAATAAAACCTCCATTTTGGTTTAATATATAATCAACAGGCAGGTGGACTATTTAAGTCCAGCCTGTTTCATGATTGATTTTACGGTTTCTTTGTCTAAGTCGCCGCCATGCTTAGGAATTGTAACCTTGCCTTGTTTTGTGGGGTGTTTGTAATGATTATGCGAACCTTTGGTATTCTTATAATACCACCCATCATCAAGTATTATTTGTTCGACTTCTCTGAACTTCATGTCCTCACCTCTTGTATATATTATAACACGCATAATGCGCATTGTCAATAGTTTTTTATAAATATATTTGTAAATAAATTATTAAAGGATGCTGATTAAATGGCAAGACCAAAAAAAGAACAACCAAAACATACAAGCGGAATGTATGAATACAAAGCTACCATTGGATATAACTTTAAAGGTGAACCAATAAGAAAAAGCTTTTACAGCAAAACAAGTAAAGATGCTGCAAAAGCCAAAGCTGAAGAATATAGAGTTAATCAAAAAGTAGCCGAACAGATAGGTGAAAGTTTCGTAACCAAAGAAATAGGATTCGGCAAGTGGGCTACAAAATGGCTTGAAACATATAAAAAAGGCAACTGCAAAGAACACACATACAATTACACCTACAGAACTAACGTTGATAATTATATGATACCT
>JAVBRC010000052.1:0-7613 GCA_031548405.1 Oscillospiraceae bacterium | reverse complement strand
GTGTGAATTTTCTTCAAAAACAATTTATATTTGAGGAGTGAGATAACGAAATGGCATACACGGAAATTCATCCGATTAAGGTTACACTAGGCAAGGCGATTGACTACATTTGCAATAAAGATAAAACGGCAAATGGTCTTTGGATTTCCTCAAATAATTGTCAACATCAGATAGCCGAACATGAATTTGAATTCACAAGAAACGAAATGAATAATCAGGTTGAAACTCTTGCGTTTCATTGCATTCAATCTTTCAAAAAAGGTGAAGTCACTGCCGAACAGGCTCACGAAATTGGCATGGAAACTATGAAAAGATTTTTGAAAAATCAATATGAATTTGTTCTCACAACACACGTTGATAAAGATTGTCTTCATAATCATATTATTATAAATTCTGTAAACTTCCATAACGGCAAATCTTTCTCACGAGAGCATGACCGAAAGTACTCTCCAGCATGGCAAGAAATCAGAAAGTTTAGTGATGAAGTTTGTATTGAAAATGGATTATCACATATAGAAAATGCAAAGGGAAAAGGCATGAGCCACTATGAATGGGAACAGAATAAAAGCGGTCAGAGTTGGAAGCAAATTCTTAAAAATACCATTGATGAAACGGTTAAAACCTCAAAGAATTTTGACGATTTTCTTGATAGAATCAGGTTGAAAAATATTGAAGTTAAGTATCAGGATTATACAAAAAAAGCCGGCAAATGTCTTGGCTTTAAAATGCCTGGGCAGAAGTATTTTATCTATGCTGAGAAGTTCGGATGGTACTATGAAGAAGCACAGCTAATGAAAAGAATCGAGCGTGTTATTACAAGAAAAGCTGACTACAAAACAAAGAAAATTACTAATCCAGATAACCGTATAAAAAACTTTTTTGACCTTTCAGAAGATAAATTTAATTCATTTGGTATGCAACGTTGGGGCAAGATTCAAAACCTTAAACTTGGTTTTAAAACAATTGCTTATCTCAATGAAAACGGCTTTGAAAATGCTGATGAATTTTTCAGCAAATATGATGCTTTAACAGAAAAGAAAATGCAGAATTCCGAACTTATAAACGCAATTGAAAGTAAGATGAATTTTAATAATTACAGACTTAAATATCTGAAAATTTATAGAGAGTACAAGCCGATTTCAGAGCAGTATAAGAAGGCAGTTTTTCAGGATAAATATTTCAGAAATCATGAAGATGAGTTGTTGTTATTCAGAGAAGCTGTTGAGGAATTGAAAAAGACTGAATCAACAAAAGTTCTTCCGAATATGGCTACACTTAAAAATGAAATTCATGAACTTAGAGAACAGAAAAACAGGCTTTTTGAGGATAATAAATCTATTGATACAAAGCTTCGGGAATATAATTCTATTAAGAAAAATCTTGAGAAAATCGTTGACAATACTGTATTCAAAAAAGAACTTGAACAACAGAAAAATTCAACCCAAAAGCATAAGGATAATGATATTCAGATTTAAGAAAAAGCTGATATTTTAAAGCTTATTTTAATGGTTTCATATTGAAATGTACGGCACGATTTTAAGCATGAAAATAAAAGATTGTTTGATTATTTTATGAGGAAAAACAAAGTGAATTTATAAAAATAGTTCCTAAAAAAATATTTTTTTTGGTTTTTAAGATATGATTTTTAAAAGTTTTTTTGTGATTTAAAACTTGGAGGTGTGATGTGAGTAAATCAATATATTCAATTCTTAGTAAGCAGGATTTGATTGAAATTCTTGAAAAAATTCCATCGAAATATGTTTATCGTATAGTTGATGATATGTGCAATGATGCTCTTAATAAACAGATGGATGCACAGATAAATTCAATTAAAAAGTGTGAAGAATTGAGAAAAGAATTGAAGAATAAAGAACATTCGATTTCTGATATAGAAAAGCTTGATTTAATAATTTCTGAAACAAAATCGACTACGATATTCAAAAGAAATGTGAAGCAAGATACGAAAAATTAAATCGTATTTGTGAAAAAATAATGTAGAAAAAAGCATATATTAATGAAGGTATATTTTAAGATTTCTGGCTTAGAAAAAGGCAAGCGTGGAAGCGATAAGCATATGAGAATTAAAATGGAAGTCGATGTGAAAAAACATCAATTAAATTGATGAAAAACAAAAACAAAAATTGATTATATTCATAGCATATCTGTTTCCAGTTAGCAATGAAAATGTGACGTTTATTTCCGAATCAGAATATAGTAAATTGTTTCCTAGTTAGAGTATGAATTCAGTCAAAATTACTATTAATTAGCCATAGTTTTTTATGATAAAAAATAGTAATTTAAAACCAGTAAAAAACTGATTTTTAAAAATATATTGAAAGGAAAAATTATTATGAATGATATAATTAATTTGTCTTTTGAAGAGCAGCCGTTCAGAGTAATTGACGTTGCTGGAGAAACATGGTGGGTACTTAAAGACATCTGTAAATTCCTTGAAATGGAGAACATTCAAAATGTTATAAAACGTCTTGATGATGATGAGGTGGGTATATTTTATATACCCACCCCTCAAAATATTGAACATAATATCTTAAAAAACAGTAAACAATTATTGCGATTGCCATAAATTTACATATGTATTTTTCTGATTTCTTAATTGAACTTTCTTTTGAATACAATAAAGATTGTATTTTTAATTGTGATTTAAAACATGACTTAATAAATCCCATTTAATTACCACTCCTATTAAACCTATAATTGTAAGGATGATAGTAACGATTATGCTTATCACTGTGTATTTGCGAGAAGATGTACTCATTTTAATATCTGACACAATAAAAAAAGCTGCAAAAGATAATATTATAATGATGACTGCAAGTACATTTTCACGATTAATAAGATCATTTCCAAGTACAGCTAACCAAGAACACCCAATTAGTAAAAAACTAAAAATAGCCCTATGAGATGCTTACATCATTTGATATAAATACTATGGTATCTCAGGAAAATCAAATTAAAAAAGTTCCATTAGATATGCTCAATCACACATATAATCATCAGTTTACAATGTATGATGATGAGAAACGCAGTGACATGACTGAAAGTATCAAGAAGTACGGTGTTATGCAACCGATAATCGTAAGACCAGACCCACAGGAGGTGGGAAAGTATGAAATCTTAGCTGGAAATAATCGTTGTCGATGCAGTAAAGATGCGGAAAAGGATACTGTTCCCGCAATCATCAAAGAAAACTTATCTGAAGCTGAAGCAAAGGTATATATAGCATTCACCAATCTACTTCAGAGAGGTTTCAGCGATATCAAAATCTCAGAACAGGCAGCAGTAATTTCTGCATATCATTCAGAGCTTTTTACAGCTGAGAAAAGAGATGCTATTGCTGATGAGCTGACGGCTATGGAAAATACTGAAGGGAAAAGTAAGCTTGCAGCCACCGGAGATGAGTATGGTCTCGGCAAAGACAGCGTTGCACGTCTGCTCAGGATAAACAAGCTTGTACCAGAACTTAAACCGTGGGTCGATTCAAAGCTGCTCGCAGTAAGAGCAGCAGTTGAACTATCATATATTTCTGAAAGAGGTCAAAATCTGATTCATAGCTTACTAAAATGTCCAGACGATGAAAACGAAATGATTTATAAGATAGATACCAAACGAGCAGCTTTTCTACGCAAGGCTTTTGCTGATAACCCTGATATGAGCAGACGTGAGTTTTGTAGATTGTTTGATAGCGAGCCTAAGACTAAGAAAAAGACACTTAAACTAAAACCAGAGGTATATTCAAAATATTTTAAAGAAGATACAGAGGAACAAGAAATTATGGATACCATAGAAATGGCACTTGAGTTTTTCTTTGATGAAATCAAATAATTCGCCAATGGCGAATTGATATATGGAGGAGATTTTATGTTACTGATTGATTTATTACTATTACCCTTGAAACTGGTTATTAAGCTGGTTCTTTATTCTATTGGCGGGATTATAGCTTTCATTCTAATGACTCTAAATACAATAGTTTCATTACTATCTGGATTTTTATTTATTGCTGGAATTATTACTGTTGGAGCTGCTTTACTTGCAATTATCACAATGTTCGGAACAATAGGTTTTAGTACACCTTTATTAATTTCTTCTGTAATACTTATTGTTGCTGTAGGAATTGCGATAACAGCATCAAATTTAATTCCAGAAGTCATAAAATTTATAATGGGCATACCATCATTTATTTTTATGCTTGCTTCATTTAGACTGTTCACAAGAAAACGCACAAAAAGAATTTGATTAATTCGCCACTGGCGAATAACAAGAAAGGGTACTATTATGACTATAGAAATGTTTTTGGAATTTGATGAATTTAAACTGGAGGTTCTGAGAGAACAAGCTTACAAGTTAGATTTAAGTCTTGATGCATATATCTCTTTAATGCTTGATGATATGGTGAGTTTGAATCCTATCGGAAAACAAACTGAACCTGAAAAAATCATGAAGAAGTATATTGATGAGAAATGGAAGAATCGAATTCCAGAGGAAGAAGATATTTATAGGTTTATGGATGAGTATGAACACTTATTCAGAGATGCACTGGAGGATTATAAGGAAGAAAATCCAGATGGAAACATGGAAGATTGCACTAAATATGTTATACTGCGATGGGGCGAATACATTTATGAGGAAATGGAATTTAGCTGTGACGAATACATCAAAAAATCAGTTGAATTAATATGTAATGGAAATTATTGACATGATAGTTAAAAGATGATATAATTTAGATATGGAGGAATGAAACATGAAAAAAATCAACTTATTTATTACAACGGCTTTAATGACCTTGGCTTGTGCCACTTTTACAGCAGTTTGTGCTGAAGATACAGAAACAACACCAAATGCTGAAGAAATGCAACCTACTGATGTGACAACAACAATAGCAATTACTACAGGTATCGAAGATATAACCACAACAGTTCCTACCACAACAGAAACTATCATCACAACACTTTCTGAAGATGAAAAGGGCTTGCACATAGACACATCAAAAATGGAGAAGTTTTATTATTCAGAAGATGCAGCATTTAAATCTGATGGTATAATCGTTTATTATGATGCTGTTGACGTTACAAATGATGCTGAAATCAGTTTCATTGAAGCACCTGGCATCTATGACAGTAAAACTTTCCAGTATGAAATCAACTTTGATGTAATATATCAAAATGAATCACAGACAGTCACTCTGAATGTTCAGATTGGTGAGCTTGGTGACGTTGATATGAATCATAAGGTAGAGCTTTATGATGTAATTTCAATTTCAAAAAAGATTCTGAAAAAAGATACTAAGGTTACTGATACTTTTACTTCTTTTATGGTTAATACAAATGGTAGTGACAAGGTAATTAACCTTTATGATGCCATTTGGATAGCACAAAAGCTATTGGATAACACACCCAAGCCAGACCCTAGCACATTTGCTAAAGCAGTTAAGGTTCTTCCTAAACCAGATGTGAGCAAGTATAATACAAGTACTATTGCAGGTGTCAAGAAATATGCTAATGATTGTATTCTTTATCAAGCTAGTGTCTATGGAATTGCTTCAGAACACATCTTCTTTGAAGATGATGTAGATGAGTGGCATGGGTATTCGTGGAATGCTCCTATAACATATATATCTGATATGGATTATTATATATCTCAAGAAAAATATCAGCCTTTGTTCTATAGGACAACTGCAAAAGGATTAGGAGAAAGCCTAATGTCTGATGTATGGGCAGCGGTTGATGAGTGGAAGTATAATTATGAAGAACAGCAGTATAAATATGGTTCAGATACATGGAGAACGGTTATCGGACGGAGTCATTTTACAATTAAGTGGAAGCACCTCGGTCATAATAATTATGAAGTTTATGTGATGTGGGGCGGAGATGAGATATATGATTCTAACGGCAATATAATAGGCACAAAGTCAATTTATTGAGGTAATATTAAAAAAGAAAATAATATCTTTTCCCGTCTGATGGTTAGTCAGGCGGGATTTTTTATATTAGAACAAATTACCTCTTGTATTTATAGAACACATGTGCTATAGTATTATAAACAAATGTTCTACAGGGAGGTGCAATATCATGGAAAGAGTTATTTTACATTCAGACTTAAACAATTTCTACGCTTCAGTTGAATGCTTATACAACCCATCTTTAAGAGGAAAGCCTGTTGCTGTTCTCGGTGATCCTGAAGCAAGACATGGAATTGTATTGGCTAAAAATTATGAAGCAAAGGATTGTGATGTTAAGACTGGCGATACAATGTGGATGGCGAAGCAGAAATGTCCTGAAATAACCTTTGTTCCTCCACAATATGACCTTTACATCAATCACTCAAAAATTGCTCGTCAGATTTATTCAGAATATACGGATCAGGTTGAACCGTTTGGATTAGATGAATGCTGGTTAGATGTAACTGGAAGTACTATGCTATTCGGTTCTGGTAAGGAAATTGCTGATAAAATAAGGGAAAGAATTAAACTTGAACTTGGTGTTTCCGTTTCTGTTGGAGTATCATACAACAAGATTTTTGCCAAATTAGGTTCGGATATGAAAAAGCCAGATGCTACAACTGTAATTGATAAATCTAAGTTTAAAGAGATTGTCTGGAAACTTCCAGTAAATGATTTGCTTTATGTCGGTAAAGCAACTTATAGCAAGCTGAAAAGAAAAGGAATTAGTACTATCGGTGACCTTGCAAATACTAATCCAGACTATCTTAAACGATGGATCGGAAAGATGGGCATTGTTCTTTGGCAGTTTGCAAATGGTCTGGATACTTCTCCAGTATCTAATATTGGCACAAAATCATTAATCAAAACAGTTGGAAACAGTACTACTGCACCTAGGGATTTAATCTCTGATGAAGAAATAAAAATCACTTTGATGGTACTTGCTGAAAGTGTGTCATCAAGGCTGCGTGAGTACGGATTTATTTGTCGAACTGTTCAGATAGGTATTCGTGACAACGAATTAAACTGGATTGAACGGCAAGGAAAACTTGAAACACCTAACCGAACAGCTAAATACTTGTTTGAATTAGCATTTTCCTTATTTAAAAATCACACCAATGGAAAGCCAGTTCGCAGCTTAAGTGTAAGGGCTTGTGATTTAATGTATACTGATTCAATCCAGCTTTCAATGTTTTCAGACGTTTCAATGCTTCAAAAAGAGGAAAAACTAGAAACTTCAATAGATTTATTAAGAAAAAGATTCGGACATTTTACTATACAAAGGGGCAATATGTTAAGTGATAAGGCACTTTCAAATCTTGATCCTAAAAATGACCACGTTATTAATCCTATGAGTTATTTTAATTAGAAAGAGATGCGTTTATATACAACTGGTAATTATAATCAATAGTATTTTATTACAAATAAAAAGTTTACAATTTATTCATAAATAATTTACAATTTGTCCATATTTATTCATCTGAAATATGATATAATTTTAAATGGTTGATAAAACGTCGAACCGTGTCATATTAAGGAGGAAAAAGATGAACAAAAAACTACAAAGAATCTTGTCAAGTGCACTTGCGGTAATGTTCGTAGGTCAGGTAATGATCTACGGAGACGGCAGTTCACAGGGCATCGCACACGCTGAAAC
>JAVBRC010000156.1:0-5771 GCA_031548405.1 Oscillospiraceae bacterium | reverse complement strand
TTATGGATATAAATGGTGTTAATGTGGCGGATCTTTGGGACAATGATGATCATTCCATTTGGAATGCAAAGCTTTATTCTGAATGTGATACAATAGAACAGGCAGTTAATTTTGCACTGAATCTATATAAAATGTCACACGGAACAGGAGATGTATCGTTATTTAAAGCTAGTACCAGAACTAGCCTTTGCAAAAGCTTTAATGATGCAGACGTAAACGAAATATTGCCATGGCAGCTTAAGCTTAAAAGTAAAATTTCAGCATATAAATTTATTCGGGCTGTGGACAATGGAATTTCTGTTGAAGAAATGAAAGGACTGGTTGAGAAAAGTCCTTGTAATGATAAAGAATGTAAGATGATTGCTGAGTTTGCTGAAAATTGCGACTTCAGCCGTAAAATCAGACTCTATTATTATCTTTCTAAATTATCAAATGCAACTGAAGAATTTGAGTCTAAATGTTTTAATACAATAAGTAAGGTTATATTTAAATCAAGCTCTGAGGGGCTGAAATATAATGATACATTTAAAATTAATAAATTCGATGTAACTATAAAATTACCAGTAAGAGTAAATTTTGGCGGTGGATGGTCTGATACTCCACCATATTGCAACGAAAATGGCGGTACGGTTCTTAACGCTGCGATAAATCTTAATGGTGAGTTGCCTATTGTTGTAAAGCTAAAAAAGCTTGATAGAAAATTAGTTGCATTTGAAAGCTGCGATAGTGGCGCATATGGCGAAATTACTGATATAACGGACATACAAAATTGTGGTAATCCTTATGATCCTTTTGCACTTCACAAGGCAGCGCTACTCGCTAGTGGTGTAATACCTATTAGTGGTGATATCACCCTCGATGAAGTCCTTGATAGTCTTGGCGGCGGATTATACCTTTCAACTGAGGTTATTGATATTCCGAGAGGTTCTGGGCTTGGGACAAGTTCTATTCTTGCTGGAGCGTGTATAAAAGGAATATTCGATTTTATGGGTGTAGCTCTTGATGATAATCATTTGTTTGAACTTGTTCTTGTGATGGAACAGCTTATGAGTACTGGCGGTGGGTGGCAGGATCAGGTTGGTGGTGTTACTAACGGAATAAAGTTTATTTCAACTCAGCCAGGTATTAAACAGGAAATACAGTGCCAAAAAGTCAAGGTTCCTGACCAATCTATGAAAGAACTTGAGCAGCGATTTGCGTTGATTTACACAGGGCAGAGAAGGCTTGCAAGAAATCTTCTGAGAGAAGTTGTAGGTGGTTATATCGGTGCAAGGAAAGAATCAGTCGAGGTTCTTGAAGATATTCAGAAAATGGCGGCGCTCATGCGATTTGAACTCGAAAGAGGAAATATTGATTCATTTGCGAGTCTTATGAATCAACATTGGGAGCTTTCAAAAAAGCTTGATAAAGGTTCAACAAACACTTGTATTGATCAAATTTTTATTGCTGTTGATGAGCTTATTGATGGAAAAATGATTTGTGGCGCAGGTGGCGGCGGATTCCTACAGGTTGTTATGAAAAAAGATGTAACAATAGAGCAGTTGAGAAATAAACTTAGATATGTTTTTCAAGATTCTGGCGTTGATGTCTGGGAATGTAATTTTGTTTAAATAATTAAAAGAGTTGTAGCAAAACGAAAAGTTGCTACAACTCTTTTTTATTTATAAGCACCCGCAAAATGTACATTAGGACTATGCCCCACAAGGCGATGCAACATCGACTTAGCATTCAACTACAAGTAATTGTCCTTTTCCATGTAACTTCATTTCAGCCGAGGCAGCAGGAATAAAGATACAATCTCCTTTAAAAAAATTAAGGGATTCACCGCTATTCATAAACATAATTCCACATCCATCTATGCAGAGTAAAACCTTAAATGAGTTTTCATTAGATTTAAATTTAACAAGCTGACGTGTACATTCCGTATTAAGCAGACATCTGTGGACTTGGAAATACTTGCATCTGGAAATCAATTCCGTCGCTTCGCCACGCCTATATTTCAATTTACGCATTGGCTGACGTGGATTAGCACTACCGTTCAAATTAACAACTTCAAGAGCTTTTTCAATATGAAGCTCTCTTTTTTTTCCGTTTTTATCTGTACGATTATAATCAAACAATCTGTATGTCAGATTTGAATTTTCCTGTATTTCTGCAATTAAAGACCCCTCACAAATCGCATGAACGGTTCCGGCTTCAATAAAAAATGTATCATTTTTATTTATTTTTACTTTCTGGAGATATTTTTCTATTGTGCCATTTTCAAGACTTTCTTGCAGCTGATTCTTGCTGATATTATGATAAAAGCCATAAATAAGCTCGGCATCTGGAGTAGCATCAAGCACATACCACATCTCAGATTTCCCGAGTTGTCCATTTTCATAAGCATTTGCATATTCATCATCTGGATGTACTTGAACTGATAAATTATTTCGTGCATCAATAAATTTTATTAATATAGGCAATTCGCCGTGATCATTTGCATATACCCCTAAAAATTCCGGATTTTCAATAAGAACATCCTTTAGAAATTTACCTTTAAATTTTCCGCTTGCAATAACGCTAAGACCGTCATTATGCGTTGAACATTCCCATGTTTCAGCAAGGGGAGTAAGATCGATATTTTTACCAAATTCGTTCTTTAATCTGTTTCCACCCCAAAGATAATCTTTTCCAGCAGGTTCAAGCAGAAAAGGATTATTTTCAGAGTTCAAAAATCTTTTTGTCATGAACGCTTATCTCCTTGCCAAGCTGAACCTCAATAAGCTGAAGCTCAGTATCAGCTAAAATAGTATGACGACATCCAGCTTCCATTGTTATAACATCGCCTGGCTTTACTGTCTCTTCCATTCCGTCAACAATTGTTTTACCTTCACCAGAAATAATTGTCCATACCTCGTCACGATATTCATGACTATGATAATTCATTTTGTTTCCAGCATGCAAAGTAACTTTAATTGTCATACTTTCTTCCTGAGCGTCAATTACAGTATAGCTACCCCATGATTTTTCGGCAAACTTTACTTCCTGTTCAATATTATCGACAAATGGTTTGATATTTCCAGATTGTGATTTCTCGCTTACTAAAATTCCTTCAGCACTAGCAGAAACAATCGTATTTTTTAATCCCATACAAAGTATTGGAATGTTAAGCTCATTTATTATATAGGTATTTTCGCATGATTCGTTTAAAACAGCCTTGCCAATTATATTTTCTGGAATTTCATCTGTTAGTGAATCCCATGTGCCAAGATCATTCCAATAGCCAGAAAATCTTATAACCTTGATACTTTCCTCTTTTTCAACTACAGCATAATCAAAGCTAATCTTTTCAATGGTTTCATACTTGTCATAAAGGTCATAATAATCTGTGAAATCAATTATTTCGTGCGCTTTTTTTATAATATAGCCAAGCTTGAAAATGAATACTCCACAGTTCCACAATGCTCCATCGGTTATATATTGTTTTGCAATATTCTCGGTAGGTTTTTCCTTGAATTCTTTCACAGGACTGATTTTTTCTGAGCTTTCTGGAATAATATAGCCATACTTTTCACTTGGATAAGTCGGTTCTATACCCATAAGAATAAGATTTGCAGAATCATTCTTTGCCTCATTCTGTAGACTTGAAATTGTACTGAAATATTCTTTATCTACGAAAGGATCTACTGGGCAAACTGCAACAGTATCATCTTCTGATAGTCCCTTTACATCATGAAGATACATTGCAGCGAGAGCAATTGCTGGAAAAGTGTCACGTCTGCATGGCTCTATACAAATATCTACATTATTTCCAAGTTGATTCTTAATAGAAGAAACTTGTGTTTTAGAAGTTGCAATAGTGATATTAGCGTCAGGGCTAACAGAATTAATTTGTCTGTAAACACGCTGAACCATTGATTCATAAATTTCATCTTCTTTTTTGAAAATCTTTATAAACTGCTTTGAACGTACATCATTTGAAAGCGGCCATAGACGTTTTCCAGATCCGCCGGATAATAAAATAAAATTCATTTGAGTTCCTTTCTTACTATCTCTGTGTTCTGACTGGATTATTTAGGTAATCCTCATAGGCAAGGCGTATTCCTTCATCAAGCTCAGTAGTATATTTCCATCCCAGACCTTCAAGCTTTGAAACATCAAGTAATTTTCTTGGAGTGCCGTCTGGTTTTGATGTGTCCCATCTTATTTCACCCTTGAACCCTGTAATTTCTGCCACCTTTTCAGTTAACTCTTTTATTGTAACTTCTGTTCCAGTACCCACATTAACTGTTTCATCCCCAGAATAATTATTCATAAGATAAATGCACGCATCGGCAAGATCATCTACATAAAGAAATTCACGAAGTGGTTTTCCTGTTCCCCAACATTCAACAATGTAAAGATTCTTTTTTTTAGCTTCATGAAAACGTCCGATTAGTGCGGGGAGTACATGGCTGTTAACAGGATGATAGTTATCGTTTGGCCCATAAAGATTAGTTGGCATAACAGAGATAAAATCCGTTCCATACTGTCTGTTTAGATATTCACAATATTTTAGTCCGGAGATTTTTGAAAGGGCATACGCTTCATTGGTTGGCTCAAGAGAAGATGTCAGCAAACAGTTTTCAGGCATAGGCTGAGGGGCCATTTTTGGATAAATGCATGACGAACCTAAAAAGAGCAGCTTTTTACAATTTGTCTTCCATGCGGCATGAATTACATTCATTTCAAGCATCATATTTTCGTACATAAAATCTGCTGGGAAATTTGAGTTTGCCATAATTCCACCAACTTTTGCTGCTGCGAGAAATACATAATCAGGCTTTTCAGTTTCAAAAAAACTATCAACCTCAGCTTGACTGCAAAGGTTTAGCTCTTGTCTGGTTCGGGTTATAATATTGCCATACCCATTTTTATTTAGCATTCTTATAATTGCAGATCCGACCATTCCCTTATGACCTGCAACATAGATTTTAGCACTCTTATCCATTAATTTAAGCCCCCATTTTTGAGTAATGCTTCACGCCTGGCAATTTCAATATCATGTTTAACCATAATGTTTATAAGCTCTTCATAGCTTGTTTGCTGTGGATTCCAGCCCAAAACTGTTTTTGCTTTGGTAGGATCTCCCCAAAGATTATCAACGTCTGTTGGTCTGAACCATTCCTTGTTTACTTCGACAAGAACTTTTCCAGTTGAATCATCAACACCCTTTTCGTCTATACCTGTACCTTCCCAGCGGATGTTGATTCCAACAGCTTTGAATGCTTTTTCAGTGAAGTCACGAACAGTATGCTGTTCACCAGTTGCAATTACAAAATCCTCTGGTTTGTCTTGTTGAAGCATAAGCCACATACACTCAACGTAATCCTTAGCATAACCCCAATCACGAAGTGAATCCATGTTGCCAAGCTGAAGCTTGTCCTGCAAACCACAAGCAATTCTTGAAACAGCAAGTGTTATTTTTCTTGTAACAAAGTTTTCACCACGTCTTTCAGACTCATGATTAAAAAGAATTCCATTTGTTGCAAACATTCCGTATGCTTCACGATATTCCTTAACCATCCAAAAACCATATTGCTTTGCAATTGCATATGGACTGTAAGGGTGAAATGGAGTTATTTCCCTTTGAGGTACTTCTTCCACCTTTCCGAAAAGCTCAGAGGTTGATGCCTGATAAATTTTTGTTTTTTCTGTAAGCCCAAGAATTCTGACTGCTTCAAGCACTCGGAGTACTCCTAAGGCATCAACGTCACCTGAATATTCCGGAACGTCGAAAGAAACCTGAA
>JAVBRC010000175.1:0-7454 GCA_031548405.1 Oscillospiraceae bacterium | reverse complement strand
TTTTCATAATATACATTCGTTATGCAGATTTTATGCATATTTTTTTGCCGTCGGGTGTAGTTAGTTAACTAACAGCACGCACAGCGAAGCGAATACAGTTTAGGTCAACCCTTTTTAAAGGGTTGCGGTTTCCAAAGGCAGAGCCTTGGTCGCTCGTCGCAACGAACGAAATGCCCTATCGTCAAGCGCATTTTTTCTGGTGAATTGTCGCCATAGCGACAAGAGGATTCTTTTTTGCAAGTGAAAAAAGAATCCTAAGTAACAGACGTCGAGTTCTACCTGCCTTTCAAAACGCACGATAGTGGGGAAGTTTTGAAACGTCAGAAATTCTAACTCTAGTGAGTTGACTAAGCTTAAAAGTCAGAAAAACTAAATCTGGTAAGTTGACTAAAATTCATAGACTACATGAGTTCTCCGTTCTTTCTTTTTTCTATCGCAAAAAAGAAAAGAACCAAAGAAAAAATACTCTTGAACGATAAAGCTTTTCGCTCTCTGCGGAGAGCGACCAAGGCTCTGCCTTTGGAAACCGCAATTTTTGAAAAAATTGAGTAAACTTTTATGCGCCGTTCGGCGGGGCAGCTAAACTAACACGTTCACGGATGCGGCTTATTTTGTCTATAAGCATCCATTATATCCTTAAAAATCTCCCCGCTTGAAGGCGGAGTCCATGTTATAGCATTTGCACCCGCCTCAATTGTTTCCCGTATACTATCTTCTGTCGGCCCGCCAGTTGCGATAATCGGAAATTCAGGATAACGTTTTCTTATACTTCCAACGATAGCAGCAGTGTTTTTTGCAGCCGAAACATTAAAAATAGTTGCCCCCGAATTAATTCTCGCATCAAAATCAACATCTTCATTAACAACAGTAACAATAACAGGAATATCAATCTGAGCATCAAGCTTTGATAGAATTTCATTTGTTGTCGGAGCGTTTACAACAACTCCGGCTGCGCCCTGCATTTCAGCAAAAAGTGCAAGGTTAACAACTCTGTTTCCGCTAGTCAGTCCGCCGCCAACTCCAGCAAAAACCGGAATATCTGCTGCCTGCATAATAGCCTGCGTAATAATAGGCTGCGGTGTAAAAGGATAAACAGCAATAACAGCATCAGCATTAACGTTTCTTATAATACAAACATCAGTTGTAAAAACGAGGGATTTTATTCTTTTGCCAAATATTACAATGCCACTACATTCCGAAATAACCGACGGAACTCTCAGTGAAAATTTTCTCAATGTACCGCTAATCTGCGGTGGTGTCATTTTAGCCATAAGCATACATCCTCCTCTATTAAAGAATATGATTTGTTCAGTAATTTCATTATATAATATTCTAATACTTTTTACAAGGAATTTCACAGTCTTTTCATAAAAAAACAAGGACTGCCACTTTTAAGGCAACACTATACAATTGCTTGTATATGGTATTGCTTTAATATGTAGCAGTCCCCAGATTATTCTTCGTCGTCCGAATTTGAATGAAGCCCATAGGCTAAAGTCATAAGGCTGTCAGCAAGATGAACATTTTCAACTATTATGCTGTTATCATGATCCATCTTAAGGTCATAATGGCTAAAATTCCAGAAGCCTTTAATCCCAAGTGTCACAAGCTTATTTGCAATTTCCTGTGCTTCTGATTTTGGTATACAAAGAACAGCACAAACTGGTTTTTGTTCACAGCAGAATTTTTCAATATCATCTGTATGTGTAACACTGATGTCTGCAATAACATCTCCAGTTTTATCGGCACTATTGTCAAAAATCCCTACCAGCTCAAATCCCCGCTTGCCAAAGTCTATGTGTGCGGCAATTGCCTTACCAAGGTTTCCAGCACCAATAAGTATAGTCTTATTCTTAGAATATATACCCAAAATTTCTCCGATAGTCTTATGTAGCTCGGTTACATTATAACCATACCCCTGCTGACCGAAACCACCAAAGCAATTCAAATCCTGTCTAATCTGCGATGCTGTTAAACCCATTTTTTCTGATAGCTCACGGCTTGAAATTCTTATAAAGCCCTGCTTTTCAAGTTCTCCCAAAAATCGGTAATATCTTGGTAGTCGCTTAATAACGGGCGCTGAAATTAAGGATTTTGACATGAATCCGAACCTTCCCTCATTAATTTATTTCATAAGCGCTGAAAGTCTGTTGTTAACTTCTTCAAGGAATGTTTTAGAATCAACCTTCTTCTTGCTTTCGAGATTTGAAAGCATATAAAGGTCGCCAGTCATAACGCCCTCTTCAATTGTCTGGATTGTAGCCTTTTCAAGCTTATCAGCAAATTCCATAAGTTCATTGTTTCCGTCAAGCTCGCCTCTTTTTCTCAAAGCACCGCTCCATGCAAAGATTGTTGCAACAGAGTTTGTTGAAGTTTCTTCACCCTTCAAGTGCTTATAGTAGTGACGCTGAACAGTTCCGTGTGCAGCCTCATATTCATAAATACCGTCTGGTGAAACAAGAACAGAAGTCATCATAGCAAGGCTTCCGAAAGCAGTTGAAACCATGTCAGACATAACGTCACCGTCATAGTTTTTACAAGCCCAGATATATCCGCCGTTTGAACGAATAACTCTTGCAACAGCGTCATCAATAAGAGTATAGAAATATTCAATACCAGCAGCTTCAAACTTTTCCTTGTATTCAGCGTCAAAGATTTCCTGGAAAATGTCCTTAAATCTGTGATCATATTTCTTAGAAATTGTGTCCTTAGTTGCGAACCAAAGATCCTGCTTTAAATCAATTGCATAGTTAAAACAAGCTCTTGCAAAACCGCCGATACTTTTATCAACGTTATGAAGTCCCTGAATGATACCGTCGCCGTCAAATTCATGGATAAGCTGTCTTGTTTCGTTTCCGTCCTTGTCAGTATAAACAAGTTCAGCCTTACCGCCATTTGTAACCTGCATTTCAGTATTCTTATAAACATCGCCATACGCATGACGAGCGATTGTAATAGGGTTTGTCCAAGTTGGAATATAAGGTGTAATACCATTTACAAGAATAGGAGTTCTGAAAACAGTACCATCAAGAATAGCTCTAATTGTTCCGTTTGGTGACTTCCACATTTCTGTTAGATTATATTCTGGCATTCTTGCAGCGTTAGGAGTGATTGTAGCACATTTAACAGCAACACCATATTTCTTAGTTGCCTCAGCACTATCAAATGTAACCTTATCCTTAGTTTTTTCTCTGTAATCAAGACCAAGATCGTAATACTCTGTATTAAGATCGATATAAGGCACAAGAAGGATATCCTTAATCCACTTCCAGAGAATTCTTGTCATTTCGTCGCCGTCCATCTCGACTAGTGGTGTATTCATTTGAATTTTTGCCATTGTTTTAGTCCTCCTGTTAATAATATGTAAGTAAACTATCCCCGCCGAACGGCGAAATAGTTTAGGTCAAGCCTTTTTAAAGGCTTGCAGTTTCCAAAGGCAGAGCCTTGGTCGCTCCGCAGAGCGAAAGCAGCGTGCCGCTGCACCCAATCGCCATTCGGCGGGGAAGGTTTCATGGAACACTCGAAGAGCATTTTTTCTTTGGCTCTTTCTATTTTGCGATAGAAAAAAGAAAGAACGGAGAATTTATGTAGTTTTAGTGATTTAGTTAACTTGCTAAGTTTAGTTTTTCTGACATCTCGGCTTATTAAACTCGCTTGATTTAGTCTTGCAGGTGTTTCAAATAATTTGAAAGGCAAATAGAACTCGACGTGGCATACCCCTCTTCCAAAACAATCCATCTAAAACTAAGACCGCCGAACGGCGATTGGATGCAACGTCACGTTGCCCCTTTAAAAAGGGTTGACCTAAACTATCTTCGCTTCGCTAATGTGTCAGTTAGTTAACTATCTCCGCCGAACATCGATTGCGTGCAACGTACATTACCCATTCTCATTTCAAAACAAAATACTTTAAAATTGCAAGTACCGCAAGATGTGTCGGATAGAAAATATAGAAAAACCATTGATAAGCCTTTCCTCCTTTTCTCACACCATTATACTTCATCAAAAGTGGTACAGCAAGAAATATTCCAAACTGAAAAAGACAGCTTAACCAACTACCCGTTGTCGCATGCATAATAATGTTAAGCACAATCATAACTGCACCAACAACACAGAAATACTTCACCTGTTCCTTACGCTTATAATAAAATGCCGAAAAAAGCTGAATCCATATAACTGCAATTGCGCCCCAATCCCCTAGCATCGCCACAAGGCAAATTATAAGGGTTATCATGTTTTTTACATTTACATCATATTTCGGACTATCTCTTATAATAAGTGCAACAAGCCCCAAAAACAGCGGAAACATAACGCTTGTTTCATGAATAATCCGAAATTCGCCACACTCAAAGAAAACATAAGGAAAATGAGAAATCAACGCAAATATACCAAGCCTTTTTGCGTATTTTATAACGTCATGTGTTCTGCAATATCCCTCAGCCACCATAAAACACATTATCGGGGCGGTAATCCGCCCGATAATATGCATAGCCTGTCCGCCAACAGTACCAAACGCCACAAACGCCCACGCTATATGGTCAATAAGCATCGCAACGATTGCAATAAGCTTTAAAAGATCAGAAGTAATGCCGCCCTTGCGTTTTGATGCAACGGAAAATTTTCTTACCGGTCTACCCGAACGGTTTGATATATCAATTGCCATTATTTCATAGATTCTCTTGTGTAGTCAAGAAGTCCGCCTGCAAGGATAATATCCTTTGTACGTCCGCTAAGCTCGCAAAGAACCTTAATTTCCTTACCAGTTGTCTTGTTTACTACTGTAAGTTCTGAATTTCCAGCCTCAACCTCTGCTCTTACATTTTCAAGAACAATCTCATCGCCCTGTGAAATCGCATCATAATCAGCCTCGTTTACAAATGTAAGAGGTAGAATTCCCGCATTAATAAGGTTTGCTCTGTGAATTCTTGCGAAAGACTTAACAAGAACAGCCTTAATTCCAAGGTATAGAGGAGCAAGCGCAGCGTGTTCTCTTGAAGAACCCTGTCCGTAGTTTGAACCACCAACAATAATGCTCTTACCCATTTCCTTTGCTCTTGCTGGGAACTGCTCATCACATACTGTAAAGCAATGCTGTGAAATAGCAGGAATATTTGAACGTAGTGGAAGAATTTTTGCACCAGCTGGCATAATGTGGTCAGTTGTAATGTTATCGCCAACCTTTAGTGAAACACCAGCATCAATTGACGCATCAAGAGGAGCTGTTTCAGGAAAAGGCTTGATGTTAGGGCCTCTTAGGATTTCAACGCTGTCCATTTCAGCTTCAGCAACTGGAGGAACAACCATATTATCGTTAATCTTGAATACTTCAGGAAGCTTAAATTCAGGCATATCTCCCAAATCTCTTGGATCAGTGAACACACCAGTAATTGCAGACGCAGCAGCAACTTCTGGAGAAACAAGATAAATCTGACCGTCCTTAGTACCTGAACGACCTTCAAAGTTTCTATTGAAAGTTCTTAGAGAGATACCCTCTGAGTTAGGTGACTGTCCCATGCCGATACAAGGGCCGCAAGCACTTTCAAGAATTCTCGCACCAGCGTCAATCATAATTGAAAGTGCGCCGTTTTCAGCAAGCATATTAAGAACCTGCTTTGAGCCAGGAGCGATTGAAAGTGAAACATCAGGGTTAACAGTTCTGCCCTTTAAGATGTGTGCAACCTTTAGCATATCCATAAGTGATGAGTTTGTACATGAACCGATACAAACCTGATCAATCTTAATCTTTCCGATTTCATTCACAGATTTAATGTTATCTGGAGAATGTGGACAAGCAGCAAGAGGCTCAAGCTCACTAAGATTAATAGTAAGTTCTTCATCATAAACTGCATCAGCATCAGCTGAAAGCTCTGTCCATACATCTTCTCTCTGCTGCGCCTTCAAGAATTCTCTTGTAATTTCGTCTGATGGGAAGATTGAAGTTGTCGCACCAAGCTCAGCGCCCATATTAGTAATTGTAGCTCTTTCAGGAACTGACAAAGTCTTTACGCCTTCGCCACAGTATTCAATAACCTTACCAACACCGCCCTTAACGGAAAGACGCTTTAGAACTTCAAGAATAACGTCCTTCGCAGCAACCCAAGATGAAAGCTTACCAGTAAGCTCAACCTTAACTACCTTAGGGCAGGTTATGTAGTATGCACCGCCTCCCATTGCAACAGCAACGTCAAGGCCACCTGCTCCGATAGCAATCATACCGATACCGCCGCCAGTTGGAGTATGACTGTCAGAACCGATAAGAGTCTTTCCAGGGATACCGAAGCGTTCAAGGTGAACCTGATGACAAATTCCGTTACCTGGACGTGAGAAGTAAATTCCGTGTTTCTTAGCAACACTACCTATAAAACGGTGGTCATCCGCATTTTCAAAACCGTTTTGAAGTGTATTATGGTCAATATAAGCAACGCTTTTTTCTGTTTTAACTCTAGGAACACCCATGGCCTCAAATTCAAGATAAGCCATTGTTCCAGTTGCGTCCTGTGTAAGGGTCTGGTCGATTTTAATACCGATTTCGTTCCCCTTTATCATTTCTCCGTCTACAATATGTGCCTTTAATATTTTTTCTGTTAATGTTAAACCCATTGCAATCAGTCCTTTCATGATTTTCCTTTTTATTGTACATCAAAATCATACCATTTGTCAAGAATTTCACATATAATAGACAAATTTACATTTAAACTTTATTAAATTGCCGTAAATTGATGTGTAAATTGCTAATATTTTTTGAAAAAGCAGAAACACCCCTGCAATAAAAATCACAGGAGTGTTAAATTAAATTATTTCTTATTTAGCATATATTTAGCTATCCCAATCGCATCATATAAATCAATCTTACCATCATTATTATAATCAGCGCTGTCAAGCTGTTCCGTTGTAAGTGTCACTTTTTTAAGCATATACTTCGCAACCATGATTACATCATAAAGGTCGATTTTTCCATCGCCTGTAACGTCGCCTTTGGCTGCAGGAGGCGCACCAAGAGAAACAAATTCAAGATTATACTTTTCAGCATATTTTTGAGCGGTTGAATTATCAAAACCGTGAATTGTTGCTGTTAGATCTATTGTATATTCATTACCGTCTATTTCACATGAACTATTATAAATGTAGATGTCTTCAAGACTTATACATCCATTAAACGCATCCATACCTATACTTGTAACTCCTTCTGGAATTGATATGCTCTCTAGGCTTTCACAGTAAGAAAACGCATTACTACCCACACTAGCAATTCCTTTTGAAAGTATTAAATTTTTAAGACTTGTACAACATGAAAACGCACTCTTTCCTATAACTGTAACTCCTTCTGGAATCGTTACACTCTCTAGGTTTTCACACAACAAAAACGCTCCACTGCCTATACCTTTTATTCCATTCTTTATTTCAGCAGTAGTTATATCTTCATCACAATCAACCACCCAGTTGCCTACATATTT
>JAVBRC010000157.1:0-6888 GCA_031548405.1 Oscillospiraceae bacterium | reverse complement strand
TTTTCATCCCGAAACTCGAAAAAAGTGACATCTGGTCCGCCCCAGGTCGGTCCTCTCAGATATTCACTCTTAATTCGTTAAAATGTCAAAATTGAAAATTGGTAAATGTAAATATACAAACATATAAAACAGGAATAATTTTTAAGGAGTTGACAGCAATGGACAGTGTTACGGTTACAGTTATTATTGTTATAAGTACGATTATTATTATTCAGGCAGTTAATATTTTAATAAAGATGCCATGCTGCAATAATTCGCATGGATTGACTGCAGTAATGATTTTGAATAATAATGATGATGTTGAAATGAAATTGGAAAATGTAATACATAAAATCAGATGGACTGATGACGAACTAATTAAAAAAATTATCATTGTCAATAACGGAATGAACTGTGAGCAATATGAGATTTGTAAGATATATTGCTGTGAAAATGAAATTCTGGAAATGGCTGAATGTGATGAAGTTTTAAAATTAATATTTTCCAGTGAAAAATAATGTAAATTAATTGCATTTCCCGTAAAAAAAATGTATAATAGAAGATATGATGCATTATTTTGAAAGGACTGAAAATGGAACAACAGACTTTAAGAATTGAAGGAACAGTTGAACATGTTTTATATCGCAATGAAACTAATGGGTATACTGTTCTCGATATAGACACTGGTGGAGAACTTGTAACAGCAGTCGGAGAATTGGGCGATATTGAGAGTGGAGAAATATTATTACTTGAAGGTGCTTATATTACACATCCAAGATTTGGCCCGCAGTTTAAAACTGAATATTGCGAAAGAAAGCTTCCTAATACAGCAGTAAATATCTGTAAGTATCTTTCATCTGGTGCTATAAAGGGTATAGGGCCGGCACTTGCCAAGAGAATAGTTGACGTTTTCGGCGAACAAACTCTTGATATAATGGAAAAAGAGCCTTCAAAACTAAGGCAAATAAGAGGAATTTCAGCACAGAAATGTGAAGATATTGCAAATGAAATTCAGAAGATATTTAATTTGCGTCATCTTATGATTTTTCTTTCACAGTATGGAATAAAAGCCGGCTATGCAATGAAAGCTTATCAGCAATGGGGGTTACCAGCAATTGAGCTTATAAAAAGTAACCCTTATTGCCTTTGTGGATATCCAATTGATCTTCCTTTTAAAAAAGCTGAAGAAGTAGCTAAGGAAATGAAGATTCCTACTGACTCACATAAACGAATTCAGGCGGGATTCGGATATTTGCTTGAAGAAAATGCAAGGTCAGGTCATTCATGTATTCCTATTGACAGGTTTGAGAGGCTATGCTGTAATTATCTTAGTATAGCTCAGTCGGATTTTTATGATGTATACAACGAAATGATTGAAGAAGAATTGATTTTTGAGTATCTTAAAAACGACAGAGCATTTGTATACCTTGCAGATTACTATAACGCTGAAAGATATATCGCAGGACGAATTTCAGTTTTAAAAGCATTTTCAAGCCCTGATGACTATGATTACGAACAGCTTATTGATATGGAAGAAGAACAAAATAATATCCATTATGAAAAGCTTCAGCGAAAAGCTATTACTACGGCTCTTTCAAGAGGTATTATGATTATGACAGGTGGGCCTGGAACGGGTAAAACAACAACACTTAATGCGATAATTTCACTCTATGAAAAAAAAGGTGAATCTGTTATGCTTGCAGCACCTACAGGACGTGCTGCTAAAAGAATGTCCGACTTAACTGGATGTGAGGCAAGAACTATTCACCGTTTACTTGAAGTGGAATATGACCAAAACAGTAAGTTGAAGTTTAAGCATGATGAAAGTAATCCGCTTGAATGCGATGTTGTAGTAGTTGATGAAATGTCTATGGTTGATATCACTTTATTTGAAAGCTTATTGCGTTCGTTAAGGCTCAACTGCCGTCTTGTAATGGTTGGAGATAGCGACCAGTTACCGTCTGTTGGCGCAGGTAATCTTTTGAAATCGTTGATTGAAAGCAAATGCTTACCAGTTATTGAGCTGAAAGAAATTTTCCGTCAGGCAGAAAAAAGCTGTATTGTAACTAATGCGCATAGAATTGTCAGGGGTGAAATGCCTGATTTATCACAAAAAAGTAATGATTTTTTCTTTTTCAAACGTGCTGAAGCCCCACTTGCAACTAATCTTTTAATTGACCTTGTAAAAACACGATTACCTAAAGCTTATAAATACTCCCCTACTGACGATATTCAGGTTATATCTCCTTCAAGAAAAGGTATTCTTGGAGTTGTTGAGCTTAACAAGGCATTGCAGGAACAGCTAAACCCAAAGCATATAATGAAAAAAGAAGTTAAATCACCTATTTATACAATTCGTGAAGGCGATAAAATTATGCAGACAAAGAATAACTATGATATTGTCTGGAGTAAAGATGGCGAGCAGGGTGCTGGAATTTATAATGGTGATATCGGAAAAATACTTAGCATAAATCGTGCAAAGCTTGAAGTCGCTATTGACTTTGATGGACGAATTGCAGCGTATACTTTTGACATGGTAGACCAGCTTGAGCTTGCATACGCAATTACAGCACATAAGAGTCAGGGAAGCGAATTTGAAGCAGTAATCATTCCCCTTCTTGGTGGATTTGATAAGCTTTATTATCGTAACCTTCTTTATACTGCGGTTACAAGAGCAAAAAAATTACTTATTATTATTGGCGATGAAGAAATAGTAGTGAAAATGGTTACGAACAATAAGAGGACAAATCGTTATACTTGTCTGACTTCAATGCTTCGTGAGGAAATGAAGAATAATGAATAAGTTTATACGGTTTGTTACAGATATATTTTTCCCAAACCGTTGTCCGATTTGCTCTGAATTTATTGAATGGAATAAATTCATATGCAAAAATTGTGATAATAGCTTAGTAAAATTCCCTGAAGGAATTTGCTCCAAATGTGGAAAGTTTGAATGTTATTGCAATAGTATACAGTATGATCGGGCAGTTGTCTGTTTTGAATATACATATAAGGCAAAAGATGGCATTTTATCTTTGAAAGATGGCAATAAGGAATTTGGTTATTACCTCGGAAATCTTCTTGGAGAAAAAATTCTTGCTGATAATATCATTGCTGATGCAGTTATACCTGTCCCGATGTCAAGAGAATCATATAAAAAGCGTCGCTATAATCAGGCATTAATTATCGCTGAGGATATAGCAAAAATTAACAGTATTCCTATTATTTCAGATGCAATTTATAAAAATAAATCTGCAGTTCAGCATAGCTTAAAAAAAGCTGAACGACTTAAAAATACATCGGCATTTTTTTCAGGTATAAGAAGACTTGATAATATGAAAATTATTTTATGTGATGATGTTATCACAACTGGAAGCACTTTAAATAAATGTGCAGAGCTTTTAAAAAATATGGGCGCAGCTGCTGTTTATGTGGCTGTTGGAACAACAACAAAACTAAAAAAGGAATGAATTAATATGGCACAGGACATTGGAATTGATTTAGGAACGGCAAATATTGTTATTGCAGTAAACGGTAAGGGTGTTGTCTTAAATGAACCATCAGTTATCGCTGTTAATAAGAGAACAAACAAAATACTTGCTGTTGGAAAAAAAGCATATAAAATGGTCGGAAAGTCACCAGAATATATTTCTGTTATCCGTCCGCTTTCTTGTGGTGTTATTTCTGACGATGAAATGACACAATGCCTTATAAGAGAATTTGTACGCAAGGCTAGTGGTCACAGGCTTATTAAGCCTCGTATTGTTATCTGCGTTCCATCGTTTATTACTGACGTTGAGAGCCGTGCTGTAGTTGAAGCAGCAATGAATGCAGGTTCAAGAAAGGTTTATCTTATTCAGGAACCAATTGCAGCTATGCTTGGTGCTGGCGTTAATATGTCAAAGGCAAGAGGTCATCTGGTTGTTGATATCGGTGGCGGTACAACAGATGTAGCCGTTGTTTCTATGAACGGTGTTGTTACTTCGAGGTCTATCAAAACAGCTGGAAACATGATTGATCAGGCGATTGTCAGATATATTCAAAAGAGGCACAAGCTTCTTATTGGTGATAAGACTGCTGAACAGATTAAAAAAGAACTTACAAACCTTTATGATCCAAACAATGATGTAAGAATGAATATTGGTGGAAAAAATCTTCTTAAAGGTTTGCCAGAAATGATTAATATAAGTGAGCTTGAAGTTTTTGATGCAATAGAAGATGAGGTTTTTGAGATTGTTGATTCAATCAGAAATTTATTAGAGGATACACCTCCAGAGCTTGTAGGCGACATCTATGAGAATGGTATTTTACTTACAGGCGGTGGCGCATTGCTTGGCGGTATAGACAAGCTTATTAACAGGACTCTTGGAGTGAAGTGTAATATTGCGAAAGATCCTATGGGTTGTGTTGCGAGAGGAACTATTCAATCATTTAAGCGTCTTGATAGCCTGCTTGATGGTTTTGAGAACGTTGCACTTTATCAGTATAAGTAATATATACATATAGAAAAAGCAGAGAATTACTTCTCTGCTTTCAGTTTGTCGAAAAAGGTGGCAATCGACGAATTAAGTTGACTATCCTCGCCGAACGGCGAATTAGTTTAGGTCAACTTAAAGGGGCAACGTGACGTTGCATCCAATCGCCGTTCGGCGGGGAGAGTTAACTAACCGCACGCAAAGCGAAGCGAAAATAGTTTAGGCCAACCCTTTTTAAAGGGTTGCAGGGTCAAGGGACGGAGTCCTTGTCGCTCCGCAGAGCGAAATCTTATAGCCTTCAAAGAGCCTTTTTCTTTGATTCTTTCTATTTTGCGATAGAAAAAAGAAAGAACTAGAACTCGTTAAGGGTTTGAGGGTTAGTTAAGTTGCTAGGATTAGTGATTATGAAGTTTTCGGAACGTCGAGGACGCCGTTCCATACGAGCTTTCGCTCTGAGGAGCGACCAAGGCTCTGCCTTTGGAAACCGCAACCCTTTAAAAAGGGTTGACCTAAACTGATGTCGCTTCGCTTTGCATATCGTTAGTTAATTTATTTCATCAATTTTGATTCAGTTAACACCACCTAATCAGTAATCTATTTTTTTTACTTAAAAAATACAGAAAGACCGTTTTAATGGCTAGATTGTCATTAAAACGGTCTTTAATTATTATATTGGATTTATACTAGCCAAATTGTAATTCCATACAGTGTCCCGCTATTACAATTTACATTACTCAACTAAAACATCAGGCTTTGATTCCACTGGCTCTGGTTCTGGCGCTTCAGTCTGTGGTGGGTCAGTAGGCTCTGGTTCTGGCGGCTCAGTAACAACTGGAGCTTCGGTAGGCTTCTCAGTAGGTGCTTCCGTAGGCTCTGGATTACTTGCGTAATATACAGTAAGGATTTCATCGTCTGTTATATTAAGCTTCTTACCAGGTGCTGGACTTACCTTGGTTACATATCCATTTTCGTATTCAAGATTGATTTCAGTGATTTCAGTAAACTCAATGTTTAGCTCATAAAGTAATTCAATATACTCTTCAAAAGTCATTCCTTCAAAATCTGGAACTTCAACCTTCTCAACACCCTTACTTACCTTGATTTTAACTGTTTTTCCTTCCTTAATCTTCTTGCCCTTCTCAAATTCCTGCCAGAAAATTAAGCCGTCCTGATATTCAGCACTATATTCAAATTCTGCACTTATCTTAATCTTATATTTTTCCTCAATCTTGGACTTTATATCTTCATATCTCTGCCCGATAAGGTCAGGCATCTTTACTTCTGCCTTGGATTCTTTAGTAGCTTCCTCAGTTTCGGTTTCTTCAGTGATCTCTACGATATTATCACTTAATGAACTTTCATTACTGGTATATTTATCACGAAGATGGCTTGAGTTATCCCCTGTAAACAGCCTCATCAATATTATCACTATAACAAGAATTATTGCAACAAGTAAAACACCTATAATAACAGGTATTTTGATTTTGTCAAATGTAGAGCCGTCATTTCCACTTACTTCAACGTCATCAGCATCTTCGTATTCGTCATAATCATCGTAGTCGTCATCATACTCGTTATCATAATATTCATTGTTATTATCTTCTGGATAATAAGTGTTATTATTTTGATAAGTAGGGTTTTCATATATTCCATTTCGTGAAATTGTAATAGTCTGTGTCTGACCAAGTCCAATTGTTGGCTGGTCAAAAAGTGCTGTTACAAGTTCAGTAATAGTCGGAATTCTGTCGTCACCGTTTAAATTCATACCCTTCATGATAATATCAGAAACGTGTTTTGGAATATTTGGATTTAACTCCTGTGGAGTATAAAGATTATCCCTTTCCATCCTGATATTGGCAGAATCAGGCTTTGAACCAGTGAGAATTCTATATAAAACAGCACAGATACCATAAACGTCAGTCCATGTTCCCTGTCGGCTTGCAGCAGAGTATTGCTCCGAAGCAGCATAGCCAGAGAATATTTCATTTTTGAGTTCTGTATTTGCAGTTCTAACTGCTGAAATACAAAAATCAGTAAGCTTTAGTTCTCTTTTATCAGTAACATAAATTGTATCAGGGCTTATTCCTCTATGAATAACACCTGCATTATGAACAAGGCTTAATGTTGTAAAAAGTGGTGGGAACATTGCTGAAACCTCGCTCCAGCTTAGTTCTCCAGCATTTTCTTTCAGATAATCAACAAGCCTAACACCTTCAATATATTCATAAACAGCATAAGTAGTGTTGTTTTCAGAAAAGAGATCAAGTGCTGGTGAAAGATGACTGCTCAAACTTCTCATCTTAGCAAGTGATTTGTTTAGTTCAGTATATTCTGCCATCAGTGCTTTATATTGTGCTAAGTTATTATAATTAACACTTATTGTAGGCTTCCACTTAACACGTACACAAAGTCCGTCAGGCACATATTCATTTAA
>JAVBRC010000153.1:0-3164 GCA_031548405.1 Oscillospiraceae bacterium | reverse complement strand
TATTGTGAGAAAACGTCAAAATCAGTGAAGTTAGAAATCTTAGGAAGGTGTATGACTGCTATATCAATTTTACCATTTGAGCGATTGCTGAGTTTGGTTGAAAGACTATCTTCATCATCAAGATTAATGTCTATATATGGAACAACCCCCACAATTGGTACCTTTCCTTTTTCTTCTAGTATAGTTACACCAGAATCAAAAAGTGTTTTATCACCTCTGAATTTATTTACAATTAAGCCTTTTACTAATTTTTTTTCGTGATTTTCAAGAAGTTGTAGTGTGCCTAAAAGTTGTGCGAAAATCCCACCCCTATCAATATCGCCTACAAGTAGAACTGGAGCATTAAGAAGTTTCGCTATCCCCATATTAACGATATCGTCAGATTTTAAATTCAATTCAACTGGACTACCAGCACCTTCAATTACAATTATATCATTTGTTTCAGCAAGTTTATTGTAGGCTGTCATGATTTCAGGAATGAGTTGCTTTTTATATTTAAAATAATCGGTTGCTTTCATGTTATTCCTGACCACACCATTTACGATAACTTGCGAGCCAGTGTCGGTAGTTGGTTTTAATAATATAGGATTCATTAGTACAGAAGGTTTAACACCCGCTGCTTCTGCTTGCATCGCCTGTGCTCGACCAATTTCAAGTCCATCAGAAGTAATATACGAAATTAATGCCCTATTTTGAGATTTAAATGGTGCACATTTAAATCCATCTTGCCTGAATATTCTGCAAAGTGCAGCTACTATTAAACTTTTTCCTGCATTGGACATTGTCCCCTGTATCATTATTGCCTTAGCCATTATGCAAAATCCTTTCGATTGCATTTATTAATTCAATGTTTTCTTCATGTGTTTTTACTGCAACACGAAAAAAGCCTGTTCCTAGTCCTCTATAATTTCTACAATTCCTTATTGCTATTTTATGATTTAGCAGTTCTTTTTCAAGGTTTAAAGCACTTATGAAAAATATGTAGTTGGCCTCTGAAGAATACACTTTAAAACCAAATGATTCAATTGCAGTACTTAAATAATCCCTTTCGGCAGCAATGTAATTTCTTGTTTCTAAAATATAGTCATGGTCTGATAAAGCTGCTACACCAGCAATTTGTGCAGCAGTTGAAACGTTCCAACATGGTCCGATTTGTCTGAATCGCTCTATTAACTTTTTATTACTACACATAATATATCCTAAACGTAGTCCAGCCATTGCATAGGTTTTTGTAAATGCTTTAAGAATAATAACTCCATTTTTAAGATATTTTTTTGCAGTGTAATCTTCAGCATCGATTACAAAATCCAAGAAACATTCATCTACGACAAGCAACGTTTCTGATACAACACATTTATTTACAATCTTTTCCATCATTATTGGGCTGATAAGATTACCAATTGGATTGTTTGGATTACAAAGAAAAAATATTTCTGCATCTTGAATTTTCTGGAGTATAGTATCGGTTAAATCAAATTTATTTTCTACATAAAGCTTTTCGTATGTAATGCTACAATCAATATTTCGTAACGCAAATTCATATTCAGAAAATGTTGGTGTAATAAGAAGTGCTTTTTGAGGTTTTATGGCATAAATAATTCTGTAGATAAGGTCTGTTGCACCATTCCCACATAATATATTATTTTTGGATACGCCTTCATGTTCAGATATGGATTTTACTAATTCAGTACAGTATACATCAGGGTAAGCTTCAAGTGCTGATATGTTTGATCTTAGAGCCGAAATAGCAGCCAATGGCATTCCTAACGGATTAATATTTGTTGAAAAATCATATTCGATTTCTCTTGTATAAATATCACCGCCATGATTATAATTTAACATATAATTCCTCCAAATAAAAAAGTTAGTAAATACTTAATGAAAATAGTAACAACCAGCATAATAATAGAGGTGCAGTACATAAGTTTATTAGAACGTTTTATATCAGCATTCTCTATGATTCGAACATTATCGCCAATTATTTTCTTTTTACAAAGTTTTCCGAAATAATATGCATCACCTGCAAGCTGAATGTTAAGCGCTCCGGCGCAAACGGCTTCAGTCTGGGCAGAATTTGGACTAGCGTGATTGTATCGGTCACGCTTCCATATTTTAAATGCAGTTTTGCCGTCTAAGTTAAGTATGAACGCAGAAAATATCATGATTAAAGCTGTTAAGCGTGCGGGAATGAAGTTTAATATATCATCAAGCTTTGCTGCAAGCCTTCCGAATTTTATGTACTTATCATTTTTGTATCCAATCATTGAATCCATAGTATTAACTGATTTATATAAAAATCCAAACGGCGCACCACCCAACATAATCCAAAACATTGGGGCAGTTACTCCGTCGGAAGTGTTTTCAGCGACAGTTTCAACTGTCGCTTTTATTATTCCCTTTTCATCAAGACATTCCGTATCTCGTCCAACAATCATTGAAACGGCATATCGTGCTTTTTCTATATCATTTTCTTCAACAGCCGAATATACTTTCATGCTCTCACTTTTTAAGCATTTTGCCGCCAGAAGATAATAACACATAATGCTTTCAAATATAAGTCCTAAGATAATATTTAAATGATAACAAAGCATAAGAATAATAAGCGGAACTATAAACGATATAATTGAAACTGTGATTGTAAGGATAGTACCAGCTATCCTGTCATTTGAATGGAAATGCTTACGCATACTACATTCAAGCTTTGTAATCAGTGTGCCAATGAGCCTCACAGGGTGTGGCAGTGAATAGGGATCTCCCAAAATTGCGTCAATAATAAAGCCTATTACAATAGGTAAAGTTGCCTTTAAATAAATCATATTAATCTCCGATAATTTTCATATTCTTACCATCATAAACAACAGAATAATATTTACCATTTTTTATCATATAGTCATAAAAATCTTTTTTTGGCAATGCATACCTTTCAAGAATGGACATGATAGTCCCACCATGAACGACGAAACAGATTGTTTCATTATTTGAATAAGAGTTAACTGCATTTTCAAATGCAAATACAGACCTGTTTTTAAATTCCTGTGGACTTTCGCCGTTTGGAAAACAAGCTGTCCCGTTACTATCAAGCCAACTTTGATACTCCTTGTTATCCTTTAATTCATCATAATTGTGACCTTCAAAATTACCAAAATCACATTCACAAAGGTTTT
>JAVBRC010000090.1:0-8581 GCA_031548405.1 Oscillospiraceae bacterium | reverse complement strand
ATAATAGCAGATAAAATGAATTGGGACTTTTTCTTAAAAAAGCTATAAAACAGAGAGTTTATAAAATTATTTGGACTGAATATCAAAAAGGTGTGACAGATTTTTATGTTAATTGTGAATATGGTGTTCCTTTGTGGTCTGCTGAAATAATATGTGAACTAAAAAGTAGCTATGAAATAGGGCTTCATATTGTTGTGCCATATGAAAATCAGGCGGTTGACTGGGTAGAGGAAATTCGTAACCGATATTACTTTGTGCATGAACATTCAGATGGCGTTGATTTTGCTCGTTTTGATTATCAGCCTAATTGTTATAATATAGCCGATAGAATTATGGCAAATAAGAGCAATAGGCTGTTGGTATTTGGGGGCGAGAAGGATAATTACTCTATTTTAGAGTATGCTCAGGAAAAAGGAGTTAATACTAAGCTTTTTGAGGAATTTTATTGATAATAAAAAAATCCCACGCTTTTTTAATTTAAAAGCGTGGGATGAATTTTAAATTATTCTATTATAATAATCCTTTTGAGTTGTCTATATATTCATAGTCGGGATAATCCTGCTTGTCAAACTTTTTTATTTCAGGATTGCTATTAAATGAAATTTCATTTAATCGACAATATGCAACAACTGTTCCATCTTCTGCAAACCCGTCATAATTCATTATAACACCAGTTTCCTTGTCAACAGTAAATTCAAAGTCGTAAACACCCAATTTTTCACGGGCATAATCGCTTGTACTTCCCTTTATAATTACGCAATTTCTTCCCTGTAATGTGGTTTCACCATCAATATTCCACATATCTTCAACTGTCATGAAATTGAAAATGATATCTTGGGCAAAAAGACCATTTGTTGCAGTTCGGGTATTTGTTGGATCAGCTCTGTGGGCGTAAGTGTTAATTCCATCTGAGCCGAGGGTTATACGTTCGTTATTTGGAATAGGCGTTGCGTTTTCTATTTTACACGCTCCAAGGCTATATTGGATTGAGTTATCATTTGAAAAGATTTCAACAATTGAATCGTCAGAAGAAGTATAAACTTCTACGATATTTCCGTCATTCTGGTGAGTGATTTCATAGCAATCACCAGTTACAAGATTACATGAAAAATCAGCGGTTGTTTTGCCGTGGTCATCAAACATTTCAATTTTACCTTCGGCAGAATCAAAATAATCAATGCTGTTCAGCATTTTATAGAATATATCATATTTGGTAATCGTGTGTGAAGAATTTTTTGCCATAACATTTGTCTTAGTGTTTTTGTTTTGTTCAAGCCTGCCACTTATATCAAGCATATTTTCTGTTGAAAGCATATCTATTGCATTTTCGGCGGTCTTTTGAACATCAGGTACAGGACTTTTATTCGCAGTAGCAATAACTAGTCCAACGCTTAAAGCGCTGACAGCACTTAAAGAAATGATTGAAGCTAAAACTTTTTTGTTCATAATAATCTCTCCTTATAATATTAATAAATTGGAGTTACATATACAGCATCAGTGCCAGTAGAGTAACCACTATTGCCAGATGTTTGTACAAAACTACTGTCTATATAATACACTCCACTTCTTTTATGTCCGCTAGAAATGCTTTTTTGTATTGGATTCCAACCAGATGTTGCAGTGTTTTGGTTAATGGTTCCAATGTTAACATAAACATCATCAATATTAACACAAACATAATATTTTGCTTGATTGTCAGTAAATCTTGAATGGTTTAAATATGCCTTCACCTGTATTGTTGGAGCATTAGCTGATACCGTAACAGATGGAAAGTTGTAGTAATAATATGAATTACTACCTGAACTTTGAATTCTAGCATCTCCATTGTAAAGCGAACTTGATGACATATACTCGCTAAATCCAGTTCTACTATTACTATACCCTGATACATTTGTGTCATTATCTATAAATCTAGGAACTGAGGTTGATGCCAAAACTGGTGTTGCCATTATTGAACTAAACAATACTGGCAACACGACGCAAGTACAATAGAAAATTTTTTTAATGTCATAAATAATTTCTTCTTTTTCTTTTAGATTATACTAACATTATACCCATTCTGGAAATCAATGTCAATAACTTTAAATGTAAACTTTTTGTGAACAAGTTATAAATAAATACAAAATAATTTTCTATTGACAAACCCTTACTATAGTGCTACAATGATATTGAATTAAATAAATCTTCGGGGCAGGGTGATAATTCCCTACCGGCAGTAAAAGTCTGCGAGCCTATGGCATGATTCGGTGTAATTCCGAAACCGACAGTAAATTCTGGATGTAAGAAGATATAATGATAAGAAATTATGCCTCTGAAATTTGTGTTTCAGAGGTTTTATTTTTTCACGAATGCTCTGATTTTAATGTGATACCGTAATAGGTTTATACGGTATTTCCTTAATATTCAGGGTATTTTCTTTTTTAGGAGGTGCTGACCGTGACAAAAGAGGAATATATGAGGCTTGCTCTTGATGAGGCAATTAAGGGAATGGGATTTACAAGTCCGAACCCTATGGTAGGAGCAGTTATTGTTAAGAACGGTAAAATAATTAATCGTGATTATCATCATCGATATGGAGAACTTCATGCTGAACGAAATTCTATAAATAATTGTAAGGAAGATTTGAGTGGTGCTGAAATTTATGTAACACTTGAACCTTGCTGCCACTATGGAAAGACGCCCCCGTGTACTGAGGCGATAATTGAAAGCGGTATAAAAAAAGTGTATATCGGTTCTAATGACCCAAATCCTCTTGTTGCGGGGAAGGGTGCTGAAATACTACGAAGTCATGGGATTGAAGTCGAAACGGGTGTTTTAACAGAAGAGTGCGACAAAATTAATGACGTGTTTTTTCACTATATAAAGAATAAAACGCCGTTTGTTGTCATGAAATACGCTATGACAGCTGATGGAAAGATAGCTTGTTATAATGGTGAATCCAAATGGATTACTGGTGAAAAGGCGAGGGAAAATGTTCAGAAAAGCCGTTTGAAATACTCGGCTATTATGGTTGGTGTGAATACTGTTCTTGCTGATAATCCGTTGCTGACCTGCCGGCTTGAAAATGGCAGAAATCCAGTTCGTATTATTTGCGACAGCAATTTAAAAACACCGCTTGATAGCAATATTGTTAAGACTGCAAATGAAGTACCGACAATTATCGCTTGTCTGAAAACTGCAGAAAATGTTGAAAGCTATGAGAAAAATGGTGTTAAAGTACTTTGTATAAGTGAAACAGATGGTCATATTAATCTTTGCGAGCTTATGGAAAAGTTGGGCGAATTAAAAATCGACAGTATTCTTCTTGAAGGCGGTTCGACTCTTAATTATAGTGCGTTAAAATCGGGAATAGTAAATAAAGTTCAGGCATATATTGCTCCAAAAATATTCGGTGGTGCAACCGCACCTTCACCAGTTGGAGGAGCTGGAGTTGGCAGTCCAGCAGATGGCTTTATGATGAAAAATCCGCAAATAAGTAGTTTTGGAGAAGATTTTCTGATTGAATGGGAGGTGTGTAGCTGATGTTTACTGGAATTATTGAAGAAATAGGGAAAATTTCATCGATAAAGAAGGGTGCAGTTGAATCAAAGCTTGTGATTACTGGTAATGTTATTTTTGGTGATTTGAGAATTGGAGATAGTGTTGCAGTTAACGGTGTATGTCTGACAGCAACCGAGATTTCTGGAAAGACTTTTACTGCCGATGTAATGAACGAAACGTTAAACCGAAGCTCACTTTCTTCACTCAAACAGGGAAGTAATGTAAACCTTGAAAGAGCAATGGCGGCTAACGGCAGATTTGGCGGTCACATAGTTGCAGGCCACGTTGATGGTGTTGGAACTATAACTAGTATCAGGGAGGACGGAAACGCTGTCTGGTATACAATTTATGCTGAAAGACCTATAATAAAATATATTATAGAAAAGGGCTCTATAGCGATTGACGGAATAAGCCTGACAGTTGCAACGGTGACAGATAATTGCTTTAGCGTTTCAATTATTCCGCATACTGCAAAGGAAACTATTCTTGCCGAAAGAAAGTGCGGCGACAAGGTTAATCTTGAAAATGATATGATTGCAAAATATGTTGAAAGGCTTGTCGGGCTGGGTAATACAGAAAGTGATAAGCCAAAAAGTAATATAACATCAGATTTTTTGATGAAAAATGGATTTTAATAGTAATAATGGAGGCGGAAAATGTTTGAATTTAATACAATAGAAGAAGCTCTTGAAGATTTAAGACAGGGAAAGCTTATTCTTGTTACAGATGATGAGGACAGGGAAAATGAAGGCGATTTGATATGTGCGGCAGAATTTGCTACTACTGCAAACGTTAATTTTATGGCAATGCACGCAAAAGGTCTTATCTGTATGCCTATGAGCTATGATTACATCAAGAAATTACAACTTCCTCAAATGGTTGACAACAACACGGATAATCACGAAACAGCTTTTACGGTTTCGATTGATCATATTGACACAACTACAGGTATTTCGGCAGCTGAACGTTCTCTTACTGCTTTGAAGTGCGTTGACGATGATGCAAGACCTGAAGATTTCAGACGTCCAGGGCATATGTTTCCGTTGCTTTCAAAGGAAAATGGTGTTCTTGAAAGAAATGGTCATACTGAAGCAACTGTGGACTTAATGAAGCTTGCTGGGCTTAAAGCTTGTGGACTTTGCTGTGAGATTATGCGTGACGACGGAACTATGATGAGAACACCAGAGCTGATTGAAATGGCGAAAAGGTTTGATTTGAAGTTTATCACAATTAAGGATCTGGCGCAATATAGAAAGGTTAATGATAAGCTTGTAGAATGTGCTGCGATTACAAAAATGCCTACTAAATATGGTGATTTTAAGGCTCATGGTTATGTGAACAAGTTGAATGGTGAACATCATGTTGCACTGATTAAGGGTGATATCAGTGATGGTGAAGATATTCTTTGCCGTGTTCATTCAGAATGTCTGACAGGTGATGCGTTTGGTTCAATTCGTTGCGACTGCGGACAGCAGTTTGCAGCAGCAATGACACAGATTGAAAACGAGGGAAGAGGAATTCTTCTTTACCTTCGTCAGGAAGGACGTGGGATAGGTCTTATAAATAAGCTCCGTGCCTACGAACTTCAGGACGGCGGAATGGATACCTGCGAGGCAAATGTCGCTTTAGGATTTGATGAGGATTTAAGAGAATATTACATTGGAACACAGATTCTCAGAGATCTTGGTGTTAAATCATTACGATTGCTTACTAACAATCCTTTGAAAATAGAAGGCTTGTCTGATTTTGGTATTACAATTAAAGAAAGAGTGCCGATTCAGATGGAATTGACAGAGCATGATGAGTTTTATCTTAAAACAAAACAGGAAAAAATGGGACATATTTTAAATTATTAATAACATAAGGAGAAAAAAGAAAATGAAAACATTTGAAGGTAAGGTAGTTTCTGAGGGTATTAAGGTTGGTATTATTGCGGCAAGATTTAATGAGTTTATAACATCAAAGCTTTTGGGTGGTGCAATAGACGCACTTGAAAGACATAATGTGGTTAGAGAAGATATTGATGTGGCTTGGGTACCTGGTGCATTTGAAATTCCACTTATTGCAAAGAAGATGGCTAATAGTAAGAAGTATGATGCTATTATTTGTCTGGGTGCAGTTATAAGAGGTGCTACATCTCATTATGATTATGTTTGTAATGAAGTTTCAAAGGGTATTGCGTCTGTTTCACTTGATGCAGAAATTCCTGTAATGTTTGGTATTGTTACAACAGAAAATATTGAGCAGGCAATTGAACGTGCTGGAACAAAGGCTGGAAATAAGGGCTATGATTGCGCAGTTGGTGCAATTGAAATGGTAAATCTGATAAGAGAGATTGAGAAATAATGGCTAATATTATTCTTGACTATGACGGAACAATTCACGATTGTGCTAAAATATATGTACCAGCTTTTTATATCGGATATAAGTATCTGACAGATAACGGGCTTGCCCCTCTTCATGATTATAGTTATGAAGAGGTAAGCAGTTATCTGGGGTACTCTGTAAAGGCGATGTGGGAACGTTTTATGCCTGAGCTGGCAGAAGAACACAAAGAAAAGTGCGGAAAAATCATCGGCGACGAGATGATGAAGATGATTGTTCAGGGAGAATCTGTTTTGTATGACGGAGCAGAAGAAACTCTTGAATCACTAAAGAAATCTGGTCACACTCTTATTTTTCTCAGTAATTGTATGCATGATTACATGGAGGCACACCGAAAAGCACATAATCTTGATAGATTTTACAGTGATTATTACTGTACAGAGGATTTTGGATTTAAGTCGAAGCCAGAAATTTTTATGCATATAAGAGAAAAGCATGACAGCGAGTTTATTATAATTGGCGACCGTTATATTGATCTTGAAACAGCGGAAAAGTTTTCACTTAAATCAGTAGGTTGTAATTATGGTTACTGTGAAAAGGGCGAGCTTAATCATGCGACGGCTACAGTTGAAGATGTGACGGAGATTTTGGCGACAGTTGAGGGATTTTTTGCATCTAAGTAACATATGCCAGTATGACTGTGGTTTTTCAAAAAATATGTATATATTTCAACGAAATATAACGAGCCTTTTTTCTTGCATTTTTTTGAAAAACCGTGAAAAATCACTTGACATTAGCTCGAAAAAATAGTATCATATTAAAAATAGCATTGTATTAATGAAACAGAAAGTCAGCTTTAATTTTTCTCTAAATTTAGCTGCTTTCTTCGTATAATAGGGAGGATTTTATATGCTTAGTGAGAGTAAATTTGAAAAAGAAGGTTTAACCTTTGATGACGTTTTGTTGGTTCCTGGTAAATCGGACGTAACCCCAAATATGATTTCTTTAGGGACAAGATTAGCTGGTAATGTTGTTTTGAAAACACCAGTTATGACTGCTGCGATGGATACTGTAACAGGTGCTAAGATGGCTATTGCAATTGCCAGAGAAGGCGGTATTGGTATTATTCATAAGAATATGACAATAGAACAGCAAGCTGACGAAGTAGATAAGGTAAAGCGTTCAGAAAACGGTGTCATAGTTAATCCATTTTCTCTCACGGCAGATAGATATGTTTATGACGCTGATGAACTTATGGGCAAATATAAGATTTCAGGTGTTCCAATCGTTGATTCAACAGGAAAGCTTGTTGGTATTATAACAAACAGAGATATGCGTTTTATTTCTGATTATAACACAAAAATTGACGATGTTATGACAAAGAAGAATCTTATCACTGCTCCAATCGGCACAACACTAGAAATGGCACAGGAAATTCTCCGTACACATAAAATCGAAAAACTTCCTCTCGTTGATGATAACGGTTATCTTAAGGGCCTTATTACAATCAAGGACATTGAGAAGGCTATTCAGTACCCTAATTCTGCAAGAGATGACAGCGGACGTCTTCTTTGCGGTGCGGCAATCGGTGTTACTGGTGACGTACTTGAAAGAGCTGGTGCACTTATTGATGCACAGGCTGACGTTTTGGTTCTTGACTCTGCACACGGTCATTCACAGAACATTATGAAGTGCTTGAAGATGGTTAAGGAAGCATATCCTAATACTCCAGTAATTGCTGGAAACATTGCTACTGCTGAAGCAGCAGAAGACTTGATCGCAGCTGGAGCTGACTGCTTAAAGGTTGGTATCGGGCCTGGTTCAATCTGTACAACCCGTGTAGTTGCTGGTATCGGTGTTCCACAGGTTACTGCTGTTTATGATGTTGCAAGAGTTGCTCAGAAGCATAACATTCCTGTTATTGCTGATGGTGGTATTAAGTACTCAGGTGATATCGTTAAGGCTTTGGCAGCTGGTGCAAGCGTTGTAATGCTTGGTTCATTGCTTGCTGGTTGTGAAGAAGCTCCTGGCGATACAGAAATTTTCCAGGGACGTTCATTCAAGGTTTACAGAGGAATGGGAAGCCTTGGTGCTATGGCTTGTGGCTCTAAGGACAGATATTTCCAGGAAGGTGCTAAGAAGCTTGTTCCAGAAGGCGTTGAGGGACGTGTTCCGTTTAAGGGCCCTGTTGCTGATACAATATTCCAGCTTGTTGGTGGTATCAGATCTGGTATGGGTTATTGTGGTTGTGTTGATATTCCAACACTTCACGAAAATTCAAAGTTTGTAAGAATAACAGGTGCGGGTTTAAAGGAAAGCCATCCACATGATATTTATATCACAAAGGAAGCTCCTAACTATTCAGCACAGATATAAGCAATCACTGATCAAATCACGCCTAACGGCTTTGCACGCAGTCTGCTTGCATACAATATTTTATCAGTGTTTCCTTAAAACATTATATGTAAAATGGCTGTTGCTTTTGTGCAACAGCCATTTTTGACTTGAAGATTACGATTTTTAAAGTTAGGACTTTGGTTACTTTGTAGTAATTTTATATTTAACAATCACTTTGCTTGAAAAAAAGCACGAAATATGTTAAAATAAAAACGTTTTTTAATAGAAACGGATGAATTAAAAGGAAAAATACCAAGCATAATCCGGCACCACCAAAACCTTGAACGAGGGGGGTAAAGCCACCTGTAAATTCATGGGA
>JAVBRC010000027.1:0-5983 GCA_031548405.1 Oscillospiraceae bacterium | reverse complement strand
GGTTAGTGTCGTTAAAAATTTTTCCATCATGCAATTTTACAATACGGTTTGCATATTGTTCTGCAAGCTCTGGATTGTGGGTAACCATAACAACAAGACGATCCTTTGCAACTTCCTTTAACAATTCCATAATTTGAACGCTTGTTTCACTGTCCAAAGCACCTGTTGGCTCATCTGCTAATAATATATCTGGATTATTAACCAAAGCACGAGCAATTGCTACTCTCTGCATTTGTCCGCCGGACATCTGATTCGGCTTTTTATGAAGTTGATTACCTAACCCCACCTGTTCCAACGCTTTTTTGGCTAACTTTTTTCTATCAGACGGCGAAACACCTGAAATTGTCAAGGCTAATTCAACATTAGCTAGTACGGTTTGATGGGGTATCAGGTTATAGCTTTGGAACACAAAACCGACTGAATGATTTCTATATGAGTCCCAGTCCTTATCCTTATATTTTTTTGTTGAAATATCATTGATAATTAAGTCGCCCTCATCGTAACGATCAAGTCCACCGATAATGTTTAAGAGTGTTGTTTTTCCTGAACCACTTTGTCCAAGAATGGCAACAAATTCATTATCTCGCAGATTTAGGTTTACACCATCGAGAGCTGTTTGAATCAGTTCACCTGTCTGGTATTTCTTTTTGATGCTTTTTATTTGTAGCATAGTATTCTCCATTCTTTTTTAATTGGATTGCTAATTGGCTATGACTTAATGATAACAACATTTTTTCAACTAAACATTAACATAACATCAACTCAATATTAACTTGAAAATTTGAATAGTACAGTTTACATTGAGTTGATACGAAATTGTTATAATCAAATGAATATAAATCTTTATATTTCCATGTGAATATGGTATAATAGAACTATCTTGGAGGTGAATTATGGTAAATATTCTTGTTGTAGAGGACGATATAAAATTAAACAAGCTATTCTGCACTGCACTAATCAGCAGTAACTACCACGCCATTTCTGCCGCTGACGGAAATGAGGCGTTAGATATTTTAGATAAGGAACATATTGATTTGATTGTTTCTGATATCATGATGCCCAATATGGACGGTTATGAACTGACTAAAGCATTGCGTGAGGCAAAATTTCAACTGCCAATTTTAATGATTACTGCAAAATCCAGTTTTGAAGATATGCAAAAGGGATTCCGTGTTGGCACTGATGACTATATGGTAAAGCCAATTAATGTTAATGAAATGATAATCAGAGTTGGAGCCTTATTGCGTCGTGCCAAAATTGCAAATGAGAGGAAAATTGAAATTGGGACTACGATACTTGATCATGATTCTTTAACCGTTATCTGTAATGGAGAAGAGGCATTGCTGCCACAAAAGGAATTCAGTTTGATTTACAAATTACTTTCATATCCAAATAAAATTTTTACTCGACAGCAACTTATGGATGAAATCTGGGGTATGGACACTGAAACGGAAGAACGAACCGTTGATGTGCATATAAATCGCTTGCGGGATCGATTTAAGAATTGTTCGGATTTTCAAATCATCACGGTAAGAGGGCTTGGCTATAAGGCGGTGAAAAATATATGAAAAAGAAAAGTAAGCTTTGGATATATTTTTCGATGATTATTTTTGTGATTATGTTTATCACAGCTATTATTATGGCATTCTTAGCGGTCTTAATGTTTCGGCTCGGACATTTAAATCAAGGCGGACATCCTCTTATTCCCATTATATTTTTACTGTTTTTAAGCGTTGCAATTGGTACGGTTATTTCCTTATTTGTAGCAAAAAAAATACTGAAACCTATCACTGGTTTCAGCAAAGCAGCGAGCGAAGTCGCAAAGGGAGATTTTACTATACATCTCGATGAAACGGAGCATATTGAGGAAATCAGGGAATTAACTCACAATTTTAATGTAATGGTACAGGAATTATCAAGTATTGAAACCCTCCGTAATGATTTTGTTGTTAATGTTTCACATGAATTCAAAACACCTATTGCGTCCATTGAAGGATACGCAACACTTTTACAAAACAAAGTCCCCTTTGAATCGGATATATACGAGTATGCTCAGATGATTATTGAAAGTGCTCACCAGCTCTCTACCTTATCAGACAACATTCTCTATCTTTCAAAACTTGAAAATCAAGAAGTAATTGTTGAAAAGGAATCCTTTCGACTTGATGAGCAAGTTCGCCAAGCAATACTCATGCTTGAACCTAAATGGAGTGAAAAAAATCTCGATTTGCAAATAGATTTAGAAAAAATAGTGTGCTATAATAATAAAAATCTTCTGTTTCAGGTTTGGATGAATTTAATCGGCAATGCAATAAAATTCACTCCGAAAGATGGAGTTATTGGTATACGTCTATTACAAAGCAATTTTAATTTGATTATAAAAATTTCTGATACTGGCTGCGGTATGTATGGCAGTGTACTTCGCCATATTTTTGATAAGTTTTATCAGGGCGATACAACACGGAAAGCTGAAGGTAATGGTTTGGGACTAGCATTAGTAAAGAGAATTGTAGATTTATGTTCTGGCCATATTACTGTTGTAAGCAAAATAAATAAGGGTAGTGAGTTTACAATTACATTACCTAAATAATTATTTTACTTGTAAATACGATAATGGAGTTTTTATGCAATATAAAAACTCCATTAATTATTTCATACAAAACACAAGAAATACATTTTCGTTCAAGTATCTACAGTTTTATTTTTACATATTGTTTTTCTTTAATTCATATACCACATCACTATATTGCGCCACATCTGGAGAATGGCTAACAAGAATAACGCACTTGCCATTTTCCGAAAGTTCCCGAAAAATATGCATTATATCATCTTGTGTATGTATATCAAGGTTACCAGTAGGTTCGTCTGCAAGGATAATGTCAGGATCATAAGACAGTGCTCTGGCAATTGCAACACGCTGTTGCTGCCCTCCTGACAGCTCTAAAACTCTCCTGTTTGATTCATTTTCATTCAATCCAACGCTTTTCAACAGGCTTAGTGCTTTCTCTTTTTTATTTATATTTTTAACGCCTGAAATGTCCATTGCAAGCATAACATTTTCCAATGCAGTAAATTTTGTTATTAAATTAAAGCTTTGAAATATTACAGCTATATATCTGCTACGAAACTTATATTTATCTATGTATTTGATATCTTCTCCGTTAAAATATATGTTTCCATTATCGGGAGCTGCTAATCCTGAAAGAACGGATAACAACGTAGTTTTTCCAACTCCAGATTTTCCTGATATACAATAAATGTTTCCAGCATCAAAATCATATGAAACATTATTTAGCACCCTATTTTTCCCATATGAAAAGCCAATATTTTTCAATGATAAAACTGACATTTAAATCCCTCCTAATCTCTGTTTGCTAATATTTTCAAAGGCTCATAACGCATAACAAATAGCATAGACACTGCACCTGATACATGCGTTAAAACTACCGCAATAAGCAGCATCTGCATAACTACGGTTATATTCATCGCTGACGAAATTTCAGTAACATATTTGATTTCAGAATTTGAACCGAATATATTAGACAATGGGTTTGCTGAGTTGCCTGGCTTACCCATTCCCATCATTCCACTACGTCCAAAATTCTCTTCAACGTCTTCTTCCTTGGTTTGTTGAATTGATACTTGATTTTCAAGGAGTGCATTTGTTACTGGAACAGAAGTAGCTGCTCCAATTCCTATTCCAATTACAGCGAATGTAATTGTCACTATAAAAGTTTCAGATAACAACTGCATGGTAACTTTCCCCTTTTTCATGCCCATTGCAGCTAGTACTCCAATTTCATATTTTCTTTCACGGACATTAAAAATATTTAAAACAACCAAAATAACTGCTCCAATAATCAGAATGACAATTACAAACCAACCAGCCATTGTACTTAATGTATCAAGCGGCATAAGCCCATCTTCATATGAGGACAAATCGGAAGACGAAACTATGTATGATTCATCCAATCCCATATTTCTTACATCATTTTCAAATTGATAATAGTCATCAGCATTTGCAAACTCATAAGATGCAGAAATCATACCTGTTATTCCTGTTTCGTATTCTGTGCCGGTATCCTCATCAATTTCGGTTACTGACACTTCCTGTGATTCATCAATAAATTTCTGCAATGCCGTATAGCTCATATAAATCTTATTAGCAGGATCGCTTGATGTTGCCATACCCATATTTGATACGCTATTTTCATTTGCAGATGAATCAACATAAATACCTGCTATCTGTAAATGATATATCTCATCATCACTTTTTGGGTTTGAAACTTCAATTGTATCACCTACATTTAGATCATTAAAAGTAGCAAGTTCCTGAGAAATAATACAATCAAAATCAGATGTACCTTCAGCAAAAACTTCACCCTCACCTATATATGCAGAGCCGTCAATGAAACTGGTCATTGCACTTTCCGAGCTGCAACCAACTATTTGAAAATCACCAGACATCCCCATAATAGATGACATTCCACCACGCCCACTCATCATTCCACCCATTGGTTGTTCAGCAGATTCTTCCGCATCAGTACTGACAGGTTCAAAGCAATCAGACCCATTAATAGATAGGTTCATAGTATAGCTAAACTCGCTTACTGTTTCACATTGGGCATATTTTTCATATTCTTCTAAACTTAGTGAATTTGAACCACTCATCATTGATGAGAATTGTGAGCGGTCAAAACCTCCGCCCCCAGTCATTGAACTCATTAATGATTGTCTGTCAAATGTAATCGTTCCATTAACAGACATTGTGTTCAGCGTTTCCTCCTTTGCACTTTCAGAAGCTTGACGAATTGAAAGCCCAACACAAGTTGACACGGATATAACTAATACAATTATTCCGATTAGAAAATTCCTTCCCTTAGACCTGCCGATTGATTTCAAAGCGTTTTTTAAAATATACATTACTAATTCCTTTCTAAAATAATTACAGCAAGTATTATATGCTGTTGCAAAATATATTTTAGCTTTTAAAAATAAACTGAATATAAACTCTTGGCTTAGTTTCTTGAAAGTTGGATGAAAAGATTGTGATAGTTTATTATCAGTTTATGTTATGATGTATAATTATAAGTAACGGTGAAGGATTATGTTTAAATATTAGATACTGCGGAGATATAAATACAGTAAATAAAAGAAAACTTCTATAAGGTATTTCTGCTTATAATAGTGATATGAAGTTGTACACAGACCTCGCATCTCAAGAAACTTAAAAAGCGTTCTGTTCAAATCACATTCACGAAATGTAACAAAACACCGTTTGTAATTTAATATGTTATTTTCCTCATAAATAAAGGCAAGTTCGATGTATAATACCTCAAACTTGCCAAATTATTTTTCAATATTTTAGGAAACACTGATCAAATCACACCTAACGGATTTGAACGAAATGTACTTGTGAAAAATCCAACTACACATCTTACGCACAAAACTTAATCAGCGATTCATTAATTGTCGAGAATGCTAATCCAGCGAGTCACCAACATCACCGAAATTCATCTATATTTTTTAATCATTTTTTTACCCGCAGAAACAAAAAAAGCAAACCGTGCTTTTTTGAGATATCTTTTTGTCAATATTTAGTGGAGCTGAAAACGGGATTCGAACCCACGACCTGCTCATTACGAATGGGTGAATATAGTTTCAGCATTGTTTGACATTCTAAAGAAAACGCCGTATTTATGCGAATTTACAGCTTTTACTTTTTGATTATTGCAATAATTTTTAGTGCCTTTTTGAAACTTTAGTGCCCTAATAGTGCCCTAAAAACGTTTCACATTTTATTACAAAAAATCGGCAAGAGTAACACTCAAAACGTTACCCTTGCCGATTAATTTTATTTTATATTACTTCAGTACTTTTTCAATCTCGGTATGTAGTCGCTTATAAAAATTAGTACCAGCAATACCATTTTGCTTATACCCCCATTTACCAAGCAGATAATTAACCGCGTTCAGTGTTCCAT
>JAVBRC010000037.1:0-2708 GCA_031548405.1 Oscillospiraceae bacterium | reverse complement strand
AACTCTTAGCGGTATTTTTGTATCGTCAAAAATGACAAACTACCGTCTTCAACAGCTTGAAAATCGTGTCGCAGAACATAACAATTTCGCAAGACGAATGCCTGTCATCGAGGAACAAATTAAGGTTGTAAATCATAGAATAAGTGACCTCGAAAGGAAGTGTGAATATGATTAATAAGCTTATAGGCTTGCTTAATGTTAAAAGTATTGTGACAATTATGCTTACTACAATTTTTTCGGTGCTGTCGCTGAAGGGTGTTATTACTGGTGAACAGTTTCTGATGATTTTTACAACTATTATTGCGTTTTATTTTGGAACGCAACACGAAAAAGGAGGCAAATAAATGACAATTACGAACAAGTATATTACCAATAATCGCCCCTATGAAAAGAGGTCAAAAACAACAGCAATCGCAATCCATTATGTCGGCAACGCTGGTTCTTCTGCTGAGGCTAACAGAAATTATTTTCAGAATACTTCAACTGAAGTTTCAAGTAATTTCATTGTCGGACTTGATGGCGAGGTTCTCTGCTGTATCCCTGATGAGGAGGTTGCTTGGTGTACCAGTCAGGCGAACTCTTACAGCGTGTCAATTGAGAACTGCCATCCGGACAGTACGGGGAAATTTAATGATAAAACCTACAAGAGCCTTGTTGAACTTTGCGTGTATCTCTGCAAAAAATACAAGCTGAATGAAACTAATCTTATCCGCCACTTTGACGTTACTGGAAAGGTTTGCCCTAAGGGGTTTGTAGTAAAATCCAAGGGTGGTTCGGATGATGAGAATAACACGGCTTGGAAAACGTTTAAGGCAGATGTTAAGGCGGGGCTTGAACCGATTGTAACTGAGCTTGACAAGGACGGCTATAAAAAGGGTTCGTCTACTATCGGTGTGTTGTCGCTGAAAGAACTGTTGTTACTTGCTAAAACGCTTGGTATAAACAAATATGGCATGGATAAAAATAAAACGTTCGGGGACGGTACTGAGAATGCTGTTAATTACCTGCTTGGTAAGTGGGGATATAAGCAGAATGGTGTCGCTGGACAGAAGTTTATTGAGAGATTGCATACTGAAATTGAGATTAAGGTGAAATAACGTGAAATAGAGAAAAGAAGCGTATAATCACGATAATAGATAAATTATGACAATAATCATCATTTTTCAGAGTTGCATATTTTTATAAAATTGCATATAATACTAATAACAGAACCTCACGCACCTCTCTACGATGTGTCCCAGTGAGGGCTTTTTTTATTGGTGGTGATTTTTTGGAAGTTAAAAAACCTGAACGATTTTGTATGCAAATAGAAAAACTTGAGGGACATGGTTGCGTAATAGAAGATTTTGAACAGGCAATGTTTAATTGGTGGAGCAATATAATTACTGAGCTTAAATCACTTATTGATGAATAAAGTGATTTTATTGATATTAAATGTATAGGCTTTCCTGATGATTGGGAAATTTTATTGATTGGATAGTGAAATAAAATTAATCGGTAGGAGTTACATTATAAATGTGACTCTTGCCAACTTTTTTGTTATAATACCATATTTGTACAAGTTGAACATTTTTCCACCGACAAATTTGTTTGATATGCATATTGCACTAACTTGAAAAATTGTGTATCATTAAATTATCTGATTCAGTTCGTAACTTATATCGGTTTTATTCGCCGAAAATCGGTATACAGATAACCTTAGGCGAAAAAAAGCGTACCGTTCGCAAACAACGGTGGAATGGAGTTTTTATATGAAAATCAAAAGAGTTCTAGCTTGCCTATGCGCATCAATAATGATGGCTGTTTCTTTCACAGCTTGTGGCGAAAAAGAAGAATCAAGCGACCAATCATCTTCAGAGGCTGCAACAGAAGCTGAAACAGTTGCAGAAGCAGCAAATGATAATTCTTCAACACCTGCTGGTGAAAGTGTTTCAACAGTTGACAACACACCTATCAATGCTATTGTAGTTGAAGACAGTGTTGTTGCTGAAGACGGTGACGCTTATCTTGCATTCGCTGATGAAAGATGGACTGCTTATTACTGGGGTACTGACGCTGATACTCTTACATATGCTGCAACTAATGCTAAAATTGAGGGTAACGGTCAATACACAGTTGCTCTTGATGCGACAACAAATGGCTTTGGTCAGACAACTGGCTACAACGATATGCAGGGACTTAATTTTGCTGCCCTTATCGTTAAGGAGGGTACAACTCTTTACCCTAACATGATCCTTACAATTGACAGCATCAAGCTTGATGGAACAGAAGTTGCAATGACAAAGAAGCCTTACACATCTACAGATGACGGTAAGGAAATGAGATCAAATATTTACAATGGCTACGTTTCAGCTGAGGACGTTCCTGGTGATGCCAGAACTGCTGACGGCGATTTGACAAACTGTTCACCTCAGATTGTTGATCTTGCATCTTTTGGTACTTATAAGACTATCGAAGTTAATTTCACAGTTTCAGGTCTTGATTAATTATTTCTACTTAACATTATAGACGACTGTTATTGGCAGACGTTCTAAAAATAAGGAGCTGTTGTTTTACTGCAACAGCTCCTCAGTTTGTCGAAAAAGGTATTAATCGACGAAATAAGTTGACTATCCCCGCCGAATGGCGAAACAGTTTAGGTCAACCCTTTTTAAAGGGTTGCGGTTTCCAAAGGCAGCGCCTTGGTCGCTCCGCAGAGCGAAATCTTA
>JAVBRC010000174.1:0-6314 GCA_031548405.1 Oscillospiraceae bacterium | reverse complement strand
ATGTTTTCGATACTCCATACTCTTTCGCTAACTCCATCACCTCTCTTCCTGCCTTCACTAGTTCCACTATCTGCCTTTTGAATTCTTCTGTATATGTTCTATTTGTCGTTACCATGTTTTTTTCCTCTTTTCTTGTTTTTTATATTCTACCACAGAAACCTCTTTTCTGTCTAGTTTAGTATAGACGATTCATACAGACGAAAAATTATCTGGTGCAATCTTTGAAGTTTATGCTGACACAAACGGTAATAAAAAGTATGATGCTGATGAAAAAACAGTAGGCACACTAAAAGAAACAGAAAAGGGAATTTATCAGCTTGATGGTATTGAATATGGTGCATATTTAATCAAGGAAACTAAAACACCTACTGGCTATCAGACTGATAATAATTATTACAATTTTGAAATAAAAGAAAACAATGAAATTGTAGTAATCAGTAACAATGAATCGAGTGATAAATTTTATAATGTTACAACTACTGTAACAACGGTTACTACTACCACAAATACAACAGTAACTACGGTTGAAACTACTGTAACTGAAACAACTACAACTCCAGAAACTACAGCTACAACAACAGTTCCAGTAACTACAACCACAGTAACAAGTACAACAATAGTTACAACTACACCAACACCTAGCACAACTGTAACTATTCCGGCAGTTCCACCTGCAACACCACCGCTAACAGGTGATAAGTTGCCAATAGCAATATTTGTTGTTGGAATAGCTGCGTTAACTGGTATGATTATAAGCAAAAAAAGAAAAAGCAGTACTATTACTTGGAGTGATGATATTGAATAACGAAGAAATGGGCAAACAAATTTTCATGTTTTTCTTTAATAACATTAAGCAAGGGCTTCAAGCCCTTGCTAATGAATTTAAAAAATATTCACAAGAAAAAAGCCATGAAAAAAATGCTCTCAAACTTGAAGAAAAGAAATTAGAATTGCGTGAATCTTTCCAAGATAATTATGTTCATGGAAAGCAAAATGTTAAAGAACTCATGAAGCAAAATCAACAGCTTAACAGTATTGATATTTCTACTGATTCAAGTCTTAGAAGTTTTAATAAAATTGCTAAAAACCATGGTGTTGACTTTGCGATAAAACAGAACCCCGCAACCAAACAATATGTAGCATTTTTCAAAGCAAAAGATGCTGATGTTATCGCATCTGTTTTTGCAGAATTTTCAAGCAAAGAACTTAATAAAAAGACAAAAAAAGAATCATTAATCGGTAAGATAAATGATAGAGAAAAGGCTGCTAAGAAAATGCAAAATGAGAAGCAGAATCAATCTGATATTTCTGAAAAAAGTATGTCTGGCAAGGAAGTGAAAAATGCAGAAGCACGAGAACTTTGACTTTAAAAAAATCCAAAGAAATTTACCGAAATATCTGCCTTTAATTCTTGGTTTTTTATCATTTTATCTTGTAAATAAAGTCCTGCTATTTTTCAGAATAGATAAAGGTGAAACGATAGATAAACTTAACATTTTATCTGAAAAACCATGGCATATTTTGAAAGGAAAGTTAATCAGTTTTAACAGCAATGATTTAATGTATTCCGTTTTGATTGGTCTGATTGTTTTTGCTTTATTATTTGCAAAAAACCAAAGAAAAAGTTTCGTTCCGGAGAGGAACATGGTTCAGCGAAATGGGCAGATAAATATGAAATCCAAAAGTTTCAGGATGATAATTTCAGAAATAATTGTATCCTCACTCAAACGGAATTCTTATCAATGGAGGATTATATTGGACATCCGACTAATGGACGTAATAAGAACATCCTTATAATTGGCGGCCCTGGTACAGGTAAAACAAGATTTTTTGTTTTACCAAACCTTATGCAGATGCACTCAAGTTATGTTATCACTGATCCCAAAGGTACTATCTTACCAGACGTGGGTAATCTGTTATACAAGAAAGGTCATTATGCAATAAAGGTATTTAATCTTGTAAATATGGAAAAGTCCATGCATTATAACCCTATTGCATATGTTAAGACAGAACTTGATGTTCTGAAGTTTGCAAATATGCTTGTTGATTCAACTCAAAGTAAAGATGCAAAAAAGGACTTCTTGGTAGATGCTGAAGATAGTGCGCTGTTAAACGTAAAAACGTATCTCCCCAGAGGGGAAATTATTGAAGAAATATAATTGGAACAACCAGTTTACTTGGCGTGGAAACACAAAGAGGACAATAGCATACTGGTAAAGCGGATAAATTCTTAGTCGTAAAAGAATGACGCTCCGCAAGTTCCGTGTCCTATGGTTAAGGCTGGATTGCTTGAACCTCAATTCTAACTTGGTGCATAGCATTGCCCATCGGAAAGCGACTGAAAAAGTGTGAGAACACTTTCAACCCGATGTCGCCGTATAACTGTTGGTGTGATTTTACAACGGTTAATCTTCATACGGCGAAAGAGTACACGATGAGTGTAAATAAAGGAATGAATGAGGAACCTAAGGGACGCTATAGTACGTTTTTAACGGATTGCAGGATTGCCTAAGGGACGAGAGTCCTAAGGTAACGGAGTGGCCATAGTAGTCAGAGCAAGGGAAAGCCTTGTACACGGCGAAGGGCAACAGGTAATTTCGATTGATTAGAAAGGATTAGGTGCGTGAGATGCGTAATGCCAAAACTATTTTAACAGTCATTCAAACAAGAGGAAGTCAAAAACTGCCTTTGGAACGACTTTACAAATTGCTTTACAACAAAGAATTGTATCTTTTGGCGTATTCAAAGCTATATCCAAATAGCGGAGCAATGACAAAGGGTGCAACTGATGAAACGGTTGACGGTATGTCGATAAAGAAAATTGAAAAACTGATTGATGATATTCGCTCTGAAAAGTATAAATGGAGTGCCACAAGACGTGTTTACATCCCCAAAAAAGATGGGAAACAACGCCCCCTTGGTATTCCTACTTGGAGCGATAAATTATTGCAAGAAGTTATTCGTATGATTTTAGAGGCATATTATGAACCGCAGTTTAGCAAAAGTTCTCACGGTTTCAGACCGCAGAGAGGTTGTCATACGGCATTGTCTGAAATTCTGAAGTGGAAAGGCACAAAATGGTTTGTCGAGGGAGATATTTCAAAATATTTCGATACCATAAACCATGATGTGTTACTAAACATTCTATCGAAGAATATTCAGGACAATAGATTTTTACGATTGATTGATAATTTGCTCAAAGCAGGATATTTAGAAGATTGGAAATTTAATAAAACCATAAGCGGAACTCCGCAGGGTGGCGTTATTAGTCCTTTACTTGCAAATATCTACTTGAATGAGTTTGATAACTGGGTAGAAACTGTATTGATACCAAAGTATACCAAAGGAGAACGGCAAAAGAGCAACCCTGAATACAACAAATTTAACCACAAAATTTCTGATTGTCAAGCTAAAGGCGATTTTCTAACTGCAAATAAATTGAAGATAGAGCGAAGAAATTTCCCCTCTATTGATACTAAAAATTCAGATTATAGAAGATTGCGTTATGTTAGATATGCAGATGATTTTATCTTAGGGTTTACTGGTTCAAAACAGGAAGCCGAAGAAATTAAAGCGGAGATTGGCGAGTGGATAAAAACGACTTTGAAATTAGACTTATCACAAGAAAAGACGTTGATTACCCATGCAAGCACGACTTTCGCAAGATTTTTAGGTTATGACATTAAAGTTCAAATGGTGAACGATTATGTTGACCTGACTGGTAGACGTGGAGCAAATGGGGTTATTGCTTTATTTGTGCCGAGTAGTTTTATTGAGAAAAAATGTGCTGACTATATGAGAAAAGGAAAGCCAATTCACATTGGCAAATTGCTACATGATGACGATTTTTCAATTGTTCAAAGATTTGGAGCAGAATATCGTGGATTGGTTCAATATTATCTTATGGCACAAAATGTATCGTGGCTTTACAAGTTACACTGGATAATGCAAAGCTCACTGTTAAAAACCCTTGCATACAAGCATAAATCGACTGTGAGTAAAATGAAAAAGAAATATGATGCTGAAACAGTGGACGAGAAGTCAGGTAAATCTCTCAAATGCTTAAAGGTGGTTGTCGAACGCAAGGACAAGCAACCGCTAACTGCCCAATTTGGAGGGATTTCTCTAACACACAAAAGGAAAACAGTTATTGACGACACGCCTTACAAGGTTTGGGGCGGTAGAACTGAGTTGTTGAAACGCTTACTTGCTGATACTTGCGAGTTGTGCGGTTCAACAGAGGATATTGAAGTTCACCATGTTAGAAAATTAGCCGACCTCAAAACAAAAGGTAAAACCGAAAAACCAGTATGGATACAGATTATGGCGACAAGAAACAGGAAAACTCTTGTTGTTTGCAGGAATTGCCATAACGATGTTCATAACGGAAGTTTGAAATGAAATTACTGGCGAGCCGTGTGATGTGAAAATATCAAGCACGGTTCTGAGGGGGCAGTTGGAAAAGGGGCGTAGTTACGCTACCTCGCTGGCTGCCTACCCGCCACAACAGACGGAAGAAAGATTGGTCTTGATCAGCGACTTATAAATCCGCTACTGCCCGATGAACCAGGCACTAAGGTAAACGCTTGCATTGATAACGTATTCAGAATATGGAATGACAGCAAGGAAAATAAAAGCACTCAGCTCATTTTCTGCGATTATGGTGTACCATCTGTAAAGACAAAGAAAAAGGATAAGAGTGGCAAAGAAATTATTGAGGAAGAAGAAGATTTCTCAAAGTTCAATGTATATGACGATATCAGGAAAAAGCTTGTTGCCATGAACGTTCCGGAAAACGAAATTGCGTTTATTCACTCCGCAAAAAACAAAGCACAAAAAGAAGAACTATTTGAAAAAGTGCGTAGTGGAGATGTGCGTATTTTAATCGGTTCTACGTCGAAAATGGGTGCAGGTACGAATGTCCAGAACAAGCTCATCGCATCACATGACCTTGATTGTCCATGGAAACCTCGTGACATGGAACAGCGACGAGGACGTATGGTAAGGCAAGGAAATGAAAACAAGAAAGTTGACTTGTATCGTTATGTTACTCAGGACACCTTTGACGCTTATCTGTTCCAGACACTTGAAAATAAGCAAAAATTCATATCACAGATTATGACCAGTAACACTCCTGCAAGAAACTGCGATGACATTGATGAATCAACATTAAACTATGCAGAAATCAAAGCACTTTGTGTTGCTAATCCTTATATAAAAGAAAAGATGGAACTAGATATTGAAGTTTCTAAGCTTCAGATGATTAAGTCTGCATTTATGAATACACATTATCAGCTTGAAGATAGCGTGTTAAAGACCATTCCACAGCAAATTGCATATGAATCAGAAAAGCTCAAGTGTATGGAATCAGACCTGAAGACTGCTAGTAATTATCCAGTAAAATACGATAGTGACAAAAAAGAAATCTTTTATCCTATGACTGTAAACGGAATAAACTATTCTAAAAAACAAGAAGCTGGTGACGTTCTGATACAGGCTGCACTAAAAGTTTCTGTGGGCAGCGATAACAAATCTCATAACATTGGCGAGTATAAAGGCTTTAAGCTTGATGTATTCTTTGACAGCATGGACAAGGTTGTAAGGCTGTACATAAAGGGAAATGCAAGCTATCCGATTACAATGAGTGAAAGCAATATTGGTAATATTATGAGAATTGACAATGCTATTGAAGGTATTAAGAACAGAATTGAAAAATCTCACGAAGTATTGTATGAACTTAATACGAAGCTTGAAAGCTCTAAGGCAGAACTTTCAAAACCATTCCCGCAGGAGGATGAACTCAAACATAAACTTTCTCGTCAGACCGAACTTTCATATCTGCTTAATCTTGATTTGGCTGAAAGAAATAAGGAACAGAAACAACAGGAACAGAGCGTGAAAAAGCAGGATGAGATAGAGTTATAAAAAAAGACATCAGTTCGCCAGTGGCGAATTTTTAACTTGACATTTAATTTCAGCAGTGGTATAATGTAAATGAAAAAAGGTGACTGCGATAAGCGGCTCTCCGAATTTTAAGTGTAAAGAAACACCGCCAACTTTGGGAGAGAGGGCGGTGTTTCTTTTTATGCTAAGAAACTATTTCTTGTCATTATGAAAAATCATATAACATAGAGAGATAGTACTGATTATTATACTTGCGAACAAAAATAGTTCTTCGTATGTAACCATAACCTATCACCTCCCTTACAGGGAGAAACCGCCTACCGTATTATGCAATCACCTTGAATTTCATTATAACATAAAAGGAATATTATTGTCAATTTTTGAAGTCTTTTTTAAGGCTTCCTTTTTTT
>JAVBRC010000202.1:0-4322 GCA_031548405.1 Oscillospiraceae bacterium | reverse complement strand
CAATTGATACTCACGATTTTAACACAAAAGTTAATCAGGCAGTTAAATTCCTTAATGGCGGAGATAAGCTAAAAATTTCCGTAAGATTCCGTAAGCGTGCAATTGCACATCCTAAATTAGGTGAGGAATTGCTTATTAAATTCAAGGAAGCGTGTGCAGAAGCCGGTGTTGTTGACAAGCCTGCCAAAATGGAAGGCCGCAGTATTGTTATGTTCATGTCACCGAAAGCATCGACTAAATAAAGGAGGAATCTGTTATGGCAAAGGTTAAGGTTAAAACACATTCAGGCGCGAAGAAGCGTTTCAAGCTGACTAAAAACGGTAAGGTTAAGTATCAGCACACAAACAAAAGACATAGACTTACTCAGAAGGACACTAAGAGAAAGAGAATTGCTCGTTGTGCAGGTGTTGCAAGTGAAGCGAATGCTCCAACAATTAAAAGATTAGTTCCTTATAAGTAATATCGAGAAATAAAACGGAGGTACAAGACTATGGCACGTGTTAAGGGTGCGATGATGACTCGCAAGAGAAGAAATAAAACTCTAAAGCTTGCTAAGGGCTATTGGGGCGCAAAGAGCAAGCATTTCAAGATGGCTAAACAGGCCGTAATGAAATCAGGCAACTATGCATATGTTGGCCGTAAGCGTAAGAAGAGAGATTTCAGAAGACTCTGGATCACTAGAATCAGCGCTGGTTGTCAGCTAAACGGCATGAACTACTCACAGTTCATGAACGGAATTAAGAAGGCTGAAATTACATTGAATCGTAAGATGCTTTCAGAAATTGCAATTAACGATCCAGCAGGCTTTACAGCTATTGTTGAAAAGGCTAAGGCTGCTCTTTAATTAGATATAAACACGCTCTTTTTCTGCATTAGAGCGTGTTTTCGTTTAAACGGAAGTTTGAGGAATTTGTGTTTTCGGAGGTGTACAGTTTGAGTAGTGACCTATTTTTTGGTGAAATTATAAAGTCAAAGGACAATCCTAAAATTAAGCTTTATAAAAAACTTCTTAATTCAAAAAAGGAAAGATATACATATAGACTTTTTGCGCTTGAGGGAAGTCGTCTTATTTTTGATGCACTGAAATCTAATGCGGGAATAACACAGATTTATTTTACACAAACTGCTTTTGAGAAATATTGCAATGATATTGAAAATTTTGATGATGATATTAAAATAAATATTATTTCTGATGAAATTGGAAAACATATTTCTGCAACAGAAAATACACAGGGCGTTTTTGCACTCTGTAAATTCTCAGATAATACCAATATAATTGGCAATCTTACAGTTAATGGCAAATATGCAGTCCTTTATAAACTGCAAGATCCTGGAAATGCTGGAATGATTATAAGAACCGCTGACGCTTTAGGGCTTGACGGTGTTATTTTTTGTGAAAGCTGTGATATTTATAATCCTAAGGTTGTTCGCTCAACTATGGGTTCTATGTTCAGAATTCCGATCTATAGAGATGTGAATCTGAACGACTTATTTCTTGCTCTTTCTGATGCTAAATTGAAAAGCTTTGCTGCAGTTGTAAGCTCTGATGCTTTTGATGTAAAAAAGACTGATTTTAGTGAGGGTGGAGCTGTTTTTATCGGAAATGAAGGAAATGGTCTTGACAGCGAAATAACTGAGATGTGTTCACAAAGTATTACAATCAAAATGAATGGTAATACAGAATCGCTTAACGCTGCAATGGCTGCTGGAATTATAATGTGGGAGCTGATGAGAAGTGACTGATAACAAACGGTATTGGATTTGGTTTGCTATGGCACTTCGTCCTGCTAACGAAAGAATATGGCAGATGATTAGCCCATTTGGTGATGTAAGAGAAGCTTATGAGGCTGTTTGTGATGGTGAACATCAATCATTAAGCGGAGCAGAAAAGCGTGCTATAAAAACAACGCATATAGAACAGTGCGACAGTATTATAGAATACTGTGAAGAAAAGGATTTCCATATTTTGACATTTGAGGATGAAAATTATCCGCCTCTTTTAAGAAATATTTATAATCCGCCTGCCGTACTGTTTTGTATGGGTGACTTGGAAATCTTCAGCAAGTACCCCTCGCTGTCATGTGTCGGAACGAGAACGCCATCTTTATATAGTCTTGATGTGACAGAAAAAATATGTGCAGAGCTTGCAAAAAGAGAATTTGTTATTGTTAGTGGCTTTGCACTTGGACTTGATTCTTCGGCACATAAGGGTGCATTAAAAGCAGGTGGTAAGACGGTTGCAGTTTTGGCTTGTGGACTTGATGTCGACTATCCAAAAGAAAATGCAAAGGCTAAAAAGATTATTTCAAGAAATGGTCTTGTTCTTACAGAATTTTTCCCTGGAACACGTCCTGATAAATTTTGCTTTCATTCGAGAAACCGCATAATTGCGGGCTTGACGTTTGCTACGCTTATCACTGAGGCAGATGAAAGAAGCGGTGCACTTATAACTGCACAACACGCTGCTGAACAGGGGAGAACCGTATTTTGTATTCCACCGGCAGATATATTTGACAAAAGGTATGCTGGAGTGGTAAAATATCTTCGGGACGGTGCAACTCCTATATTTAGTCATCTGGATATACTTTATGACTATTATACTTCCAGTTACTTCAGAATGTTGAAAAGTGACTTTGAAATTCCGGAGATTGTTTCGGAAGATAATGATATACCTAAGAGAGATAGCCGTACTTCAAAAAGAAAAAATAAAAAAATACAAAAAGAAAATCAGAATTCAGAGAAACAGTGTGTTGAAAACAGTGACGAATGGCAAGAACTTCTTGAGGAAATGAATGATGAGCAGCTGGCTATTGTTAAGGTTCTTGAAAACGGAGATTTGCAGCTGGATCAGATTATAGAGCGTTCTGGTGTTGACTCCTTAAGCATTCTTGCGGTTTTAACAGAGCTTGAAATAATGACAGCTGTTGAACTTAAAGATGATAAGAAATATGGACTGATAAAAAAATAGTGAAAGGAGAATTTCTCATTTTAATTAAGGAAACACTGGTTCCTTATTGAGAAATATTAACATATATGTCTGATTTAGTTATTGTGGAATCTCCTGCCAAGGCTAAAACTATAAAAAAATATCTTGGTGGGAATTATGAGGTTATCGCCTCAATGGGGCACGTCAGAGATTTGCCTAAATCAAAGATGGGAATTGATTTTGATAACAATTATGAGCCTAAGTATATAAATATGAAGGGCAAAGAAGATGTTATAAAAGAACTGAAAAAATATGCTAAAAAAAGCAATAAAATATATCTCGCAACTGACCCAGATAGAGAGGGAGAAGCTATATCTTGGCATATAGCTCATATGCTCGGACTGGATCTTGATGATTACAATCGCGTTACGTTTAACGAAATCACAAAAACTGGTATTCAGGCTGGTATGGATAATCTTCATAAGATTGATATTGACCTTGTTAATGCACAGCAGGCAAGAAGAATTCTTGACCGTATTGTTGGCTATAAGCTTAGTCCGTTTTTGTGGAAAAAGGTTAAGAGAGGTCTTTCAGCAGGACGAGTTCAGTCCGTTGCTGTAAGATTGGTTGTTGACCGTGAAAATGAAATAAAAGCATTTGTTCCGAAGGAATACTGGAGCGTTGATGCTAAGTTTACTGCACCATCAAGCAGAAAAGTTTTTGGTGCAAAGCTTGCAAGTGTTGACGGAAAAAAAGCTGAGCTTGAAAATGAAACACAGACTAATGATGTATTAAAAAGACTGGAAAATGCTGTATATACTGTAACTGACGTGAAAAAACGAGTTACTAAAAAACAACCAGCACCTCCATTTATAACTTCAACACTACAACAGGAAGCTTCAAGAAGACTTGGTTTTCAGGCGAAGCGTACAATGAAGGCGGCTCAGGAGCTTTATGAGGGTGTTGAAATTGAAGAAATGGGTGCTGTTGGTCTTATAACCTATATGAGAACCGATAGCCTGAGAATTTCTGATGAGGCAAGAGATGCGGCAGCGGTTTGTATTGAAGATATTTTTGGTAAGGAATATCTGCCGCCAACTCCTAGAGTTTTTAAGAGCAAAAAAAATGCACAGGATGCCCATGAGGCTATTCGTCCTTCACTTCCTGAGCTTACACCAGAAAAGGTGAAGAGCAGTCTTACAACTGACCAGTTTAAGGTTTATAAGCTTATCTGGGAACGCTTTATTGCAAGCCAGATGGCAAATGCATTGCTTGATACTGTTTCAGTTACTATTGAAGCAGAGGGATGTACATTTAAAGCGTCAGGTTTTTCTGTTAAATTCGATGGTTTTACAAAGCTTTATGAAGAACAGAAGGATGAGGATGAAGAAAACAA
>JAVBRC010000005.1:0-2721 GCA_031548405.1 Oscillospiraceae bacterium | reverse complement strand
TGATGAGGATATTCGCAAGCTGGCAGAAAGTCTGACGGATTAGTATTATGAACAAATTTGATTATACAAATTATCTATATTGCTTTATTTAGTATAAAGAGAAGAAAAAGTAAAGCCTTAAATAATAAACAAAAGATATTTTGCACGGCTTAATTGACCGTTCATTTTTTATTGAATTTATTCATTAGATATGGTATAATTAACAAATCAATCAATGAAAGATGAAGGCGGTATTGTTATATGTTAAAAAAGATAGGTCTGGAGTTAGTAATATTTTTTGTTTTTATATTAGTGCTGACTGTTTCTGTTGGCATTGTTGAATTTAACGGTATAAATATAAATAATAAAACATTAAGTGCTATTGTCATTGTTTTATGGTTGATTGTCAATATTATTGTTAATTATATCAGTTCAAAAATCAGTTAAAACAAAAAGGCTAAAGCTGATGATGAATACAATAAAAACTACATTACAAACGAAACAATTACAGATAAAATATACGGCGAAATGCTTTTTGAGGTTGATTCAAATTGGAAACAGCATACTTCAATTAATATAAATTTACCGGAACTTGCAGGTAATAAGATTGATGAAATTATGATTAGTGGGTACGATGAAACAAAGAAAGATTTGTATTTCAGAGGGCTTGATTTTGTCTATAAGAATGCTTATGAAATATTTAATGGTTGCTGTGAAATGGTTAAGGAATGTTACGACGGCGAGGAAGTCAGAGATGATAATAACGAGCTGTTTTGCATAGAAACCATACGCAATTAACTTTATTTCGATTATATAACCATGTCAATCAACGACAAGGGCGAATGTGAGATTGAAATTTGCGGTGGTATGGATAATGATGTAATAGACCATATCAACGAGCATGGTGTGACTGCAAGTGTTAACTGTGCGACTATGAAGTTTGATTACTATTCGGGGTAAAAGCGAACGAAAGATTTGGAGAGTGAATAAACATGAATTTCAGATTAGCTGTTATGCAGGATTTGCCACAGATTAAGGCTGTATTTAATGAAATAATCGAAGACATGAATCGGAATAAAATTGAAATATGGGATGATATTTTCCCTTGTGCATTTTTTGAAGATGACATAAAAAATAATCAGCTATATATCTTGGTGAATGATGGCGAAATTGTTTCTGCGATAGCATTGCTTAATTCAATTTCTGGCTATAATTCTGTAGAATGGGAAGATAACCACGCAAAAGCGTTGTATATGAGCCGTTTTGGTGTCAATGTAAATTATAAAAGAAAAGGCATTGGTGGTCTGGTGCTTCAAAATATAAAGGAAATTGCCCGAACTTTTGGTGCGGAATATTTACGACTTTTTGTTGTAGATATCAACGAGCCTGCAATCAGATTATATGAGAAAAATGGTTTTGCAAGGGCTGATGGAATCTATGACGAGGTGATTGATGATGACCTTGTATTGCATGAGTTTGGGTATGAAACGAAGCTTTAAATTTGATTGACGTAAAAGTAAAGTATGATCTATAAGTTGAATTTAAGAATTAAAAAGGAGTAAGGAGTATTGATGATAAAGAATAAGTTTTCCATAGCATTTTGCATTTTTACAAATATTTTTGTTGGTGCAGTAGGATTTCTTTTGGCTGTTTTAGTTTATGCATTTATGTTCGAGGCTAATAATAATAACCATAGTATACAACTAGGAGTTATCTGCCTACTTGCATTTTTAGTATTGCTTTTATTGCCTAATGTCATATTTTTCTACAAATGCAAATGTAATATTAAAAAAGTTCTTATTTATCAAGGTCTGCCTATTATATTAGGAATGTTGTTTTACTATATTTTTCAAGTATGCATCCTATAATTTAACAAAATATTTACAGAATTAAGGTCATGGTGTGATATGACAGCGTTCCGTGCGTTTTTATTACCTAGACGGGCATATTATTGAGGTTGGTGAGGACATGAAGACAGTTGTAGAGCGTTTTTTAGTTTCGGGTCTGTCTATGGAGGAAACTTCAAAGAGAATGGATGTAAGTGTTGGGGATTTAGAGAAGCTTATAGAGGATGATTGATGACAAGGAGGTAAATTATGAAATATAACGGTGTATGTATTGCTGTCAGCGATGTGAAGCTCGCAAGAAAATTTTATGAGGAATTGTTTGGTCTTGAAGTATTTCAGGATTATGGGATAAATATTTCTTTTTATGGTGGTCTTTCCCTACAACAGGAATTTGATGCCATTGTGAACATTCCAAAGAAAAGTATCGTGAAGAAACCGCACAACATGGAACTTTATTTTGAGGAGGATAACTTCGATGCGTTCCTCAAAAAGCTTAAACTGTATCCAGATATCAGCTACATTGGTGATGGTGTAAACGAAATGCCTTGGGGGCAGCGTTCTGTTCGCTTTTATGACCTTGACGGGCATATTATTGAGGTTGGTGAGGACATGAAGACAGTTGTAGAGCATTTTTTAGTTTCGGGTCTGTCTATGGAGGAAACTTCAAAGAGAATGGATGTAAGTGTTGGGGATTTAGAGAAGATGTTAAATACACCTTCTTATTTATTATACTAATATTATAACAGATTTCAAGTGTATTATCTACCGTAAGATTACACATGGATTCTACCGTAAGATGATATAATAATAACAGTGAAAGACACAAACACAAAATAAGCCAAAGGAGGAAACCACCATGTTAAATGATATCAGAAGAAAAGTTATAAGGTATTTC
>JAVBRC010000023.1:0-5337 GCA_031548405.1 Oscillospiraceae bacterium | reverse complement strand
TTTCTATCGCAAAAAAGAAAGAACCAAAGAAAAAAAGCTCTTCTAAGGCTATAAGATTTCGCTCTGCGGAGCGACCAAGGCTCTGCCTTTGGAAACCGCAACCCTTTAAAAAGGGTTGACCTAAACTATCTTCGCTTCGCTTTGCGTGATGTTAGTCAACTCACCAAGATAAAATATAGGAGGATTACATAAATGATTGAAATTAACAAAATACTCGACGAGGCAAGAGCCTTAGGCTGTTCTGACCTTCATTTTACTACCGAGATTCCGCCAATTGTCCGCCTGCATGGCTCTTTAAAGCAGATGTCTGGCTATCCTGTGCTAAACAACGATATGGTTATGGAAGTTATGAAACAGATGACAAATGATGATCAGAAAGAAAGTATTTCAAAAAATATTGATACTGACTTTTCGTATGTAACAGATAGCGGATTTCGTCACAGAGTAAACGTTTACTTTCAAAGAGGAAATGTTGCAATTGCGATACGTTTGCTAAGAAATGACATTCCGACACTCGAAGATTTGAAACTTCCACCAATTCTTTCAGAATTCTGTATGCGTCCAAGAGGTCTTATACTTGTAACTGGCCCGACAGGTTCTGGTAAATCAACAACTCTTGCGGGAATGATAGATTATGTCAACGTTCACAAGAGTTCGCATATAATAACAGTAGAGGATCCTATTGAGTATATGCACGAGCATAAATGCTGTATGGTTAACCAGCGTGAGGTTGGAATGGACGTTCCTGACTTTGCCGCAGCACTAAGAGCCGCACTTCGTGAGGATCCGGATGTTATTCTCGTAGGAGAAATGCGTGACTTTGAAACTATTTCAGCTGCTGTTACTGCCGCTGAAACAGGACATTTGGTATTTTCAACACTTCATACAACAAGTGCATCTGACACAATCAACCGTATTATCGACGTTTATCCTGAACACCAACAGCAACAGATAAGAGCACAGCTTGCGAACGTTCTCGTAGCAGTTATATCACAAACCCTTGTTCCGACAGCTGACGGAAAGGGAAGAATTGCGGCTCAGGAAATTCTTAATGTAACTGATGCTTGTTCAGCGATGATAAGAGATAATAAGGTTCATCTGATTCAATCAGCTATTCAGACAGGTAAGCAAAGCGGAATGCAGAGCCTTGATCAGGAACTTGCAAGGCTTACAAAACGTGGTACAATCAAGGAAGAACACGCACTTGAAAAATGTCATGACAAACAGGAATTTTATCGTTTTCTTAATGCAAGATAGTGAAATATGTATTTCCAAGTTGATAATTACTGTGAAATTTGACGAAAATATAATTAAAGAAAACGTTTAAGATTTCGAAATTGTAGAAGATTTTTGATTCTATTGACAATTGTTTTTGCGTATGATATTATATATACATGCCAAAGAGAAGTAAACAATCAAAGTTAAGCTTACTCTTTAATTTATACTAAAATTTGTTTTACTGATTTAGGAGGTTAGTTATGAAAACAAACAAGAAATTTAAAAACTATTCACTGAAGGCTGCTAAAATTGCTAAGAAGAAAAAAAGCGTTAAGGGTTTTACCCTCGTTGAACTTATTATCGTAATTGCGATTATTGGTATTCTTGCAGTTGTACTTGTTCCAAATATGCTTAATAATGTAAAAAAATCACGTTTGGCAACCGCTAATGATTCTGCTGCAAAGATAGCTGAACAGGCAAATATTATTGCTGCTGAATTAGAAATGGAAGGTATGACACTTGCTGGTACTTATACTGCTGATGTTACATTATCTGGTGGTTCTGGTTTAGGTGCTGAAACTGAAACCGTTAGTGCGTTTACAGACGCATTAAATAAGGCGGTTCCTGGTTTGGATGCTAACTTAGATTTACAGATTACTTTTAATGATATTGGTCAAGTTGATTTTATTGTTTATCATGAAGATGGTTCTTCTTATGTTGGAGCATATCCAGATTTAGTTACAATGACAGAATATGAAAATAATTCAACATTTTCTGCAATTGTATCAGATAGAGCTGGAACTACAACTCCAACCACATAATTACTAAGTTTTCCCTTCCTGAAAATAAATTAAAAGTAAGGTTCCTGTTTTTCGGGAACCTTATTTGTTTGATAAATAAAGGGGCGATAGAATGAAAAAGCATAAATTAAAAGGCTATACCCTTGTTGAGCTTATAGTTGTTATTGCAATAATCGGAATTCTTTCAACGGTTGCAATGCCAAATATGGTAAGACAAGTAGGAAAGTCAAAGTTTGATACAGCACAAAATCAGGCGACAGCAATTTTTAATGCTGCTCAGACTGTTGTTCAAAAATATGAAGTAATTGATAGGGCAATGAGTCCAACGAGTGCGAAGCTGTTCGACGGAACCCATACTTGTGGCAATATATCGGGCGTGATATTTACTGATAAATTGACTTCTGAATTCTATACGAAGTTAAAAGCCCTTAATACTCATCTTGACAATGGAGCTTGGGGCGTTGTTGTTGTTGATTATAAGGTTACTCATGTTTTCTATTCGGATTCTGAAAATGATAAGTATGTAGGGGGTTATTGTAATTGTATAGGAAATGTTCATTCGGCGAGTGATTATGATAGCTATGATAAGAGTAAGAATATTGTGACGAGATGGGGAGAGGTTTCGACGATGCCATAGAGAAGAGCGTTTTTTCTTTGGTTATTTCTATTTTGCGATAGAAAGTTGTAGCGTCACGCTGCTTGACATAATTTGCATTGAGTGATATAATTAAAACAATATAAATTTGGAGGAGTTATTCAATGCAATGTATAAAATGTAATAAAAAAATATACGCCAATGAAACCTGTGTATGCGGTGAAAAAGCACCAAAGAAAAATAACGGGGGAGTTGGAGTAAACTCCGTAATTTGCTTTATTTTACTTATGATTTCAGTGTTTAGCCTTATAATGACACTTTCACTCAGAACTGTTGTAAATAAAAATATGCTGGTTGAGGCGATTGAAAATATTGAGTTGGCTGAAATTAAAGTTGATGAAAATAAAAAGCTTGACCAATATATTTACGAGGAATATATTGACGATGAAAGAATAACAGTAGAAAATGTGGATAACCTTCTTGAAAATCCATTTATTAAGGACTTCTTGATTGAAAAGGTTGAAGATTTTCAGGAATTTGCACTTGATAAGGGTGATTTTCCTGATATAACTGCAGATGAAATTGTTAAGCTTATTGAGGATAATGAAGAACTTCTTTATAATGAGGCTGGATTGCGTTTTCTTGAGCCGGATAAGGCTGAGTTGAGAGAGAATCTTTCAGTTCTTGACGAAATGGATAAATCTTCACATGAATTAGCCGATAACTCGTTATCGAGTAAATATGTTCAGACATTTTTTTCTTATGCAAATGTGATTTTTCTTGTGATATTCATGGCGGTAATCTTTATACAGTGGTTCGTGGTTTATAATGCTAATTCAAGACGTGCTGAAAAAATGATGAGTAAATATGGAACGTCAGTTATTATTTCATCAGGAAGTATCTTTGCTACATCCGTTGCAAGCTTTATTTTAATGAAGATTTTGCCAGAGCTTGATATTTTAAACGAACTGATAACACCAATTGTAATTACATTTTTGGTATATTCAGCAGTGCTTCTTGCGTTGGGCATTGTCATTACAGTTATTTCAGCAAAATTAAATAATAAGTTTAAATTAATATATAAGAATGAAGAAGTTAATGACAATGGAATGGATACAGTTTCTGTTGAAAGCTCGGAAGTACCTGTTATTGAAACAGTTTCTGAACCAGCTGTTGAGTTACAGCCAGTAGTGGAAGTAGCGCCAAAGGAAATTAAGACTGGAAAAGTATGTCAACAGTGTAATCATGAAAATAAGGAAAATGCTGCTTTTTGTAGTAGGTGCGGAAATAAGTTAAACTAAACTGGAGAATGTACTATGGAATATTCATTAAATAGAGTGACTTTAGATGAAGAAGTATGTCAACTCGAAAAACTAGCAAAAGAAATTTGGAATCAACATTTTGTATCATTAATTGGTCAGGGACAGGTTGATTATATGCTTGATAAATTTCAGAGTTTTAATCCGATAAAAGAACACATTTCAAATGGTATGAATTATTATATTATAAATGTAGATGGTGAAAATGCTGGTTATTGTGGCTTTAAAAAGGATGAAAACCGAGTATTTTTAAGTAAGCTTTATATAAAGCTTGAATATCGTGGGAATGGATTTTCTGGCATTTTACTTAAAAAAGTCAAGGAATTTGCAGCAAAAAATAATCTTGATGCAGTTTATCTTACTGTTAATAAGCATAACGATGATACTATCGCCATATATAAGCATATTGGATTTGAAATTATTGATACTGTTGTTACCGATATAGGCAACGGTTTTGTAATGGATGATTATATAATGCAACTAGTACTAAATTACTGATTTCGGAGTCTTGTTATATGTTAAAACTATTTGTTTGTAAACACTGTCAGCACTTTTTTCCAGCACCATATGACCAAGATGCAAATTGTCCAAAATGTAAGGAACTTTCTATTTTAACAGAATACTTTATGGCAGATTTAGCTACTGATAGTACTAAGGTAACAAGGGAAATTCATAAAAAATATAATATTGAACATGAAGAATTCGTTGATATGATTGATAGAGTTGATAGAGAAGAACGTTGGAGTAGGTCAATAATTTACCTGTTTCGTAGACTCTTTAGGGCGATAAAGAGGTTGTTTATATTTTTATTTCGTCCGATTAAAAAGTTGTTTACATATAGATAATATATACAATGTTTAATTGAATTGAATGGAGCTAATATAAAAGGGACTATGGCAAATGATAAATTTGCCATAGTCCCTTATTTTTTTATTTTAGTGAATCCATTGATTGCTTAATCTTTGCCATTTTTTCTTCAGCCTTGGCAAGCTTTGCCTTTTCAACTTCAATAAGTTTTTCAGGAGCCTTTGCAATAAAGCCTTGATTGTTAAGCTTTCCACTTAAGAAGTCAATGTCCTTTTGAACCTTTTCCATCTCTTTCTCAAGACGTGCAGTTTCTTTTTCCTTGTCAATTAAATCTTCAAGAGGGATAAAGAGTCTTGCACAGTCAGTAACAGCAGTAACAGCATCTTCAACTTCAAATTTTTCTCCAACTTCAATATCAGAAGCAGAAGCAAGTTTTACAAAGAATACACCACATTCATTGAATAGATCAGTGTATGCAGTTTCAATTAGTATTTTCGCCTTAACTGATGGTGGAACATTCATTTCAGCTCTTTTTGTTCTAACTGCCTTGATTGCATCAATTATTTTTGTGAAATCTTCTTCTTCCTTTGCGAATGAA
>JAVBRC010000178.1:0-7844 GCA_031548405.1 Oscillospiraceae bacterium | reverse complement strand
CATTTCAATCCACGTTCTCCGCGAGGAGAACGACATAATGTCTTTTCCATCTTTTAAAGTTGTGGTAATTTCAATCCACGTTCTCCGCGAGGAGAACGACAATACAACTATTATTAAAAAGTTTTATAGGTTAATTTCAATCCACGTTCTCCGCGAGGAGAACGACAGCAAAAATGCACAAAAACATTTTTGAATTATCATCATAAATTACAAATAGTTGTTATTTATTGATGATATAATACTTTTTTGTATATTGCCTAATTATATTTGCTTTAAAATATACAAATTGTATTTTAAATTTGGTGCGAATGGTATTGGATTTTCATGTTCAATATACTTTCGCACTAAAATAATAACGGCGCTTCAACATCAAAACTAAGATTGACACCAATATGTTCAACCTTAGATTTATAATTATTTCCTAGGTAATATATTCTAAGACTATCTTTATCACTATCAATCAGCTTTTCAAGTTTATGAATTACTTCGCGACTTTTAGCTGCATCCAGAATACACTCAAAAACAGAGTTCTGAACTCTTTGTCCATAATTAACGCACTCCTTTGCAACCTTCCTAAGTCTTTTTCGTCCAGCTGCATCTTGAGTATTTACATCATATGTAATAAGTACTAGCATATAAACCTACTTCCATAGAAATGGTGGATACTCTTCCAAATCACCGCGAATATGCCGTGCTAACAGTGTTGCTTGTATAAACGGTATCATACCCCATTCTACTTTTTCCTGTAAAAAAGGATGCTTTATTGTTTCTTGTTTCTTATTCTGCCAATACGTCAAAAAGTTTTTTCGTGTAGCTTCGTCCATAATAACTGCACCATTCTCCTTGACACTAAAACCCTTATCGGATACCATCTTTTTATTAATCAGTGAAATTACAAACCTGTCAGCAAATACGCTTCTCAACTCTTCCATTAAATCAAGTGCTAATGATATTCTACCAGGTCTATCCTTATGCATAAATCCTACATACGGATCTAATCCAACAGTTTCCAATGCATTTGCGCACATAATCCCCAACAATGTATATGCGAACGAAAGCATTGCATTTACATTATCTAATGGCGGACGCTTATTTCTTGATTTGAAATAGAACTGTTCCTTTTGATTTAATATTAATGTGTCTAATACAGAAAAATAAACAGCAGCTGCTTCGCCTTCAATCCCACGCAGTTGAGATGTGTCTTTCACATCTTTTAATAAATTCAATGAATTTGACAATAACTTTGATTTTTCGCTAAGCTTATCTGTATCAATTCTCAATGGATAATCTCGTATAGCACGTTCTAATACCCATTTCGAATTAAATATTTTCCCTGTAATAAAATTTGAAGATATGGCTGTACATTCATTTTCATTATCAGCAATTCTATACTGCTGTCTTCGTAAAGTAACATTCCCCTTCACTTCGCCGCATACCCTTGCTAAAAATTTCCCGTTCATGCTCATAAAAGACAGTGCAACATTCGCCTTTGCACACTTTCCCATTAATGCTGGGCTTGCACCAGTATAACCAAACGTCACAATGCTTTCTAAATTATGTAATGGAATTCTGCCAATAACCTGATCATCACATAAAACCACAACATTTTCACCATCGAGTGAAAGGTATCTGTCAGGAGAAGTGATATACAGCGTATTTAAAAGCTTTTTCATATCAATCATCTCCTAACAATTCATCAATATATTTTCTGACATTCTTTCGTTTTTCTAATACCGGTAAGCATAAATCCTTTAGTGAGCAAGCATTACAAGCCTTTGTACGTTTGACTTTCGGAGTATATCTTCTGTCATATAGCTGATGCATTTCAGAAATAATTGACCTGACTTCATTTCTAAGCTCATCATTAAATGAAACACGCAACCTTTTTCTGGTTTCACCATAATACAATGCACCCGACTCAATATCACAGCAAAGCATTTCTTCCAAACACATTGCCTGAGCAGTAAGCTGTAAAATATCTTCGTTACTCTCTTTCGGTTCACCACGTTTATATTCAACGGGATACACTTTAAACTTCCCTTTACGACCTGAAATTTCAATACCTTTTTCGTCTTCATGAAACTCAACAACATCGCATTCGCCACTTATACCAAGTTCACTAGAGGATATAGGCAGACTTCTGGTAATAACTACATCTTTTCGTTTTTCAGAAAAAAACTTATCATGTGCCTTTTCATGAAGAATATTTCCTTCAATTGTACGCAGATTGTCTGCCCATTGCTGTTCAATATGTATCAGTGCCCATTGACGCCTACAGAATTTAAAATGCTGTATACCGGAAAGAAAAAGATAATCATCCTGATTAAACATATTTATATCAGTCGTGTTAAAGTAACATCTTCCGGAATAATACTCTCATCAACTACAATGCTATAATCGGAATATTTTCTTGCTGCTGATTGTGAAATTCTTTCAATCTTTATTGAATCAAACAACTTGTATGCCGGACAATTTCCAAGTTCGTCCTTATGTTTGAATACAATAAGATCTCTTACTGCCATTTTTCCTCTTGCAGCAGAATGGTCAACTTCAAACATATTTATAATTGCTTCCCACAAAAGGTTAATATCGTCTTCGGAAAATCCTGTAACCTTTCTTGCAAGATTAGCAGAAATATATCCATCACAACGATATAGTGCATAAGGAATAATATGTTTTCTACCCATTTCAGTTTCTTTTTTCTTTGCATCTTCTTCAGTTGTAATAGCAACTCTGGTAATTGTAACCTCTTGTGGAACAATCGGATCAACACTCTTAGCAAATCCAAGCTGAACTGGTCCCCTAACCTGTCCACAGTTTAATTTTGCTTTAACAAAAGTTGTCATAACTGCGCCAAAAGTTCTTATATCATAAAAATTACTGCACATAAAATCCCTGATTTTTTCGTCAATATCTCCTTTTTTTGCCTGTGCATCCTTTTCGCTCACACCAACATATTCAAAAGCTTCTTTATCACTTGTGTTAAGTGGAACACCATCCTTGATATAAATTCTATACCCTGTACTGTCATCTTTTTTGGCTTCAACATAGTTTCTGATTTTACGCTTTAAGCAAACATCAGTAACTAAACCATAGCCTGTTTCCGGATCAATTCTAGGCATATTTCCAGCGTCTGGATCTCCATTAGGATTTCCGTTTTCGACCTCGAATAAAATTGTAAACTCATATCTGTTATTAATTGACTCACTCATTTTTTAGTCCTCCTTCTTTTTGTAAAAAGTATTCTTCTGATGATAATATCCAAGTATAAATACACCTTGACTTTCGAGTGAAAGATTTTTTGGAAATGGGTCTTCATTAACATTTAAAATTTCAAGTACTTCTGAAATTCTTTTGTCTAAACTTTTTCCATATTCAGCTTTTGCAATGTGATGGTTTGATAATTTTAACAGCTGCGGGAAAACCAATGATGGATTTGCACAAGCTGAAGTAAAATACCTGTCCTTAATTGTTGTGTTTATGCCTGGATTTGCTTCTAATTGAGTTTTTTCAAGCACTGCAAAGAGTCTGCCCAGAAAATACGCCGTATTGGTTGATTCACTATTTAATGACATTGTTAATACCTCCTGATATTTATTAAAATCAAATCTGATAAGATACGCTTTGATTGTTGATGCTCTAACATAATTTATATTTCTGTCTGCCCTTATTCTCATCATTAAAGATGAGAAAAGAGAAGACGGATATTTTGTACCATTCAATATCGCCTGCATCACAGAGCCTGCAAGTAAAGGACTTGCCGACTTATCTCTTGACGAAGGGGCAACTGTTTCATTAAGAATTCGCCATATTGATATTGAGTCAGGCTCTTTGTCTGGAAACTGCTTTTCAATCGCCATATTTCTATAATGCTTTGCCATTTTTTCAATAAAGAAATAGAATGAGTTTTCAAGATAAAATCTAACTGAAACTCTTGCAGCATTTGGTGACAATGCAAGAATTGAAAATCTGACATCATCAAAGTTAAGACCGTCAGAATTTATTTTCTCCCCGTTCCTTACTTTTTCAAAAACGCCCTTTATACATTTTATGGTATTTTTCTCCTCCAGATTATCGTTGTCTTTTTCATCTGGCTGAATCATATAAGCAAACATCTCATTATATGATTTAGAAATTTTAGATTGTGCCCAGAAAACAATATTTGAATCGCCCAAATTGATTTTATTTGTTTTATCACTGAGCATAGTATTTAAAACTGTTGTGTATGCAAATGCTGCATAATCACTGATTGGTGCATTCAAACCCTGACTCTTTACATTTCCGTAAGATTCATAGGCAGGAGCATTAAAAGATACTAATGTATTACCTGTTGATTTGCCACCATTAAGTCCTTTAAGAGATGGATGAAGTCTTGCAATACTAGTTTTTTCCCCAGTCACAAGACAAATTCCGCATAGCTCATTGCTCACAGCAGTATTTTTATATTGCATCCATGCATTTCTTATTTCAGGGCATTCATGTATATACCTATTTTCTCCATCCAGTTTAAAAATAAAATTCGCCTCAGTAAATGCATCACTTAACTGAGAAAGTATAGAGTTTTCGGCCACTGTATTTATATCCCAGTTATCAAGAAATGCAAGTACTGCCTTAGCTTCCCTACAATCAATGTCTGATAAAATTGTCTTATGAAGTTCACAGAATGCCTCAAAACATTTTTTAGAACGTTCAGGTTTTCCCTTATTATCATGCCCAAGAACATAACTTGAGTTATCACACAGAAAGTTGGCACTGACACCAGATGCACGTTTTTCTTGCTGTGGTACTATCATAGGAATTGCAATTTCTTTATTTTTTTCATTCAGAATTTTCAATGAAATTATGTTAAGCAATTCACCATTATCAGATATATTCAAAGCATAAAACACTTTTGCCGAACTGTAGCCTAATCTTGGGATTGTACTGTTTTCATCCTGACACAATATTTCATAATAATCCACAAGTGATTTAAGCATCGCCATGTAATATTCACCTCACAATCTCTACATTTTTCAAATCAATAACTCCATTTTTCATAATTGCATGGAAATATGTTGGAGAAATATCTTTTATATCCTTATAATCTTCGCCGTATGTATAATCCATATCATAAAGCATTAATCCAAAATCAGTTTCACCAACCAAATCACTTTCAGGCGTTTCGCCTTCAATAATTTTAAATTTTGCTGGAAATTCACGACAGCCCAGATACGGGTTATGAAAACACTGTCCATTTCTCAATCTTCTAAGCATTATGTTATAGTGCTTTTGCTCATTTTCATCAGGATGTTCAGAGCATATCCCTGTCATTTCAAAATGAGCTTCAATTACATATCTGACATCTCTGAGTATAGTCGATGCTCTTTGTTGTATAATTTCTGATGTTGAAACAAAAGCCTTTCCCTCTCCTGTTCCCATAAGCTTTTTCATATCACCGCACAATATTTTTTCACTAACTTCATTTCTTCTGACATTTGTAAAGCATGGTTCATTGTATACTACTATCCTGTCAATTTTATAGCGTATCGCTGGCTTAAAATAAATAGCTTCAAGAATACCTCTTGCTGCTGACGGAGTTATTACATTATAGGAAAATCTTTCTACTTTTGTTTCTGGTCTTGTAAACAATGCGTAATCTCCACTTATTTCAACCTTAATACCATATCCCATTTTATCAGTCCTTCCTGTTTACAATAATATTGCATAAAATTCATCTTACATAAATACAGCTATTCCATTTGAAAAGTCTATATTCAACCCCTTTTTCGAGTCATAGTCTTCATAAGAATTAAGTATTGCACTCTTTTCTGAGAAAGTATTTATTTTTCCAGCACCCAATAATTTTTTATATTCACCTTCATATACATTAACGGTATATTGCTGTAATTTTCTTAATGTATTTTTAAAACTATCAATATAGTTAAGATTTGATATGAGTTTTTTCGCTTCATCATTATAAGGAATTATTATCGAATATGTATTTTCTTCTATAATCTTAAACTTTGAAGATATAGTTTTAAAATCAAAGTTAAACCAATTATTTACATCATTGCTTTTGATAGACATTCCATCATTGAGTTCCTTTACAATGTTTTTACAATCAGTTCTATCTTCTCCTTTATATGAATAAAGTTTATCGAAATAGTCTTTTATTGCTTCATTAGAGCTTAAATCTGAATGGTTTCTTATAACTTCTTGTGTTATTTGAATTGGATACAATAGCGATGACGGAAGTTTATCAAAATACTTTTTTTCTGGTTTAAACCAATAAACAGTTCCATTAATTTTTTCACCATTTTTGTTACAAAGTTTTCCCTCACGATTGCATCTTCCAGCAGACTGAATCAACGAGTCCAAACCGCATGATGCTCGATATACAACTGGAAAATCCACGTCAACTCCACATTCTATAAGCTGTGTTGAAATCACTATACAACGCTTTTTTTCTCTAAGCCTTTGACGTATTTCTTCTATAACCGTCCTTCTGTGTTCAGGACACATAAGAGTCGAAAGATGATAAACACCCTCTTCTTCAAAATACAAGTCCGATGCATGACGTCTGCTATTAACAATACATAAAACCTGATTATGCTGTGCTAACTTCTCCTTCAGATCCTGATTGGAGGTTTCACCAATATCAACTATATCCGTTCTCTTAAATATATTGTTCATTCGATTTATATCACTGCATATTTCAACTGGCTTAATATCATTCTTTTCAAAGAAGCCATTTAAAGATGGCTGAGTAGCGCTGCACAAGACTGCTGAACAATTATAATTTTTAACAAGTTCGGTGATAACGTGAATACATGGCTTCAGATAATTTGCTGGGAACATCTGTGCCTCATCAAAAATAATAATGCTATTTGAGATGTTATGCAGTTTTCGACAACGTGAAGATTTATTTGCAAAAAACGACTCAAAAAATTGTACATTGGTTGTAATTACAATTGGAATATCATAATTTTCAGATGCCAGTTTCTTTTTTATTTCATCATTATCATTAAATTCGTAATTTGAATGATGTTCCAATATATTTTGGTTACCCAGAATATCAGAAAAAACTTTAGCATTTTGTTCAATAATACTCGTATAAGGAATAACATAAATAATTCTTCGCTGATTATTCTTTATGACGTGATTTAACGCAAAAGCCATTGATGAAAGAGTTTTTCCAGCTCCAGTCGGAACTGTCAATGTAAATAATCCCTTTGGCATATCAGCTTTGTTTATACACTCATTCAGAATTTCACATCTGCTATCATTGATTATATTTCCACCTTTAAATGATGAAAGCTTTTTATCCAGACTTTCTTTCAAAAATTTAAAATCTATATTTTCACTATTTCTTGGTAAACCATTAAGCATAAATGCTTCTGTATCAATAAAATCTGCATCTACCAAACAGGAATACATCATTCTGGTGAAAAAGGAAAATGTAAATCCCATATCCCTTGTCGGCTTTAATGCTGGAGGCGGAAACTTAACCTTTGAAATATCTATATCACAGCTGAACTTACTATAATCCGGAATTTTATTATCACTTGATAGTCGAGAATAAAATGTTCCGCTCCCCTTACAATCAATAATTGTTCCAGTATTCAATAGTCCACTGTGATGCCCTGCAATGCACTGTGCAGCTATTTTTCCGAATTGCTGATCTCGAAAGGCTTCTTTTGCACCAGCTGATGAATGATCACATTTTTTAGAACCATTAAGTCTATTTTGAAATTCAGTTGAATACTTTCCAATATCATGCAGCAATCCGCAATTATAAGCAAACTCTTTACTATTAAATTGTTCTGCAAATTCTCCAGCCAGTTTTGCTGACCCGTAAAGGTGAG
>JAVBRC010000026.1:0-3672 GCA_031548405.1 Oscillospiraceae bacterium | reverse complement strand
TATTTCAATCTTTCCATCAAATAAATTATGCATATCTAACTATTCATAACTGAAATATAAAAAAATGCCCTGCAACAGGGCATTTAAGTAATATATAATTATATGTTAAACTCAGTGATAACGCTCTCATATCCTCGATATAGATTAATAAACTCGTCAGATTTCTCTAACCATAACTGGCGGGCTTATTGCTTTTTCATTTTAATATTTTGAATATTAATACAGGTAAATAAGTTGCATAAAAACATCATTGTTTGGTTGCAAATACAAAAAAGCTAGTCAATTAAGACTAGCTTTAGATTTGGTTGGGGTGGTAGGATTTGAACCCACGGAATGGAGGAGTCAGAGTCCTCTGCCTTACCACTTGGCGACACCCCAGAATTTATATCAATCAAGTTTTATGTATTCTCTCCTTGACTACTTTAATATTATATCACATATATAGCAGGATGTCAACACTTTTTTGAAAAAAATTCAAGTTTTTTTAAGAAAATTTTCAAAGCCCGTAAAATCGGGCTTTTTCGGAGATTTAAATCTAATAACATATTGATTTCAAACCTCCGACGCACAAATTATCTTTACAATATGACTATTGTATTAAATTTTTTCAATCCTATCTGACGCTTCGTCAAGCCACTGTCCGCTATAAAGTTCAATTGCTCCCTTATCACAAGCTGATGCAAGCTTTGGTTCTATAGGAAGTCTACCAATAATATCAAGATTATATTCCTTAGCAACACTCTCAAGCTTACTTTCACCGAAAACATTAATCTGCTTTCCGCAATCTGGACAGACTGCATAGCTCATATTTTCAACAAGACCTATAACCGGAACATTCATCATTCCTGCCATCTTAACTGCCTTTTCTACTATCATAGAAACAAGCTCCTGAGGAGATGTAACAATTACAATCCCATCAACAGGTATTGACTGAAATACTGTTAGCGGAACGTCGCCAGTTCCAGGAGGCATATCAACGAACAAATAATCAATATCGCCCCACATTACATCTGTCCAGAATTGCTTTACAACACCTGCAATAACCGGTCCTCTCCATATAACTGGATCAGTTTCATTTTCAAGCATAAGGTTTACAGACATTACCTTAATACCAGTTGTACTTTCAGCTGGAAAAATCCCCGTTTCATTTGCAAAAGCCTTTTCCTTGACACCGAATGCCTTAGGAATTGAAGGACCTGTAATATCAGCATCAAGAATAGCTGTTTTATAATTTTTTCTATTCATATTTACAGAAAGTAAAGATGACACCATTGATTTTCCAACGCCACCTTTTCCGCTAACAACGCCAATTACTTTTTTAATATTGCTCTGATCATGTGGTTTTTCCAAAAGACTTTCAGGTTTTCTCTCTCCACAACTCTGACCACATGATGAACAATCGTGTGTACATTCACTCATTTTTAATATCTCCTTTTATAAGAGCGGTGCTACCATTCTAAGCAATCCGCCTGCTATTTTTTTAATTAATGGTCTTTTTTTACAGTCTTTTAATGTAATACGTCTACATTTCCCAAGTGTTTCAATAAAGTCAGATTTTATTCTGGAAATTGCTGGCACATTATACATTAATGTACCACATTCAAAATGTAAAAACAGACTTCTGTAATCCAGATTTACTGTACCAACTGTTGCTATTTCGTCATCTGACAAAAAATTTTTTGCATGAATAAATCCAGGCATATACTCATATATCTTAACACCAAGCATTATTAATTCCTTATAATAATTCCAGCCTGCATAGTTTACATACCATTTATCTGCAATATGTGGAACTATTATTTTTACATCAATTCCACTTTTGGCTGCAAACCCAAGCGCTGTAATCATTTCGTTGTCTATAATGAGATATGGCGTTGTAATGTAAACATAATCCTTAGCCTTGTTTATAATATCAAGATATATAAGCTCTCCGACATTTTCATTATCTGTCGGACTATCTCCATAAGGGAGAACATACCCTTCCGCTAACACAAAGCTTTCATATTTTTCAGGTTTATATTTTTCATAATTGCTAAGCTGACGGGTTTTACGTTCCCACATCTGAATAAACATTACCGTAAAGCTCCAAACAGCCTCTCCCCTGATCATAACAGCAGTATCCTTCCAATGCCCAAAGCGTTCTTTTTCATTTATATACTCGTCTGCAAGATTCACACCACCATTAAACGCTGTAACACCGTCAATTACAAGAATTTTTCTATGGTCACGATTATTTTGTGCAGTCGAAAGAAACGGTCTAAACTCATTGAATACACGGCACTTTATCCCTTTAGTTTCAAGATATCTGTTATAGTAAATAGGCAAAAGAAACTGACTTCCCATTCCGTCATAAAGTAACCTTACCTCAACGCCCTCCTCAACCTTTTTTTCAAGGATTTCAAGAACGCTATCCCATACCCTACCCTGATCTATAATAAAGTATTCCATGAAAATATATTTTTTTGCTTTTTGAAGTTCACACAGCATAGAAGCATATTTTTCTTCACCACTTTTATAATATTCAACATAAGTATTCTTATATATAGGATAATATCCGAAATCATTTACATACTGGGCAAGATGTGCAACATAAACAGAATCTCTTCTCAAGTCTTCCATTACAAATTCATCTTGTGGAATCAATGACTTTGTTTGCTTGACAAGTTGGTTTTTGGTAGTCTTAAAGAACATTGTTCCAAGCTGGGCGTGAAGAAACACATACATAAATACACCGAAAATCGGTATAAGCAGAATAATTATAGTCCATGATAGCTTATATGCTGGATTTGTATCCCTTCTGTTTATTACTAAGCATACAATTACGAATGAAAAAATCATTTGTATGCCATAAACATAAGTCATATTATTATAAATCTTCAAGCAACAAGAGATAATAAAGAGTGCTTGAATCAATAAAATCAGAACTATAAGGACGTTTTTATTAAAAAACTTTTTTACTTTTTTTATATAATCACCCCCACTAAATACAATTATTATATCACAAAAAATAAAAATTAGCAATATAATAACTTGTATTGATATCACAAGTCGAGTTTTAATCTATTTTATCAGCGATTCATCAATGTACATATAATTTTAAATAAAATGTCTAAACATAGAAAAAATACATCATAATATAACTAATTGCCATAGTGACAGGAGATGATACGATTGCTTAATTTTATACTTGGTTCACTTTTTGGAGGTACAGTAGGAGTTTTTACAATGGCCATATTTATTTCATCAAAAAAAGCTGATGATAAATTTGAATTGTAAAATAATATTCCTAAAGGTCGTTTTGCTAATAGTCGAAAAAACTACTGTTAGCAAAGCGACCTTTCATTTTTTGCATAATATCTTACAATTTATACGATATCTTTTTCTAAAGCGAGCTTATCTATCTCACTTTTAATAATACGCTCAAAATCACAGGTCACTTTGTATTTTGCTCTTTCAGGAGTTGTTCGATATAATTCTATAAGATGCAGTTCATCATCTTTTAAGTCACTGCGATATTTTCCAAAAACAATATAATCGATTGAAGTATTAAGGTAATTGGCGATTTTAGCAAGTACATCACCTTTTGGAAGTTGACCTCTTTTCCAATTCCCAGTACTTCCAGTACTGAGTCCAAGTGCTTTTAGCATGCTTGAAACAGAAGTGCCTTGCTCT
>JAVBRC010000145.1:0-11471 GCA_031548405.1 Oscillospiraceae bacterium | reverse complement strand
TTCAAATTCAAATTTGCCGGAAACTACTTCTGTCTGTTCTGGTACATATGTTCCAGAATAATCATCATTAGCAACCCAATTCTGAACATAACCATTTACTCCATAAAGCCCGCTAATTTCAATTTTAAGCACTGAATTCGCTGTTGTATTTAAGTTTGAATAATGCAAAATTGCATAATAGTTTCCATCTCCTCCATCCATAAACCTAATTTCACTTCTCCAGTAATCATCGTCATTAAGTTTTTTTCCATCAAGATAAATGCTATATCTACCATTTACAGCTGTCATATTTTTTAAGATATCACTTTTTGGAGTGAGTGCCAACGAAACTGAAATATTGCTTCCATCACAATAAACATCCTGCATTACGATATCTGCATTAACATCCTCTTTATTTATATTAACTGGTTCTGCATACATTGTAAGGTCAATTTTATCTGCTGGATTTTTGCTGTAGGTTTTGCCGCTGATAAATTCATACGCACTCTGCAAAGCTGGAATATGCTCCGCCATTACAGGAAGTGTAATTGCACCAACTGAAACAACAGCAACACAAGCTGCAAGAGCCATTCCAGACTTAAATGTAACACTTTTTTTAGGTTTACTTGTCTGCTCACTATCTTTATATACCATCTCGTATGCCTCCGTACATTTTTTATCTACAATTTCAGGAATTTCTGTTATATTATCAAAATTATTAGAGATTTCATTATTATTTTTCATTATGAAAACGCCTCCCTATCTGTATAAAGCAGTTTAAACTCTTCTCTTCCCCTTGAAAGCCTTGTCTTAACCGTATTTTCTTTCATATCAAGCAGCTTGGATATTTCTTTAATTGTAAGCCCCTGATTATAATAGAGTGTCAAAACAAGCTTATAGTTTTTGCTTAACCCCTCAAAGCTTTCCTTTACATTTTGATTTGAAAGGCTTTCATCAGTGCCCGTATCAACATTATCATAGCTTTCAAGATAAACTACATTGCCGTTTTTTCTTATTAAATCTTTACAGCTGTTTATCAGAATTCTTGTAAGCCATGTTTTAAAGAATTTTTCCTGACGAAGCTTTGAAATGTTTTTCCAGCACAGTAAAATAGCGTCCTGCATTGCATCAGCAGCATCAGCATCATTATGAAGAATTGCCACTGCTGTTTTATACATAGAAAGCTTATTTTGTTCCATCAGCTCTACAAAGGCATCAGGATCGCCGCTTTTGGCTTTTTTTATGAGCAGATTAACTTCCAATGTTACACGCCTCCTTTTTATTGAAATAAATCTTTTGCTTTACATACATTAGACGCTTTTTTATTAATAAAGGTTTCAGATAATAAATAAAAGCAACGTGACGTTTATAATAAACAGAAATAGCTGTAGCAATTTAATTTTGCTACAGCTATTCAATGTCGTATTAAAAATTTAATTTGTCGTTGAATCTAGTGGAAACTCAACTTTAAACGCAACAAATCCATATGGCGGAAGAACAATTCTCTCACCATATTTTGCATCACCATAAATTGTATGATAATAAGAACATGGTCTTGCATCAGTTTTTGTACTATCAATAACCTGTTCTGTCGAAGAACGGTTTACATAGAAGATTACAGCTTTTCTGCGATGATATCTTGCTCTTGAAAAAGCAATTACATTATCATCGATATAAAGGAACCTTAATGAGCCATCTCTAAAAACTCTTGACGATTTTCTTACTTGTGCAAGATCTTTTGTGTATGAGATAAGTTCCTCGTCTTCCTTGCCCCATGGATAACAACGACGGTTAAATGGATCTTTATAACCCTGCAAGCCGGCTTCATCTCCATAGTAAACACAAGGAACACCAGGAAGAAAATACTGCAATGCCATTGCAACCTTCATTCTGTTTTTTCCAAGGTCATACTCATAGCTTGTCAGACGTCTGTTGCACATCCAGTCCTTATCCTTACCTTCACAGCTCTCGCCGCCTAAAATATTAATAGCTCTCTCGATATCATGGGTTGAGATACTGTTCATAAGAACATCTAGTGACGGTTTAGGGTAATTCTCGACAATCGTCATAATTTCATTTTTAAAGTCAAAAGGACTTCCACCAAGAACGTAGTTCATGATAGATGTACGGAAAGGATAATTCATAACTGAATCAAGCTGATCGCCCAAAAGGTAACGACGCTTAGCACCGTAGCTTTCTTTATTTGAGGCATCTTCCCATACTTCACCTATAATTATTTTTTCATTACCGTGCTTTTTAACGCACTTATTAAGATTATCAAGGAATTCATCTGGAAGTTCGTCAGCAACATCAAGACGATAACCAGCTGCACCAAGACTTATCCAATAATCTAAAACACCGCCATCGCCGCAAATATATTCAGTGTATTTGTCATTGTTCTCATTAACATTCGGAAGTGTTGTAATGCCCCACCATGCCTCATATTTATCAGGATATTGTTCAAATGTATACCATGAGAAGAATTCGCTGTCCTTTGAATTATAAGCACCGATACTATCATAACGATTAAACTTATTAAAATAAATACTATCTGCACCAGTATGAGAAAATACACCATCGAGAATTATTGAAATTCCAAATCTTTTAGCCTCAGTACAAAGAGCTTCAAAATCTTCATTTGTACCAAGCTGAGGATCAATCTTACGATAATTCGCTGTGTTATATCTATGGTTTTCATGGGATTCAAAAATCGGATTTAAATAAATACAAGTTACACCAAGCCCCTTCAGATAAGTAAGCTTTTGCTTGATACCCTCAAGATCGCCACCAAAGTAGTCATTATTCCAGACATGACCTTTTTCATCAGGACGATAATAAGGTGTATCCTCCCAACTCTCTCTGATTATGCGATCTGTCGGAATATTTTTATGAATTTTCCCACTCTTATTAAAACGATCTGGGAAAATTTGATACATAATACCACCCTTTAAAAATGATGGCGTTTCATAATCCTCATTGTAAACTGTAAGCTGGTATAATTCTCCCGAGTTAAGACTGCTTTCATGACTTGAAGTTTTCTTTATATAATTTCTGCTACCATTTTGTTTATAAGAAAAATAGTAATAATGTATTCCTGAGTTTTTTGGAGTATATGTTGTCTGATAGACATTATAATCTGCTTCTTCGCTTTCAAGATTCATTGAAAGAAAAGTTTCTTTATAACCGGTTCTGAACACTACCAGCATTGGAACTGGCGGAAAGTCAAGAACAATATTTTTCGGCAGTCTTATACGGAATTCGCATTCTTCCCCTCTTTTAACTGCACCAAAAGGTTTTTTATAATTTGTATTCCAGCTGTCGAATATTTTTCTCATAATCTCTGCCTTTCGTGAAATCAGGGTACCTGTTCTGGCAGATACCCTGTTTGGATTTGATTTAGTTCTGCGGAGCAACCAAAGGTTCTGCCTTTGAAAACCGAAAATTTGTAAGAAATCGAGTAAACTTTTAAATCGCCATTCGGCGGATTAACTAGACTTGCCACCGAATGTCGATTATGTCAGCTTTATGCTAATTAAAGTCCCCAGATGTCCTTTGCATACTCTGTAACAGCTCTGTCAGCAGAGAATACACCTGCTCCGGCTATATTGTTAAGGGACATCTTAGCCCACTTTTCTGAATCTCTATAACAATCAGATGAATAAATCTGTGCATTTCTATAAGAATCAAAATCAGCAAGAACCATGTATGGATCTAGTGTCTTTAATGAGTTTGCAACATCACCAAATGTGCAGCCGTTAAGACCTCTGTACATTCTGTCAATGCAATTCTTAATAACAGGGTTTGATTCATAGTAATGTTCAGGGTTATATCCTGATCTCTTTCTGTCATTAACTTCTTCAGTCTTCATACCGAAAATGATGATGTTGTCATCACCAACAGCGTCCTTTATTTCAATATTAGCACCGTCAAGTGTACCAATTGTAATCGCACCGTTTAACATAAGCTTCATGTTACCAGTACCAGATGCCTCAGTTCCGGCAAGAGAAATCTGTTCAGAAATATCACTTGCTGGCATAAGAAGTTCAGAAAGTGTTACCTTGTAATCTTCAAGGAAGTATACTGAAAGCTTCTTGCTAATCTTAGGATTCATTCTGATTTCCTCGGAAATCGCCCAGATTAACTTGATAATCTGCTTTGCAAGGTAATATCCAGGAGCAGCCTTCGCAGCAAAGATATATGTCTTTGGAACGAAATCAGCATCAGGATTATTAAGAAGGAATTCATAATCTGCAAGAATATTCATAACATTCAGGTGCTGACGCTTATATTCATGCAAACGCTTAACCTGAACATCGAAAATACTGTCAGTATCAATAAGAATTCCGCTATTCTGCTTAACATAATTTGAAAAACGCTCTTTGTTTTCCTTCTTGATTTTCATAAGGTCAGCCAAAACAGCCTTATCATTTTCAAAAACGCAAAGCTTCTTAAGCTCACTGCCATCCTTGAGGAACTTGTCGCCAATCTTATCCTTTAGCAGATTTGTAAGTCCAGGGTTTGACTGTGAAAGCCATCTTCTGTAAGCAATACCGTTTGTTACGTTCTTGAACTTTCTTGGAGTGTCTGTAAACTCTTCGTTAAATACATCCTGCTTGATGATTTCTGAATGAAGCTTTGAAACACCGTTTATGCTATGTGATGCAACAACACAAAGAGTAGCCATGTGAATCTGGTTATCCTTGATTATTGACATTCTTGTTGTCTTAGCGCTGTCACCATTGTTTCTTTCCATAAGCTCTGCACAGTAACGATTATTGATTTCAACAATAATTGAGAAAATTCTAGGAGTAACTCTCTTAATTAGGTTTACATCCCATTTTTCGAGAGCTTCAGCCATTACTGTATGGTTTGTATAAGCAAATGTATTTGTAACAATATGCCACGACTTTTCCCATGAATATCCACAGTCATCAAGAAGAACTCTCATAAGCTCTGGAACTGCAAGAGTTGGATGTGTATCATTAATATGAATTGCAACCTTTTCGTGAAGATTATCAAGAGTTCCGTAAACAGCCATATGATTGTTAACGATATCACCAACTGATGATGCACATAGGAAGTACTGCTGACGAAGTCTTAGTGCCTTACCTTCCAGGTGGTTATCGTTAGGATACAAAACCTTAGAAATTGCATTTGCAGCAGCGTTCTGACCAAGTGCCTTTTCGTAGTCACCATGGTTAAACATTGACATGTCGAAGCTTGGTGCTTTAGCAGCCCAAAGTCTTAACACTGAAACGCCTTCACTGTCATGACCTGAAACGTACATATCATAAGGAATAGCCTGAACTGTTGAGTAATTAACGTGTGAAATATGGTGATACTGGTTGTCCCAATATTCCTGTAGTTCACCTTCAAAATGAACGTCAATTGCAAGCTCTGGACGAGCATCAAGCCAAACTGAACCACCTGGAAGCCAGTTGTCAGGAAGCTCTGTCTGCCAGCCATCTTCAAGCTGCTGCTTGAAAATACCATACTCATAACAGATTGAGTAACCCATTGCAGGGTATGCCTGTGTTGCAAGGGCATCAAGGTAACAAGCGGCAAGACGACCAAGACCACCGTTTCCAAGACCAGCATCTGGTTCGTTTTCGTAAATATTCTCAAGCTTAATACCGTATTCCTTGAGCATATCTTCAACTTCACCAGCTATTTCAAGGTTGAAAAGGCTTGTTTTAAATGAACGTCCCATAAGGAATTCCATTGATAGATAGTAAATCTGCTTCTTACCATCTGAATGTACTTTATTGATAAACTTCTGACGCTTAGTCTTTAAAATACCAACTACGATTGATGAAAGTACTTGATAAATCTGCTTATCTGATGCCTCGTCAGGTGATACGTTATACTGAAGCTTCAGCTTCTCAATAAATGACTCCTTGATTTTTGCAATTTCCGGTTTAATTGTCATTACTCTCTCCTATCTCCACTTTTCATGGAACCTATTTTATATATTACATACGTGGTTAAGAACAAAACAATAAGACTTTTCCCACCACAATAATTCTCACAAAATAATTATACTATAAAAATGACTTTTTTTCAATAGGTGATATACTTTTTTAACAAAGTGCCAAAAAATTTCATATCATATATGCTAATATTTAACGAAGATTTAATATATTTTATGTTTTTTGACATTGTAAAATATTTACCTTTTATTGAAAACGGAATCTATTTTATCCCACAATTCTTTTAGAAATATCACAGGTTTCCTTTGCATCCTTCGCATAATAGTCTGCACCAATTTTTTCAGCATATTCTGGGGTTAAAACTGCCCCGCCTACTACAACCTTGCAATCAACATTGTTTTCTCTTAGCAAGCTTATTGTTTCCTCCATTGATTTAAGAGTTGTAGTCATAAGTGCAGAAAGTCCTACAAGCTTAACATCGTTTTCGATTACAGCCTTTAAAACGTCTTCACAAGGTACATCTTTACCTAAATCAATAACCGTATAGCCATAATTTTCAAGCAAAACCTTAACAATATTTTTTCCAATATCGTGAATATCACCCTTGACTGTTGCAAGAACTATTTTTCCCTTGCTTACAGGTGCAGAGTTTTCCTCCTGCATTTTCTGACGAATAACGCCAAACGCTGCCTGTGCCGCACCAGCTGTCAATATCAGCTGCGGCAAGAAAATTTCGCCCTTCTCAAATTGTTCGCCAGCCTTGTCGAGCGCTGGAATTAATATATCATTTATTATTTCCATCGGCTCAAGTGTTTCAAGTGAAACCGAAGTTGCCTTTGCACTCTCCTCTTTGAGTCCGTTTTCAACAGCATAGCTTAGACTAATATTTTCTTCATTTTTTTGAATAATATTCTTCGGTGCACAATCATTATATGCAGAAATAAATTCAGCTGAGTTTTTGTCAATATTTGTCAATAGCTTATATGCTCTTACTGCTCCCGTCATAGCGTCAACATTCGGATTTATAATCGGAAGGTCAAGACCGTAAGTCAAAGCCATTGTAAGGAAGTTCTGATTTATTGTCGGACGGTTTGGGAGTCCAAAAGAAATATTTGAAACACCTAAAACGGTTTTCAGTCCTAGTTCATCTTTAACACGTTTAAGTGCATTTAAGGTTTCCATAACAGCTTCCTGCTCCGCTGAAGCGGTAAGTGTCAGGCAGTCAATGAAAACATCTTCCTTTGGTATTCCATATTCCATTGCCTTTTTCATGATTTTTTCTGCAATAGCAAATCGTTGTTCTGCTTTTGGAGGGATACCGTTCTGGTCAAGAGTCAGACCGACAACAGCTGCACCATACTTTTTAACAAGCGGCAAAACTGTTTCAAGTGATTTATCCTCGCCATTTACAGAGTTTACAATCGGTTTACCATTATAAACTCTCAAAGCTGCCTCAAGAACCTCTGGAATTGTGGAGTCAATTTGAAGCGGTACATCTGTAATGCCCTGTATTTCCTTTATCGCACGAATCATCATTTCTTTTTCATCAATTTCAGGAAGACCAACGTTGACATCAAGAATATCAGCACCAGCGTGAATTTGTTCAATCGCCTGCCCAAGGATATAACCAATATTGTTTTCCTTCAAAGCCTCTTTAAAAAGCTTTTTCCCAGTCGGGTTAATTCGCTCACCTATAATTCGTGGCTGATTTATAATAACCGTCTTTGAGGGCGAACAAATTGCGGCTTGTTTTATTGCACTTTTCTTTTCTGAAACAATATCCTTCATAGCACTTTTTAATGCTGAAATATATTCTGGTGTTGTTCCGCAACAGCCACCAAAAATTTTAACTCCCTGAATTGCAGCAGTCTTCATCTGCTCTGCAAATTTTTCAGGCGCAACATCATATCCGCCTGTTACAGGATCTGGAAGTCCTGCATTAGGTTTTAAGATAACAGGTATATCCGTCCATTTTAAAAGTTCTTCACAGACTGGCGCCAACTGTGCCGGCCCGAGAGAGCAGTTGATACCCATTGCATCAACACCAAGACCGTTTAAAAGAAGTGCCATTGAAGAAACGCAGCAGCCTGTAAATGTACGGAAATTTTCTTCAAATGTCATTGTACACATTATAGGCTTGTCACTATTTTCCTTTGCTGCAAGAACGGCAGCTTTAAGCTCATAAAGATCAGTCATTGTTTCAAAAACAATAACATCAGCATCACGTCCGGCTATAACCTGCTCCCTGAAGATATCATATGCCTCCTCGAACGCCAGCGTTCCGCTAGGCTCTAAAAGCTGGCCGATAGGGCCGATATCAAGCGCTGCAAGTGCATTTTCGCCACACGCTTTTTTAGCTATTGAAATAGCAGCAGAAATAACCTCATCAACACTATGATTTTTAAGCTTGTATCTGTTCGCACCAAATGTGTTCGCATAAACTATTTGAGAACCAGCCCCAATATATTTTCTGTGTATACTCTCTATAAGCTCAGGGTTTTCAAGATTTAAAATTTCTGGTGCAGCACCTGCTTCAAGTCCAGAATTTTGTAACATAGTACCCATAGCGCCATCAAGGAAAACCGTTCCTTGTTCTAAAAGTTCTTTAAAATCCACAATGGTCACCCCTTTTTCTGAATGCACAGCTTTCTGTCATATTACAGCATGCACATCCTCGTCTTTTTTGCGGCAACGGACTGTCTGATATTCCAACAACAGCAGTAACCGACTTACTAGGTATTAAAATATTGTTTTCATCTGTACATAATCCAATTCGCTTAGGTGCATTCAACACCTCAAGAAAATTCTTTTGTATATCAATAGGAAAATCACCGTATCCGGGTGAAAAACGCCATGTAAAAAAACTATCTGGCAGTTGTTCTTTAATATGCAGATCAACCATCCGACATAGTTCTTCAATTCCAGCGCTTGCTAATGCGTCCATAACGAACGCAGAAGAAATATCAGTTACCTCAGCAGTTCTTATAAGCTTGTCTATGTCCGCCCCAAGGGTTGCAGATAAAAGCACAACTCTTGTACAGCCTTCAAGATGATTTCGCACATCATCACCTTTTAATATAAGCGAACTGCCACAAACAGCAACATTATTTTGATTGAAATCCAAATCAAAAACCTTGAAAACAAAATTCGGACGAGCTGTTTCAAGTATTCTTCTTTCACATTCATCAACTGTGTCTTTAAGGCTTTGTATCAATTCGCCATGATGCCCCATATATCTCAGGGCTTCTTTTTTATTAATGCTTTTTAGAGTTAACATAATAATTTCCTCTGCTTGTAAGGGCAACACCATAAAAAGCTATTTAGCTATTTTAAGTGATACTTCATTAAAATAATATATGGTCACATCTACTAATCTGATTATTTGAAAAATTGTTAAGACAATACCGCACAAAGATTGTGCGTATATTGCGACGTCAGATTTTTCGTTAGATTGTATAAAAAATCCTAAGGTATACTGGCGTATGTCAAGGAGTTTTTGTGCAAGATTACGGAAAATCTGCGAGCCTGATATGTGCAAAGCCGTCAGGCGGGCTTTTTGCGGTGTTGCCTTAAGGAATCACTGATACTATCCCCGCCGAACGGCGATTGGGTGCAGCGTCACGCTGCTTCGCTCTGCGGAGCGACCAAGGCTCTGCCTTTGGAAACCGCAAGCCTTTAAAAAGGCTTGACCTAAACTAAACGACATTCGTCGTGGTTACTTTTAGATGCTATGTAATCGTAGCGACTTATCCTCTAATAATATTTCCAACTGCCTCACTTATTTTTCTTGCAACATAAGGGTTATTCATTGTATAAAGATGAATTCCATCAACACCATTTGAAACAAGATCAACAATCTGGTCAATCGCATAAGCTATTCCAGCATCACGCAAAGCTTCCGGATTGTTTTCATATTTCTGCATTATCTTTGTAAATTTAGGCGGCAAGCTTGCTCCACACATTGAAACCATTCGCTCTATTGACTTTTTATTTACAACCGGCATAATTCCAGCCTCAATCGGAACATCTATTCCAGCAATTTTTGTCTTTTCAACGAAAGAATAAAAATACTTATTATCAAAGAAAAGCTGTGAAATAAGATGTGACGCACCAGCATCGACCTTTTTCTTTAGGTTAAGAACATCTTGAATAATGTCAGGTGTATCAAAGTGCCCCTCAGGATAACACGCACCAGCAATATCAAAATCTCCCTGAGTTTTTATAAATTCAACAAGTTCACTTGCATATTTAAAATCATTTTTTGGCGGAAAATCAGGATTCATATCCCCTCTTAGTGCAAGAACGTTTTCAATACCATGACTTTTAAAATCTGCAAGAATTTCAGTAATTTCATTTTTAGTATAGTTAATACAAGGAAGATGTGCTGCGGGTTCAATGCCGTGCTTATCCTTAATAGTCTGTGCAATTTCACTTGTCGAAACACTCTGTGAGCTTCCGCCTGCTCCATATGTAACACTGATAAAGTCTGGGTTCAAATCTCCCAGTTCATCAAGTGTATTATAAATTATTTCGATTGGGGCAGTTTTTTTCGGTGGAAATATTTCAAACGAAAAAACCGTTCCCTTATCAAACATATCTCTGATTCTCATATTCTTTTCTCCTTAGCCTATATTCCAGTCAATTTTCTCTATTCCGTTATTTTCAAGAAACTCATTTGCTTTAGAAAAATGCTTACACCCAAAAAATCCGTTATATGCCGAAAGAGGACTTGGATGTACAGATTCTAATACAAGGTGTGCTGGGTTTGTCAAAAGCTTCTTTTTTGCCCTTGCATTTGCTCCCCAAAGCAAAAATACCATTGGTTTTTCACGGGTGTTAAGAAGTCTTATTACATTATCTGTAAACTGTTCCCAACCGATATTTTTATGGCTATTCGCCAGGCCTTCCTTAACTGTAAGCACGTTATTTAAAAGCAAAACTCCGTTTTCTGCCCACTTTGTCAATTCTCCGTGCATGCCTGTGTTATCTATTCCAATGTCACTTTTTATTTCCTTGAAAATATTTACAAGTGATGGTGGAGGTGCAACACCTTTTTTTACTGAAAAGCAAAGTCCATGAGCCTGCCCAAGTCCGTGATAAGGATCCTGACCAATTATCACCGCCTTAACATTACCATAAGACGTATATTTAAATGCATTGAAAATATCATACATTCCTGGAAAAATACGTTGTGATTTATATTCATTTTTAAGAAACTGGCGAAGCTTAAGATAATATTCCTTTTTAAATTCATCTTCAAGAAGCTTGTCCCAGTCATTATTAAACTCTACCATTCAAGTCACCTCGTTGTAAAATCGTTATCGTTTTATTTTAACATATGTGTATCTCTTGGTCAATGCTATTCTTAGATTTTGGCACGCAAAACGCATGATTGTAATGACGCACAAAAAGCGACGGTCGTAGGGGTTAGTTAACTAACAGCACTCATAGCGAAGCGACATCAAAAGTTTTAATCGATTTTTTTCAAAAAATCGCAGTTTCCAAAGGCAGCGCCTTTGGTCGCTCCGCAGAGCGAAATCTTACAGCCTTCAAAGAGCCTTT
>JAVBRC010000143.1:0-19186 GCA_031548405.1 Oscillospiraceae bacterium | reverse complement strand
AAAGGGCAAAAAAGTTGGCGTAACTCAGCTTGCAAGTTCACCTCACGTTGTGGCACAAAGAGCGTTGTCTGATGCTGGAATAGGTGTAACTGCTGACAACATGGAAGTAAGCTTTATCGTTTACGAAGAAGAAGCAATGGGCCTTGCACTTCAATCAGGCGAAATTGATGCAATTGCAACAGAAGATCCAAATGCAACTCAGCTGGTTAATCAGGGATTAGCTAAGGAAATATTTAATTCAGCAACATCTGATTTGCTTAAAGACGAATATTGCTGCGTACTTTGGGCAGGCGGTAAGGTAGTAAAAAATAATCCAGAAAATCTTGCAAAGGTTGCTTCAGCAATTCAGAAGGCTTCAGTATGGGTTGGACAGAATCCAGAGCTTGCAGCAAAGGTTCAGCTTGCAGGAGAATATATAGTTGGTGAAGAGGCAATATCTACTCAGGTAATCAGCAGCTTTAACTATTTCGCATCAGTAACTCCGACTGAGGAAGCAGTTCGCAGAAATACACAGGCTCTGAAGGATTTAGGAATGCTTGAAGAATCTGTTGACGTAGATAACCTTACCAAGGCGGCTTACACTAAGCTTGATGGAATGGTTGATGAAATTGAAGGAACGGTAGTGCCACCAATCGATGCACAACAGTATTTGACAGACCATAATTACAAATAATAGAGTAGGGGAAATGAAATATGAAAAAATTAATTCTACCAATATATTTTATTGTAGCAGGTTTACTTTTAATTTTAGGCCCACATTTAATTTTTGAGGTTTGTGCTGTTACAGCTGAAAAGACAATGAAATGTCATTATACTGCTTTGGTTATAAGTGGAGCTGGAGTTTTGTTGGTGATATCGGGAATACTAAGTGTTTTTGCTAAAACTGTAAGGGAAAAATTGTTTGGATATATAATTGCTGCTGTTGCGGGATTTGCTTCATGGATTTATCCATATTCTTTAATTGGCGGATGTGGAATGGAGAGTATGCCATGCCGAAGCACTACATTCCCAGCTACTTACGCAATTGCGATAATTACAATAGTAATTGCAATTTTAGCAATTGTATTACTTGCAGTTAAAAGCTCCAAACAAAAGGCAGATATTACATGAAACTGATATTTTTCTTGTCATGGAGAAATATTTGTCGCAATCGCAGCAAAAGTATTTTAATATTGTGCATTACGGTTATAACAACACTTGGCATCTTTATGATATCAAGCATTCAGAATAGCCTTACGGCTGGTCTTGAAAGTGTTAATAAGCGTGCTGGTGCAGATATAATTTTAATTCCGTCAGCTTATAGCGGAAGTATGTGTGACTCATTTTTTACTGGAACACCATGTTCAGCATATTTTGATATTAATAACGTAAATAATATTTCTGACATTGACGGTATTAATCAAATATCATCACAGCTATATCTTGCCTCACTTTCAAGCAGCTGTTGTGATAATAAAATACAACTTGTCGGCCTGGACTGTGATACCGATTTCTCGGTATCACCATGGCTTGCAGAGCAAGGCAAGAAATTGGAATTAAACGAATTTGACATGATTGTTGGCAGTGGATTTACTTATGAAGTCGGCGATAAGGCGATGTTTTATGGAAAAGAATTTAATGTAGTGTATAAGCTTCAAAAAAGTGGAATGGGATATGATAATTGTGCTTTTATAAGCTTTGAAACGGCTCATATGCTTACCAATATGGATGTTGTAAAGAATTATTTTGGTCTTGAGGGCAAGCAGGATTATGTGTCCATGATGCTTATCTCGCTCAAGGATGGATATTCAATTGAAGAGGTTACTAAAGAAATTTCAGATACAGTTTCAGATGAAATAACAGCTTTAACATCAGATGAGCTTGTTTCAAACATAAAAACAAGCGTAAATGGTTATAGTGTTTTTTCACACTCGACTAAAATTTTTCTGATAGTTATGGCACTTGTGTCTTTGACTTGTTTATTCATATTAATAACCGGGCAGAGAAAAAATGAAATAGGCTCATATTATACAATCGGAGCAAAGAAAAGTCAGCTATTGTGCATGCTGCTATTGGAAACTGCGATATTATCAGCAGTTGGCGGAATAGTTGGTTCAGCCTTGGGTGAATTTGTATTCATATTATATCAGAATTACTTGAAATACAAGCTTGAGCTACCGTTTTTATCGCCGGATATTACAAAAATTGTAATATTGTCTTTAGAATGTGCAGGAATAATTTTAGCAGCGGCAATTATTTCAGCAGCTGTAGCGTATGTAAGCCTTGGTGTATGCGAACCGGATAGCTTGATTAGTGATGATGAAAAGAGATGATAAAATGGTAATGTTAGCTCAGAACGTGATAAAAAAATATAGTCGCAATGATAAAGAGTTTGTGGTAGTTGATAATTTTTCATTGGAATTAAAAAAGCACGAATTGATTTGTGTTACTGGTTCATCAGGTTCTGGAAAGACTACGCTTTTAAATATACTGGCTGGGCTTGTTAAGCCAGACAGCGGCAGTGTCGAGTACTTTACCAGTAATAATCAATCTAAACAAAATGCTCTTTCTAATGGAACAGTTGCATACATTGCGCAGGGAATGGAGCTGCTTGAGAATTTTACAGTTAAAGAGAATGTACTTATGCCGTCGTTATTGAGGGGGATTAATAAAGGCGTAAATGTCAGAGGCGCATTAGAACAAGTTGGTCTTGCGGATATGGCAAATTCGTATCCTGGTGAGTTATCTGGCGGAGAGAGAAAGCGTGTTGCAATAGCGAGGGCTTTGTATATGAAGTCGGATGTTATAATTGGTGATGAACCGACTGCGAACCTTGATTTTGAGAATGCTGAGGTTATCATGAAGTTATTTCGTGATATATGCAATAGTGGGACATCGGTGATTATAAGTACGCATGATGAGCGGCTATTACATTATGCCAGCAGAGTTATTGCGATAAATGCAGCGTGACGCTGCGACATTCGGTAAGTTTACTAACTGCACGCAAAGCGAAGCGAAAATAGTTTAGGTCAACCCTTTTTAAAGGGTTGCGGTTTCCAAAGGCAGAGCCTTGGTCGCTCCGCAGAGCGAAATCTTATAGCCGTAGGGCGCTCTGCACAGGGTGAATTCAAAAACAGTCCATCCGGACTGTTTTTGAAGAGGGGCATGCTCTGTAAGAGAGAGCTGCCCCTTTTATGCCACACATGTTTTCTTTGCTTTTCAAATTATTTGAAACGTCAGAACAACAAACCAGATAACCTACAACAAAACCACAGTCCATTAAGCTTGTAAATAATAAGCTTAATGGACTTTTTGGGTTATTAAACTCGCTGGATTTAGATTTTCTGACGTTTCAAAACTTCCCCACTATCGTGCGTTTTGAAAGGTAGGTAGAACTCGACGTCTGTTACTTAGGTATCTTTTTTCACTTGCAAAAAAGATACCTCTTTTTGCATTCGCAAAAATTCACCAGAAAAAATGCTCTTGAACGATAGAGAGTTTCGCTCGTTGCGACGAGCGACCAAGGCTCTGCCTTTGGAAACCGTAATTTTTGAAAAAAATTGAGTAAACTTTTGATGTCGCTTGCTTTGCGTGCTTTTAGTCAACTACCCACGCCAGCACATCAATAAGCCTTACTGCCTTTCCCCTCAACTACGTTGATTATCGCACTCTTAATTTCGTCCGCTGATATAAATACCTGAATACCACTCTGCTCTAACGCAGCCGCTGGCGGCTGACCTATCCTCTGCACTACTACTCCACTACAATCAGCCAACGTCGAAATCACCCTATTAATTCGCTCGTCAAATGAACCGCAATTGTCACTTCCGCCACAAAACTGCTCAACCTGACGCTTTTCAATAAAAGCTACAGACTTTTCATCAACTTCATATACAGAAAATTCTGTAACATGACCAAAATGTGCATCAATTGTCACACCATTCTTACTTGCAACTGCAAAACGTTTTAATTTTGACATATTATTTCTCCTTATTACTCATATAAAACATATCAATATTATATAATTAGTAGAAAGTAAAGTAAATACAATATAAAGAAAACTTCATTTTGCTTACCCGTAAACTTAATATTTGGTAAATATGTATAAAAATGTATTGATAAATATGGTTATTAATATAAAAAAAGCAGAAACAATACTAAACCTATTGACAACATAGGAAATAACAAGTATAATACATACATAACATATAGGCATTATAAAGCTTTGGAGGGTGCAATGATTAAATTAATATATCCTCGATGTTTAAAGCAACATCGAATGTGACGCTTAAAATGATTTCTAATTAACCAATAAAAAACTAAAAAGGATGGTATACATAAATGTCAAAAACATTAAGACAAATCGCAATCTACGGAAAAGGCGGTATCGGTAAATCTACTACTACACAAAATCTTACAGCTGGTCTTGCTGAGGCGGGAAAAAATGTACTCGTTGTTGGATGTGATCCAAAGGCGGATTCAACCAGACTTCTTCTTGGTGGAATGCATCAGAAAACAGTTCTTGATACAGTTCGTACAACTCAGGAAGTTGAACTTGATGATCTTATGAAAACTGGTTTTAATGGAATTCGTTGTGTAGAATCTGGTGGCCCAGAGCCCGGCGTTGGATGTGCTGGACGTGGTATTATTACTTCAATCGGAATGCTTGAACAGCTTGGCGCTTATACAGAAGAACTTGATTATGTATTCTACGATGTACTCGGTGACGTAGTTTGTGGTGGTTTTGCAATGCCGATTCGTGAAGGTAAGGCTAAAGAGATTTACATAGTTGCCAGTGGTGAAATGATGTCACTTTATGCTGCTAACAATATTTCCAAGGGAATAAGAAAGTATGCTGAAAAGGGTGGCGTAAGACTTGGCGGTATTATCTGCAACAGCAGAAAGGTTGATCGTGAGGAAGAGCTTCTTCGTGAATTTGCAAAGGAACTTGGCACTCAGTTAATACACTTCGTTCCTCGTGATAATATTGTTCAGCACGCAGAAATTAATAAAAAGACTGTTATTGATTATGCACCAGATTCACATCAGGCTGATGAATACAGAGCATTGGCGGATGCTGTTGAAAATAACACAATGTTTACAATTCCAACTCCTATGACTCAGGAAAGACTCGAACAGATTTTGATGGAGCACGGCTTGATGGATGATCTTGCTGATGATTATAAGATTTAATTGACGAAGGAGCTTAATATGGCACAAAATAAAATAGATTTAAATCTGACTAGCTGTAAGGTAAGAGAGCTTAGACTTGGCTCAATTACTGGCTATAACGGAACAGCGGAAAACCTTGTATCCTGTTCAAAATGTGGTGGAATGAAAAATAAGGACAGATCATTTTCACAGTGTCTTGGTTGTTCAACCTCTCATGCAGCTTGTACAACTGTACTTGTTCAGGACGGAGCAGTAATAAGCCATGGCCCTGTTGGTTGTTCATCCTGTTTACATGAATTTGCTTTTACATATAGAGTAAATATTGGTCAGAGAGGACTTGAAAAAGCAACTCAGAGAAAGATTTATTCTACAAACCTTGAAGAAAAGGATACTATCTATGGAGGTAACCAGAAGCTTGAAAAAGCAATTTATGAGGTTTTTGAAAGAGCTAAGCCAAAGGTAATATTTGTTATTACAACCTGTGCATCAGGTATTATCGGTGATGACGTTGAAAGCATTACACAAGAGGCTGAGGACGAACTTGGAATACCAGTTGTTGCGATATTCTGTGAAGGCTTCCGTTCAAAGGTATGGACTTCTGGATTTGATGCTGGTTACCACGGTGTTGCAAGAAAGCTTATTAAAAAGCCAGAACAGAAACGTAATATAATAAATGTAATAAATTTCTGGGGCAGTGATATATTCAATGAATGGTTTGAAAGATTAGGCTATAAGGCAAATTATCTTACACCATATTCAACAGTTGAGAGTATTGGTTATTCTTCAGAGGCTGCTGCAACAATTCAGGCGTGTGCAACGCTTGGTTCATATCTTGGTGCAGCTCTTGAACAGAATTTCGGAGTGCCAGAATTGAAAACTGCTCCTCCATATGGTATTGCACAAACTGAGCGTTGGTTCAAGGAATTGGGCGAACTTCTTGGTAAGGAAGAAGAGGCAGCTAAGATTGTGGCTGAAGAACGTGAAAAGTATCTTCCAAAGATTGAAGAGCTTCGTGAAAAGCTAAAGGGTAAGAAGGTTTACGTTACTGCTGGTGCATCTCATGGTCATTCACTTTTGGCACTAAGCAGAGAGCTTGGAATGGATGCAACTGGTGCGGCGATTTTCCATCATGATGCAGTATATGACAGTGGTTCAGAGGAATCTGATACACTTGCACATACAGTTAAAGATTATGGCGATGTTCCAAATTATAATGTATGTAACAAGCAGGAATTTGAGCTTGTGAATGCACTGAATAAAATAAAGCCTGACATTCTTCTTGCAAGACATGGCGGAATGACATTATGGGGCGCAAAGCTTGGTATTCCTTCATTACTAGTTGGTGATGAGCATTTTGGAATGGGCTATGCAGGTCTTGTGAACTACGGCGAAAGAATTCTTGAAACTATTGAAAATGACGAATTCGTAAAAAATCTTGCAAAGCATACATCTAACCCATACACAAAATGGTGGCTGGATCAGGAACCATACACATTTCTTGAAGGAGGAAAAAACTAATGGCTGGAATAATTGAACAGGAGAGATATACCTGTGCAATCGGAGCTTTACAGACTGTAGTTGCAATTCCGAGAGCAGTACCGATATTACACTCAGGCCCAGGCTGTGGAACTATGATAGAGGGCTTCTTTGAAAGAGCTACAGGATATGCTGGCGGTAATACAATGCCTTGTACAAACTTCAGTGAACGTGAGGTTGTATTCGGTGGAACAGAAAAGCTTCATAGCTTGATTGAAAATACATATAAGGTTCTTGATACTGACTTGCAGGTTGTTTTAACTGGCTGTACAGCTGGAATCGTAGGTGATGACGTTGCTGCTGTAACTGACGAATTCTACGATGAGGGAAAGCCTATTGTTCATGTTGAAACTCCGGGTTTTAAATCTAATAACTACCGCTCACATAGCGATGTTTGTAACGCAATAATTGATCAGTACACAAATAGATTCATTGAAAATAATCCTAAGAGAAGCGAAAAGAAGCTTGTTAATTTATGGGCATCAATTCCTTTTCAGGATCAGTTCTGGAAGGGCAATTTATTTGAATATAAGAGATTGCTTGAGGGTATCGGTCTTGAGGTTAACATATTGTTTGGGCCATACAGCAAGGGTGTTGCGGAATGGCAGAGTATTCCAAAGGCTAATTTTAATATTCTGATTTCTCCATGGTATGGCGAGCCAATTGTAAAGCATTTGCAGCAGAAATATGATCAGCCATATTTCAAATTTAACTATGTGCCAATCGGTGCAAATGAAACAACAAAGTTCTTAGATGGTGTTATTGCGTTTGCAAATGAAAATGGTGCTGAACTTGATGTTGCCAGCGCAAAAGCATTTATTGAACGTGAAGAGCGTGCATTCTATGAGGAAATTGATAACCTTGCAACATTCCTTCTTGAATTCAGATATGGACTTCCAAACCATGTACATATTATACATGATGCAGGCTATGTAATCGGTCTTTCAAAGTTCTTATTACATGAAACTGGAATCGTTCCAAAGGAACAGTTTATTGTTGATAATCTGCCACCAAGCTATGAACAGCAGGTGAAAGATGATTTGGCTTCAACATCTGAAAAGAGAGAAATTCCACTTTCAATCAATCCAGATGCAGGTCTTGCACAGGAAGCAATCAGAAATCTAGAAAATACTGGCAGAGGCATTATTATTGGAAGTGGTTGGGATAAGGAGCTCGCAGAAGAAAAGGGATTTGACTTTGTATCTGCTGCTGCACCTACAACTTACAGACTGACTCTGACAACAAATTGGTGCGGATATTCAGGCGGACTCAGAGTTATTGAGGATGTCTATAATGCATCACTTTCAACATACGCATAAGGAGTAGCTATGAATAAAAAACGGGTAGCAATTGCAACAACGGACGGAAAAAATGTAAATGAGCATTTTGGCAGAGCTGCATTTTTCAGAATATACGATATTGCCGACAGCGTGATTACATTTGTTGAAGCAAGAGATGTAATTGCTGCCTGTCAGCATAAACTAAGTCATAATACTACGGATTTCGACAGAGTGATTGAATTATTAAATGACTGCGATGCAGTGGTAGTAAGCAAAATAGGCTTGGGGGCTGCGGATTACCTTATTAAAAAAGGTGTCAGAGTGTTTGAGGCCGAGGGAAATATAGATGCTGTAATCAATGAAATATACCAAGAGAAGGTGAGCTTATAATGAACTATGAAAAGTTAAAGGAACTTCATCCATGTTTTGCTGGGGGGCCAAACAGTGGAAACGGACGCATACATCTTCCAGTGAGTCCGACTTGTAATATTGAATGTAAATTTTGCAAGCGTGATTTTAATGATTTTGAACAGGCACCCGGAGTTTCAAACACTATATTAAAACCAATAGAAACTGTTGATGCAATAAGACGTGCAAAGGAGCTTTGTCCTGAAATTACTGTTGCAGGAATTGCAGGCCCTGGTGATACTCTTGCATCAACTGTAGCATTGGATTCATTCAGACTTATTAAAAATGAATTTCCTGAAATAATAAAATGTATGAGTACGAACGGATTACTATTAGATGAAAAAGCAGATGAAATAATTGAAATCGGAATTGAGTCACTTACAGTTACAGTAAATGCTGTTGATCCTGAAATACTTGTTAAGATAAACGGTGGCATAACATATCATGGTAAGCATTATGACGGTATTGAAGCAGCAGAAATACTGATTAAAAATCAGCTTTCTGGAATTAAGAAAATAGCAGATGCCGGAATAACAGTTAAGGTTAATACAGTTTTAATACCTGAAGTTAATGATCACCATATTGAAGCGATTGCTAAAACAGTCAGTGAGGCTGGGGCAAAGCTTTATAACATAATTCCGTTAATACCTCGTCATGAATTTTCAGAGCATCGTTCACCAATTTGTTCTGAAATTGACGGTGCAAGAGTTAAAGCGGAGAAGTATTTAAATGTATTTCGTCATTGCCAGCATTGTCGTGCAGATGCTGTGGGAAAGCTTGGCGGTGAAGATTTTGGAGAAAAAATATATAAGAAGCGTGTGAAGGCTGAAGAAACGTTTTCGCATGGATAAGGAAGGGAGTGCCGTAAATGGCAGTATCCTCAAAAGTAAGATATGGCCTGACGGCACTCGTTTACATAGCTGCACGTCATAATGAAAATTCAAAGGGTATATCAGCTGTTGAAATTGCTCGTGAAAATGATATATCACTAAAATATCTTGAACAAATTATGGTTACACTTCGTAAAGATGGTGTACTGACAGCTTTAAGAGGTATCAGTGGTGGATACAAACTCGCAAGACCAGCATCTGAAATAACGCTTACAGAAATTTTGAAGTCGTTAGATGGAATAGCGTGTATGACGTCAGCAGAATGTAGCTGTACCGTTTGGGAATCTATAAATGATTTTGTCTGTAAAAGCTTTGATAATGTGGTTACAGATTTTACGGATAATGTAACACTCAGGGATATAGCAAGCAACTACTTAAATGAAGCGGTTACTATGACTCAAGGTCAGTGGATCTGAAGAAAGGATGGGCGTAATGAGCAGTTATAATAAATTTGAATCAGCATTAATACATGGTGGAATATCAACGGATGAACGCACTGGTGCAGTAAATGTGCCGATATATCAGACTTCAACATACAAGCAGGATGGTCTTGGAAAAATGCGTGGCTACGAATATTCGAGAACAGGAAACCCTACAAGAGAAGCTCTTGAAACTCTTATAGCAGAGCTTGAGGGCGGTTCTTCAGGATTTGCATTTGCATCGGGAATGGCAGCTACTACAGCAGTACTTTCATTATTTGAAAAAGGCAGCAGAGTTGTAATTTCAAGTAATGTATATGGTGGAACATTCCGAGTTCTGGATAAGGTTTTCAAAAATTTCGGAATTAATTATACAATTTCTGATACGACTGATTTGGAAGCTTTTGAAAACGATATAACAGACGATGTTAAGGCTATAATGATAGAAAGTCCGGCGAATCCTCTTATGACAGTCACTGACATTAAGGCAGTTGCTGAGATTGCACATAAGCATGGAGCATTGGTTATAGTTGACAATACGTTTATGACTCCTTATCTGCAAAAGCCACTTTCATTGGGGGCTGATATTGTAGTACATAGTGCAACAAAATATCTTGGCGGTCATTCTGATGTAGTCGGAGGTCTTGCAGTTGTAAATACACCTCAATTGGCGGAGAAAATTGCATTTATACAGAATTCAACTGGCGGAGTTCTTGGCCCTTTTGATTCGTTCTTGCTAATAAGAGGTATAAAAACTTTGTCCGTTCGTATGGACAGACACATTGAAAATGCTAATAAGGCAGCAGAATTCTTGAAAAATAACGAGGCAATTAAAAAGGTTTATTTTGCAGGACTTTCCGATTCACAGGGATACGAAGTCACTAAAAAGCAGGCTAAGAATGGCGGAGCAATGATTTCATTTGAGTTCAAGGAAGGATATGATATAGCAAAATTCTTTGAATCATTGAAAATGATTTCACTTGCCGAAAGTCTTGGCGGTGTTGAATCTCTTGTATGCCATCCGTCAACAATGACACACGCTTCAATCCCAGTAGAAATTCGTCATAAGGTTGGAATAACAGACGGATTGATCAGACTTTCAGTTGGTATTGAAAATTCAGAAGATATTCTTGCGGATTTAGAAAATGCAATCAACGAAAGCAAGGTAAAATAATATGAAATACTATTCATCGATGCATGAATTGGTTGGAAATACACCCCTTGTAAAGCTGTCAAATTTAGGTGCTAAAAGCAGTGTTAACATATTTGCAAAGCTTGAACTTTGGAATCCGACTGGCAGTGTTAAGGACAGAATCGGAATATATATGATTGAGGATGCTGAAAAAAGGGGAGTATTAAAACCCAATTCTACTATTGTGGACGCAACAGCTGGAAATGCTGGCTTAGGTATAGCCTTTGCAGCTCTAAACAAAGGGTATCGGGTTATTTTTACAGTTCCAACAAAGTTTTCGATTGAAAAGCAGACACTTATGCGAGCGTTGGGAGCAGAAATAATTAATACACCCAGAGAGCTTGGAATGCTTGGAGCTTGTGATGAGGCTGAAAGGCTTTTGAAAGAAATTCCAAATTCAGTTTCACTTATGCAGTTTAAAAATCAGAGTAATCCTCTTGCACATTACGAAACAACTGGTGAAGAAATTTATGATGCTCTTGATGGTAAAATAGATTATATAGTTGCTGGCGCTGGAAGTGGTGGTACATTTTCTGGAATAGTCAAGTATATAAAGGAACGTAACCCATTTGCTCAAGGTATACTTGCTGATCCGCTTGGTTCAACAATGGGCGGGGGAGAGCATAAGGATTATAATATTGAGGGAATTGGCAATGATTTTATTCCCGAAACAATGAGTATGCAATTGGTCGATAAGGTTATAAAGATTGAAGATACCGAGGCTTTTGAAGCATCACGAATGCTTGCAAGAAATGAAGGACTGTTTGCCGGGTCTTCATCTGGTGCGGCGATAACAGCAGCATTAAAGCTTGCTGAGGAAATTGAGAGTGGTAATATCGTTGTTGTGTTACCTGACAGAGGAGATCGCTATTTTAGCGTTAATTTATATTTGTGATATATATAGCAAAACGGCGAATGGTGTTGCAACCATTCGCCGTTGTTAGTTTTTAAATTCTTTTTAACCTTAATTTGTGATTTTAATCATTATTTTTATGATTATTGAGTTATTTTTTACAAATTGTAACTGATATTCGTTCTAAATTGTAACTATTTTGAAATATTATGTTTATATATTGGTGAATTCTAACAAATTTACAGAATATTTTTTTCGTGATATAGTTAAAATGTCGGTTGTAAATTCTTCTTATACGTGATATAATAAATAAGTAATTATAAATTATTACATTTCAGTAAATTATTTGAAAAATTTAATAGGAATTTACATTTGAAAGGACAATTTTAAAGTATGATTAAGAAAATCAACAGAATTTTTGTTGCGATTACTGTTACCGCTTTCATCTTTTTGACATCAATTAACGTTTCTGGTGCAGACAGTTATAAAACATGGCTGCAAAGTGACTCACGCTGGGGCAGTAAAACATTGGGAGGCAGTGGAGATACTATGGCTGCGATAGGATGTGCTGTTACTTCAGTTGCTATGGAAGTTGTTCATTCTGGATCTAAAAGCGAAAGTAGCTTTACTCCTGGAACACTTGTTGATTATCTAAATAAAAACGGCGGTTTCGATTCTGAAGGTAATCTCTATTGGGGTGCTGTTACTGGCCTTGTTAGCGACTTTACATTTGAAAAACGTGCATATTTTGCTTCACAGACCAAGGCTAATATTATCAGCGAACTTACTACATATATTAATCAAGGCTATTATGTTGTAATGTCTGTTAAATATGACGGTCACTGGATCGGTATTGATACGATTGAAAATGGCGTTGTATATATGATGGATCCAGCACAAAGCAAGAATAATAAGCTTTTCGATTATTATGATGTTGCTGGAATGCTTCAGGTGAGACTTTATAAGGGCAAGAATACACCTGCAAAAATTTCAGGAACAGCAACTAATACATATCTCACAGGACATTATAAGACAACTGATGCACTAAATCTCAGATCGTCTTATAGTACTTCATCTGATGTTCTTCTGACAATCCCTACTGGAAAAACTGTTGTTGTAACTAGGGTTTATAATAATCAATGGGGACAAGTTGAGTATAGTGGAAAAAGCGGTTGGATTTATCTTGATTATACAGAATATACTGAAAGTTCATATACATATAAGACAGGAACTTATAAATGTAATGTATCAACTGGTGTAAACATGAGAAGTGGAATTGGAACGGATAAATCAGCCGTATGCCTTGTTCCATATAATGGAAGTGTGACAATCAGTGCAGTAAAAAATAACTGGGGTACTGCTAAATATGGATCCTACTCTGGATATATATGCATGGAATATCTGACTTATGTCGCTGCGACTACAACAGCAACAACTACCACAACAGCTAAGGCGACAACTACTACAACAACCAAAGCAACTACAACTACTACAAAGGCAACTACCACTGCAACAACGACTACTACAAAGGTGACAACAACAACCCCAGTGATTACTACAACACTTCCAGTTATAAGAGGCGATATTAATCGTGATGGAATTATAGATAGTAAAGATGTTTTGGCACTAAATATATACATCAGCAATCCTTATGCACTAGATGTTGTAGAAACATATATATACAATGTAAATAGTGATTTAGTTGTCGACAACTTAGACGTAGTATATCTTATGAAAAAAATCAGGGAATAAAGAAACGGAGAATTAGATGAACTGGACAGAAGCTGAAATATATACTTCAACCGTAGCAATTGATATTTTATGTGCATCTCTGCTTGATATTGGTGTAAAGGGTTTTTCTATAAAGGATTCTGAAGATTTTAATGAATTTTTAGAAAACAAAGACGGAAAATGGGATTACATTGATGACGATTTACTAGGAATGAAAAACTGTGAAACCAGTGTTACAATTTATATTCCTGAAAATTCACAGGGTGCTGAAATGCTGATTTCTCTGAAAACACTTCTTAATCAGATGAAAGAACGTGATACAGATAACATCTGGGGACGTCTTGAGTTTGAGTTGAAGTCCGTTAAGGAAGATGACTGGGCTAATAACTGGAAAAAGTATTTTAAACCTTTAAAGGTTGGTCAAAAGCTCCTTATTAAGCCTTCATGGGAAGAATATGAAAATACTGATGAAAGAATAATTCTCGAAATTGATCCTGCCTCAAGTTTTGGAACTGGGCAGCATAATACAACAAAGCTTTGTCTTGAATTACTTGAAAAAGCTATAAAAACTGGTGACAGACTGCTTGATTTAGGCTGCGGCAGTGGTATTCTTTCGATAGGCGGTATTCTTCTTGGTGCCAGTGATGCGACAGTTGTTGATATTGAAGAAAACGCAGTTGAAACCGCTAAGGAAAATGCTGGTAAAAATAATATTTCAGAAGATATTTATAAAGCATATTGCGGTGATATCATTTCAAATATGGAACTTAGAGCAAAGATTGGTTCAGGTTATGATATTATTTCAGCAAATATTGTTGCTGACGTTCTTATTGCAATGAGTAATATTTTCAGAGAGTTTTTAAAGCCAGACGCTATACTTATTATTTCTGGCATTATTGTTGAACGTAAATCTGAAGTCGTTGATGCTGTTGTCGAAGCTGGATTTTATGTTATTGAAGATGCTGAAAGCGATGGCTGGGCGGCTGTTATGCTTAAAATTAAATAAAAATAAATAAAGCCTGATTATGCATATTCAATGCGAAGTCAGGCTTTTTTTATCGTATCTACAGGTCACAAAAACTTTTCACATAAAATATAAATTACCTATTGACTTTGGGGCTTTAAAGTGTTATACTATTTAAAGCGGAGAACAGTGAAATTATTATTGCTCCACCAATTAAACATTGACAAATATTGACGGCAATGTTTAGTTGGCGGAGCAATATAATACACTTGTTCATAAAAATATTAAATTGGAGAGTAATAAAAATGATTATTATATGTGGAAAAGCCGATAACAGCCAAATAGAAAAGTTGACAGCCAGATTTGAATCAGACGGATTCAGAACAAATGTAAGCGTTGGTACTGAAACAACAATTATCGGTCTTATCGGTGATACTTCTAAAATAGATATTGACGATATCAAGGCGATTGATATTGTTGAGAAGGTTCAGAGAGTTTCAGAGCCTTACAAGCTTGTAAACCGTAAGTTCCATGAAGAAGATACTATTGTTGATGTTAACGGCGTTAAAATTGGTGGTGGCCATTTTGGTATTATGGCTGGCCCATGTTCAATTGAAAGCGAAGAACAGATTGTAAGCTGCGCAAGAGCCGTAAAGGCATCTGGTGCCAACTTCCTTAGAGGCGGAGCATTTAAGCCTAGAACCTCACCATACGCATTCAGAGGCTTGAAGGCACAGGGTCTTGAGCTACTTCTTACTGCAAAAAAAGAAACAGGCCTTCCTATTGTAACTGAACTTATGAGCCTTGAACATCTTGACCTTTTTAATGATGTTGATGTAATTCAGATTGGTGCAAGAAATATGCAGAATTTTGAAATGCTTGACGAAATCGGAAAGTGCAGAAAACCTATTCTACTAAAGAGAGGTCTTGCGAATACTATCGAAGAATGGCTTATGAGTGCTGAATACATTATGTCTGGTGGTAATGAAAATGTAATACTTTGCGAAAGAGGTATCAGAACATTTGAAACTGCTACAAGAAATACTTTTGATGTTTCTGCAATTCCAGTTCTTCATCAGCTAACTCACTTACCAGTTATTGCTGATCCAAGTCACGCTACTGGAAAGTCCTCTTTGATAAAGCCACTTGCAAAGTCAGCTGTTGCTGCAGGTGCTGACGGACTTATGATTGAGGTTCATCCAAATCCTTCAGAGGCTCTTTGCGACGGTGCACAGTCATTGACACCTGATGCTTTTAACGATGTAATGGGTGATATCAAAAAGATGTGTGCATTTGAAAATAAAATGATATAACAAAGGGATGGCTTTATAATGAAAATTCTTGTTGCAGGTCTTGGGTTAATTGGTGGTTCATTTTGCAAGGCTATCAGCAGCTATACTACGCATGAAGTTTATGGATACGATCTTGACACAGATGTAATAAAATTCGCTGAAAAGTGCGGTTGCATAAAAAAAGGTGTTTCACCTGATGAGTTTGAATTGGCTGATATGGTTATCGTTAGTCTTCATCCGAATGCTGCAAAAGCATTTATGGACAGCAAAATGAAGGATTTTAAAAATGGTGCAATTGTTACTGATGTCTGTGGAATAAAGGGTGAAATGGTAATTCAAATGACTCAAAAAGCGGCTGAAAATGGTGTTTTTTACGTTGGAACACATCCAATGGCTGGTAAAGAGCATTTTGGTTTTGAATTCTCAGATGGTGCGTTATTTATTGATGCAAACTTTATCGTTACACCAATTGAAAGCACAAATAAAAATGCAGTTTTAACTGTTGAGAAGCTTGCAAGAGATATCGGATTTGGCAAAATTGTTCAGACCACACCATTCGCCCATGACAGTATTATTGCCTATACTTCTCAGTTAGCTCATGTTGTTTCAAGTGCCTATGTCAAAAGCCCTACAATGCAGGAAGAACTTGGATTTAGTGCAGGTAGTTTTAAGGACATGACAAGAACAGCAACCTTAAATGAATCAATGTGGACTTCTTTGTTCCTTGAAAATAAAGATTGTCTGGTTTTCGAGATTGATCAATTGATTAAGCACCTTAATGAATATCGTACAGTAATTGCTAAAAGTGATGCTGAAACGCTTGAAACCCTTCTTAAGAACGGACGATTATTAAAAGAAGACAACTTGAGAAAGCGTACAAAAGAAAAAGAATGATTTTTTTGGAATTTCTCTTGACATCAACTATATTCTGTGCTATAATAATATAGTTGATTGTGCCGGTGTGATGGAATTGGCAGACGTGCGGGACTCAAAATCCCGTGGTGGCAACACCGTACCGGTTCGACCCCGGTCACCGGCACCATATCAGTACCCTAACTTTATATAAAGTTAGGGTACATTTTTTATGTCATAAAGAATGCAGATAAAAAGAAAAATTTAAGGTGGTGTAAAAGATGCAGTTTGAATTGACAAATATTGACGGCAATGTTTAGTTGGCGGAGCAATAAGATATTCTTTACTAATAATGTCACCTCTGTAGTTATTTAGTAATATTTATTATACATTATATATTTTAAAAAGTCAATTAAAGAATTGATGATTATATATAAAAGTAAACAGAAAAAATCATTCCAATAGCCTTATCTTCTACAATGCTATGAATTGTATTGGACATAATTAACTCAGGCAACATTTGTTTGCTGTTGTCTAAAAAAGAAAGTAGTGATGATTTTGCCTAAAATTCTTAATATTCATGGTTATAAAGGCAGTTCCCAAAATGCAGCCTTTGAAGTTCTTTTCAAATTTGAACATGAAGTGATTTCTCCAGCAATTGATTATGATAAACAGTCTCCGAAAGCTATACTAATTGAATTGAAAAATATTGTTTTTAATAATAATATTAATATTATCGTTGGGACAAGCCTTGGAGGTTTTTTTGCTGCAATTCTTGCGGCTGAAACAGGGTTGCCAGTATTTTTAATTAATCCGTGTCTGCTGCCTTTTTTGTATCTCTCGAAATTTAAATACCTAAATTCAGATAATATTAAGCAACTTACAGCTTTATTTTCAAAAATTACAGACTTAGATAGCTGGCAGGTTTGCACTATAGTTGGCCTACAAGATGAAGTGCTTGACAATCATGATTTCACAAAAGCGCTGTTTGGTTCTGGACGTTATATTGAAGTACCAAACGGCAAACATTCTGGTTCTACTTTACCTCTTGATGAGTTTTTCAAAGATATGTTAGCATATGCAATTGTAGAATTACCCCGAATTTACAATAAAGAAATGCGAATTCTTATGTCAATTGAGAGAAAAGTATACCAACATAACAATAGGGAAGCTGAAAATTCATTGGAAGAGCTGGTAAAACAACGTAATCGTGCTGAAAATTTTGATATATCTAAACATATTAAAGCCATGATACATGCAATGTTGAGCAGTGAGCAGAGCTGGATAAGAGTAGAGCTACAGCTTTCAGCTATTGAAGAAATATTTTATGGGTATGATGTTCAGCGGATTATTGTTGAAGAACCCTCGGATTTTGTATATGCGTTAAAGAAAATTAAATGCGGAAACCGTCGTTTAAAGTTTCAGATGCAAGCACATTCCTATAAAATCAAGTTTATACAGTCATTTGAAAAAGATTATGGCAATGTAGATGCTTTTTATAAATCTATGGATAAATATAAATTGGTTTCGTTTTTGGCTGATAAAATGAAGGAACTTGGCACCGCATTGGTTACAGAATACCTGAGAAACGTTGGTTATGATTTACCAAAGCCTGATCGACATATTGCAAGAATTCTTGGTAGTGAACGTCTTGGTTATTCAGAAAAAGTGATAGCAACTAATAGTGAAGTATTCGATATTTTCAAGAGATTTTCAGAAAAAACGGGTAAATCACAAGTTTACATTGATGGTTTGATTTGGAATTATTGTGCAACAGGTTATACTGAAATCTGTACTGCAATACCACAGTGTCAAAAGTGTATGATAAGAGAGTGCCGCAAAAAATATCATGAGGAAACCTCTTAGTAATTTATAATAAAAAACTTTATGAATTCAAGGTTGTCAGTAAGTTCTTAACAAAAATGCGGTATCCAGAGATATAAATTCTGGATACCGCATTTTTATAGAATTAAGGTTTTTTAGCCCTTTTAGCTTTTTTAAAAATAACCACAACTATTTCAATTAATATTGCAAGTCCGGTAATAGCAATCAAATAAGGTACAAGCCCCCATCCGCCCTTGCTGGAATCGTTTGATTTATTATTTTTAGAATTGTTGTTACTTTCCTTGTATTCATTTTGTTTACCGTTTCCCGCAGCTGAATTTTGTAACTCACTTGTGTTGGCATTGTTTGAGTTATTGTCACTACTTCCATTTGTAACAACTATTCCGCCATTTTTTTCAGCAAGATACGCAGAAATCCATGCAAGGGGAGTGTTCCAGTTTATTGTACATTCGTTTACAGACCACGCTTCGATGTTGTCCATGTAACTCTTTGCTGGTGCAATTTCACCAGGATTCCAACCAGAGCCTTTAACCCACGGATCCTGCATACCTGAGTTTGGGCCACCAACAAGTACGCCATTAGGTGCTTCAGGGAAATTTCCATCTGCCTGATATGACCACCATCTGTGATGAGGATTTTTAACAGCATGACTGCCATATCCTGTTACATAAGAGTAATCCACAGGATTTCTTCCGAGAATATAGTCCATGCCGCTTATAACCCCATCAAGATAACTTTTATCTTCACTAAGCTCATAAGCATAAGCCATAATC
>JAVBRC010000032.1:0-5698 GCA_031548405.1 Oscillospiraceae bacterium | reverse complement strand
AAAGGGTTGCGGATTCCAAAGGCAGAGCCTTGGTCGCTCCGCAGAGCGAAATCTTATAGCCTTAGAAGAGCTTTTTTTCTTTGGTTCTTTCTTTTTTGCGATAGAAAAAAGAAAGAACAGAGAACTCGTGAATTTTATGAAATTTAGTTAACTTGCAAAATTTAGTTTTCTGGTTCTTAGGGTTATTCAACTCTCAAGAGTTAGTATTTCTGACGTTTCAAAATTTCCCCACTATCGTGCGTTTTGAAAGACAAATAGAACTCGACGTCTGTTACTTAGGATTCTTTTTTCACTTGCAAAAATGAATCCTCTTTTTGCGTTCGCAAAAATTCACCAGAAAAAATGCGCTTCTAAGGCAGTAAGAGTTTCGCTCTCTGCGGAGAGCGACAAGGACTCCGTCCCTTGACCCTGCAACCCTTTAAAAAGGGTTGACCTAAACTATTTTCGCTTCGCTGTGGTTACCGCAAATTAACAGCATCGATTGTCACCTAAATCGCATACGTTACTCTTACAAGCTCGTCAATTGACGTTTTACCCTCTTTTACAAGCACGGAAACGTTATCACGCAATAGCTTTGTACCATGCTCCTTGGCTGCTCTTTCAAGCTGATCCTTATTTGCACCATCAACAATCAATTCTGAAATATCAGTCGTACAGTGAATAATCTCGTGAATAGCTGTTCTTCCTTTATAGCCTGTATTATTACATTCCGAACAGCCACCAGCTTCATATATCTGAACTGAACCCGGAACATCCATCAGCTTATTTTCTTCCTCATTTGACATTCTTGCCTTTTTGCACTTTGGACACAAAACCTTAACAAGACGCTGTGCCACAACGCCTATAAGCGATGACGCAACCATATACGCTGGAACACCCATATCCACAAGACGTGTGATTGTTGAAGCCGCATCGTTCGTATGAAGTGTTGACAATACAAGGTGTCCTGTAATAGCGGCTCTGATACCAATTTCAGCGGTTTCAGCATCACGCATTTCACCAATCATTACGATATCAGGATCCTGACGAAGAATTGAACGAAGTGCCGCCGCAAAAGTCATACCAGCCTTTGAATTAACCTGTACCTGATTAATTTTGTCAATATTTTTTTCAACTGGATCTTCAACTGTAATTACATTAACATGTGGCTTGGCGATTTCACCAAGTGCGGCATAAAGAGTTGTAGTTTTACCAGAACCCGTAGGGCCTGTTACAAGTATAACGCCATGCGGACATTTAAGCATTTTCTCAAACATCGAATAGTTATAGTCAGTCATACCCAGATCGGTAATTTTACGCAACGAAATCGAACCGTTTGAAAGAATACGGATAACTATCTTTTCGCCGTTAACAGTCGGCAGAGATGAAACACGGACGTCAAGATTAACACCGTCGACAGTCTGCGAAAAACGTCCATCCTGCGGTATACGCTTTTCAGCGATGTTCATTCCGCTAATAAGCTTCAGACGTGTCGCCAGTGAGTTGTGAACGACGTTAGAAACGTTCATAAGCTCAACCAAGTCACCATTAACACGAACACGAATTCTGGTATATTTTTTAAACGGCTCAATATGTATATCAGTCGCATCAGCACGAAATCCGTTTTCTACAATAGTTGTTGCAAGCTTTACAATAGGTGCACTTTCAATTCGCTCCTTAGCACCGTCATCAATACGTTCCTCCGCACTATGCTGTGAAACGTCCTCAATAACGCTGTCAACCTTTTGCTTTTGGTATGTTTTACCGATGGTTTTATTAATTGCAGTTTTAGTAGCAAGAACTGGAACTGTATCCATACCTGTTGAAATTTTAATATCCTCTAAAATATTAAAATTTATCGGATCGTCCATTGCGACCGTCAGTCTTTTTCCCTGAATGTTTATACCAATAACCGTATGTTTTTTCGCAAGTGCCTCGGGAATTTTACTTGCTGCTTCTTCATCAATCTGCATATTAGAAAGGTCGACAAAGGGTACTTTAAGCTTGCTGGAGAGTGCCTGAGCAAACTTAACCTCAGAAATCATACCAAGTTCAATTACAACTTCTCCGAAGCGTTTTGTTCCCTGTGATTCCTTTTGAATCTGTAAAGCTTTCATAAGCTGTTCTTCTGTTATCAGACCATTTGAAACAAGATAGTCACCGATTCTGATATTTCTCATTTATGCCTCCGAAATAAATTAAACTTGTAATTACAATCAATATGTGTTAAAATAAAAATATACAATATAACATCGGAGGGATGATTATGTCCAACACACTTTTAGGTCTTGATAACTTAGACCCTACCTTTTACATTATATTCTATACAATCATTTTTATTTTTGGTATCTGTATAGGAAGCTTTTTAAATGTTGTTATTTGCAGGCTTCCCAAAGGGGAATCTCTTATAAAGCACTCTTCTCACTGTGTAAAATGCGAAAAAAAAATAAAAAGTTATGACTTAATACCTTTATTCAGCTGGATTTTTCTAAGAGGAAAATGCCGTAACTGCAGAGAAAAAATTTCTCCCAGATATCCAATAGTTGAATTATTGAATGCGTTATTATATATTATAACCTTTCTTGTCATAGATTTCAATGTCAAATCAATACTTATTTGTATTTTCTTTTCAATTTTAATTGCCATAAGCTTTATTGATTTTGACAATCTTGAAATTGATATCAGATTATTATTTGCAGTTGCAGTACTCGCTGTTATTTCTGCAGTGTTCACAGATAACCTCACGATTTTGCAACGATTGACAGGTGGTTTACTAGTTAGCGTACCGTTTTTTATGATTGGTGAAATTTCTGCTGAAATAATCAAAAAAAGTACCGGAGAACGAATAAGGGGAATTGAACTTGGTGATACATTTCTTATGGCAACAGCCGGATTGCTGATTGGTAATAAAGCAATAGTTATTTCTGCTTTTATCGGAATTATGGCAGCTGCAATCGGTGGAATTATCCAAAAGAAAATAAGCGGTGAATCAAAGTTCGCTTTCGGGCCTTATCTTTCAATAGGATTATTTTTTGGTACGCTTTTGGGCGAAAAACTCGTTGACATGTGGCTTAATACGTTTATATGATAAATCAGGCAGTTCAGTTGGACTGCCTGATTTTTATTCGTATTTAGGGTTTATTATTTCAGGGAGGGTGTAAATAAAATAATACTTTGGATTTGCAACTGGAGTTGGATTTTCAATAGTATCGAGTCTTGAAAAATCTGTATCATAAACAGTTGTTCCGTTAGCTTTCACACCGATATCAATATCAAGTTTTAGTTCAAGATTAGAAAGATTCAACGCTGATGTACTATAATGTGACGATGCAGAATGTAACTCATCAAAGAATTTACCATCATCATCTGCTGAACTTCGATTTTTAAACACATCAATATACATATTTCTTAAAGAATCACTTAAGCCCCAAGTGTCAGGAAGATTAGTAGGAGGAGGAGGAATAGCAACGCCAAAATTAATATTAAATGAATATTTACTATAATAGCTAGAACTCGCCTCAGATTCAAAATCCAATGACCCATCAGAAAAATCAACTTTATAAATGGTGATTTTCCCCATTATTCCAGCAGTAAAAATATCACCGTTATCAATTTCCATAACGTAAACTGAAGATGGCGATAGGTATGGAAAATATTGTTCTTTGAAATAAGTCAATACAGGCTGATCAACTCTATCATTAGGAAAAATTGAATCAGATACAGAATCATAGTACTTATAAGTATAACTATCTTTTACAATATCATCAAAATTATCATAGCCAACACAATTCACAAGTCTATCCGCATAACGCAGATTATCTTCAATGTATCTTCTGATATTGTCGACATCTGCACTAGCCTTTTCAAGCTGTGAAGTATTATTAAAAAGTTTCATTGCTGGTCTTACCATAGCTATTGCCCCAACCGCAATTCCCGAGAAAATCGCCATAACAATAATAAGCTCCACAAGTGTAAAAGCCTTTACTTTCTTCATTTACGGCCCCTCCTCCACAACTGGTCTTGTTACAGGAAGAGAATTACCATCTTTATCCTCATTTGGATCAGCAACTTCAAAATAATTGAAATCTCCAGCATCTTCGTAGTAACCGTCACTATCATTTGTATTATTTTGCTTGCCAATCACCTTATAGCTTTTACCATTAATACTAAGAATCATTGACGTTTCATCGTCTGTTCCATCAGCAAGCGTTACAGCATTTCCGTTTTTAACCTCCGCATTTGGCGCTTCATTTGATATCTTTTTGTTAAGACGATCCGTTTTCCTCATTATTGTGCATATTCCAGCACAAGCGGATGCAAGGAGAGAAGAAATAATCGTAAAAACAGCCAACGCTACTAAAACTTCAACTAACGTCATACCCTTTAATTTTTTTGTTTTTTTCATTTTCTGCTCTCCTTTCTTTTAATAAGATTGATAATATAGTAAAGATAAATTTGAAAGCGAATCTCCACCGTCGCCTCCACCACCAATTAAAGCTTTAGGGTTTACATATGCGATGGCACAAGCTGTTCCAAGACTGATGTCTTTAAAAACAACACCGCCGATAATAGCTAAATTTAAATAGGAATCAGTATGCGTTGGACTTACTGTATAACTAAATGGTTTTGAGCCACCCTCAGCCCAGAATTTTCCTGTTGGCGCCATTATATAGGCAGTAACAAATGCTTTATTATCAATTTTAAATTCTTGCGAATTAGTTTTATCATATTCCATATAAAATACAATACCAGGTATTTCATTTTGATTCGATGGATTTTGTAAAATATCATAGTTTGACATTTCATTGTATGTTTTAGTAATTATACCTCCATTAGTATAAAATCCACAATTTTTAGGAATTAAAAAATTCACCTTTTTATTACCGCCAGAATCGTCCACTATAATTGCAGTTCCACCTGACATATTAATTATATTAAAATTATCAAGCTTAATATAAATATTATTAGAAATAGGTTTTATCGTTATCTGTCTTGTTAAACTACCCTTAAATGTACATGACGCAGCTATTTCAACTGTATCACCAGAATAATAAGTTGTTCCATCACTACATTCAACTAATCCATTATTGAAATTATAAACAAGAGCCGAAGTTTCACCAATATGTCCAAATGCCTTGTCAGTTTCCTTTCTAGCTTCAAGCTCTTCCTTTGAAATATCAATTTCATTTTCAGATGCATCTTTGTATTTAGTTTGTTCTAAGAAACTGTCATTTACAAAGCTTGGTGCCTTAGTGCCACTGTTTTCTTTTTTCATTGTTTGTGGGAATGTAACAGTATTAACAACAGACTTCAAAAAGTCATCATATTGAGTGTCATAGTAATATACACCAACATCAGTATATGGTGATTTGCTTCTGTCTAATTCATTTCCTTCATTTACAGTAGATTTAAATTCTGCTTTAGAAATCTTCAATTTAGTATAACTATCAACATCAATATATTTTTCGATTTTTACTGATTTGTCAATATCATCAATGTATATTGCATTGCTCCTATTATCAAATACATTGTCATTAACCTTTTTCAGAAAATCAAGTTCACTTATTTGGTCAACAACTTCTTCGACTATCTTTTCACCAGTAATATTAAAATTGACTGATACTGTTTTGATATATAACTTATTGTTTTTATTATAATCTTCCCATGAACCTGGCTCAACTTTTAATTCAATACGTCCAGCTTTTTGGGTTAATTTTTG
>JAVBRC010000151.1:0-6517 GCA_031548405.1 Oscillospiraceae bacterium | reverse complement strand
TTATTGATCGCTGTCAGCTGCTGTTATTATAATTAATTTGACTGAATATAAAATGTAAGAAAAATCTTTAATTTGTGTACAAATATTAATATAATTCGCATAATTTATCATTTCTGTTTATATAATATTAATATATTCCTGAGAAATTGAAGGGTGAGTTTTAAAAGCGTCAGCTGCTATGCTAATACTATTTCGATATTCGTTGATTTTTTCTTCCTGTGCGGAAAGAATATCAAACATCTTCTGCTTTTTAACAGTATCTGGACTATTAATTTTACTTTCGATACTACTTAAATCATCAGCTACCATATTATATTTCACATTTAAACCCATCCAGACTCCGCCAACAGCAAGAACGGCTGCACCCAAAATACCTGTAAGAATCATCGAATATGAGGTATTAGATGAAAATTTATTTTTATGTATCGTATCAGTTTCAAGAAGGTTAATTCTCTCAATATTTTTGTTGCGCTTAAACAATGCTCCAACAGCATTTGCATATACAGAAAAATCCAAATTTTCGCATCCACTAACCTGTGGCGGCACTGAAATTTTAGAAACATTCAACTCCATATTCTCTACTGTTTCCATAATATCCTGCGCATTTGTGAGATCTCCATAGAACATTACATTTTCAATCGACTGTTCAGCATTTCGAGTTTTTTGGAATTGAAGCATACGGAAAATATTGTCATTTATAGCCTGACACATATAATCCGGAGCGTTAGAATAATCCAGTGGATCAACGTCAATAACTCTTGAGAACGCAAGCTTCAGATCATCATAAAGATTCATGCTCAAAAAGTTTTTATTAATCTGAACTGTCAAAAGCGGCATTTTCAAGCATGACTTAACGTCGGAAAGTATTACCTTGGAAATACAGTTACATCCAATCATAACTGATTTAAGGGAAATCGAAAGAAATGAAAAAAGTTGCTTACAGTTATCAATCATTTCGTATGGGCAAGCTGTTGCCAGAATTTTCTCAACAATAGCAACATTTTTTGCCTTTTTATCATTTTCAATATTTTCTTTATATTCGTCAACTATAATATATGAAATACTATATGTTTCATCAATTCCAAGCTGTGCCTGCATTTCAGCTCTAACCATTTTTAAAAATTGCTTTGGTTTTGCTTTTGGGATACTCAATTCTTTAAAAATAGTCTGATTTGAAGAAAGGCTTACTACCGCATCCTTTTCTTTAATATTTCTACTCTTTAAAATATCACCAATTTTAGCTGCAAGACCAGGTACATCAGATATTTTTCCATTTTCTATGTTATTTTCTTCAATATCTATCGTAACAGCATCAGAAACCTTTATTTTTCCTCCGCTTTGATAGCCTTTAACTATTCTAATTGTTTTGTCAGTTATATCAAATGAAAGCATTTGCATACCGCCCTTTCAGTTTACTGGATATTATCAAATGATGAATATAGTGCTGGCAATACTGAAGCAACGATTAATCCAACCATTATACCAAGCACAATAATCATACATGGTTCAAGCATTGCTACAAGACGTTGTACGGCAGAGTCTGATTCTTCTTCATAATAATCAGATGTTTTTGTAAGAATATCGTCAAGCGAACCCGATTCCTCACCTACATATATAATAGAACAAAACATCGAATCAAATATTTCTGTCCTTTGAACTGCAGCAGACAACGCAGCACCCTGCTTAACCTCATCAATTACCTGTTCAAACTTTTCATCAATATGACTATTACCAAGTATCGCAGAAGCACGTTCAAGACACTCTACCATTGGTATACCGCTCGAATAAAGCGAAGATAGCGTTCTTGCGAATCTAGCAGTATAAATCGTAACTATTAACTTTCCAAAACCAGGGCCTTTAATTAATAATTTATCAAATTTCAACCTACATGATGGAACTTTTAAAATATATCTAATTAAGAAAACCAGACCTACTACAACGCCAATTAAAATATACCAACGTTCCCTAATAAAATCACTAATCCCAAGCATTCCTTTTGTCAAAGTTGGCATTGTTGAAGGATCTTCAAACATATCAACAAAAGTTGGCATAATAAATGTAAACATACCGATAACAATCGCAATTGAAAGAAAAAGTAACACCATCGGATACATCATAGCACTTTTAACAGTGTTATTCATTTTATTTTCTTTTGCATAATGATCTGACATTCGTTGCATAATTACATCAAGAGAACCACTGGATTCACCCGCATTAACCATAGAAATAAGGAACTGCGGAAACGTACCAGAATGCATTTCCAGTGCAGATGAAAATGATTCACCCTTTTGAACATTTTCATAAATATCCTGCCAAACAGCTTTTGCACCTTCTGATGGCTGTTCACGGGAAAGAATATCCAATGCCTTAACAAGAGTCAACCCTGAAGAAAGCATTGCACTAAGCTGACGACAATTGAAAGCAATCTCAGAAGTTTTAAACTTTTTTATTGATTTTTTAGCTTTCACTGTTTTTTCACTATAGTTAGTGCAATACAATCCCTTTTTATGAATTTTATCCAGAAAATCCTTTTCATTATCAGCTTCAATCAAACCTTTAACCGATTTTCCATGAGCATCTTTTGCAACATATGAGTAATTAGGCATTTGAACCCCCTTGAAAAAAAATTATTACATTAATTATATCATCTTAACAGATAAAAAGCAAATACATAGAGAATATTTTTTGTGTTTTTAACCATAATAACATAAAGAGGTGATAAAAATGAGCAATGAATATATTAATTATGGCGAAATGCCACTTGGCCTTGGCATGGCTTTATCTAAAAATGTTCCAGCTATGGAAGAATTTGCAAAAATGTCTAAAGCTGAAAAAAGCACTTTTATTAGTGGTTGCAAAAAAGTCAACTCAAAACAAGAAATGCAACAGTATGTTAACAATCTAGTTCAATCATATTAATTATAATCTAAAATAATTCTTTATCTAATAATACTACATTTCAAGTTATTTGTCAATATAGCCTTGTTCTTAGATGAAATTATTGACATTTTTGTATAAAAAGTCAATAGGTATTTATGCAATATGAAGAATATATTTTTTAATTAAATTGCATATAAAAATAAAAGGGTGGTTTTATCCACCCTTTTACTATTTGAAATATTAAATATTACTTATTAATTATTTCTGAGGACCTAGCTTATCTGCTGTAATCATCATTGCAACATAGTTCATGATCAATGTACTATCAGCTGTGTCAACCTTAGCATCATATACGCAGTTTGCATTTACATATCCCTGATCTGATATTGGGTTAAGTGTACCATTAAGTAGGTACATATTAAGCTTAACAATATCAGCAATATTTACGTCAGTATCAACGTTTACATCGCCCCAAAGAGCATTTGCAATCATTGAAGGATCTGTATTTGCTGAAGAACCAGTACCTGACTGTGTTGGATCTTCTGTTGTTGGCTGAACTTCAGAATCAGTTACCTTTACTGTAACAGTAGCTGTCTTATCGCCCAATGTTACTGTAATTGTAGTAGAACCCTTAGCAACACCTGTAACAGTACCATCAGCTGCAACAGTAGCAATTGAAGTATCATTTGATGTGAATGTTGGAGAAACTGCAGCACCATCAACAGTTGCTGAAATCTTATCTGTTTCACCAACTGCAACGCTGATTGAAGTCTTATCAACAACTAGCTTGCCAGTGTTATCAATATCAGCTTCATCCTGTAGGAATGATGCAACCCAAACAAGTGGAGCATTCCAGTTGATTGTGATTTCGTTAACTGACCAAGCTTCGATTGAGTCAACATAGCAACGCTGTGGAGCCAATAGGCCTCTTACATAGCCAAGACCACCGATGTATGGATCTTGCATACCTGAACCAGGACCACCTGAAAGGATACCGTCTGGTGCTTCTGGGAATTCAGGGTCAAGTTCCTGTGACCAATATCTGTGGTGAGGTCTTTCAAGAGTATATGTACCGTAACCAGTTACATATGAGAATGAAAGTGGGTTACGTCCAAGTAGATAGTCCATAGCAGTTGAAACACCGTTTAGATACTTTGTATCGCCTGTTTCGTCATAAGCATAAGCCATAACCATAGCATTGTTGATAACAAATGAGTTTGAACCCCATTCATAACCATCAATTTCAATTAGGTTTCCATTATCATCATAACCAATATTTACAGGATCTGTAAACTTAGCTGTCTTGTATGGAACACCGTAGCCCTGTGCATTTTCTTCAGCTACATATGTGTCAGCAGCTGATGCAAGTGAAGACTTGATCTTTGTAAGATCTGCTGCCTGAACGCCATCCTGATTCAAGTAAAGTGAAATTGAACCTAGTGAACCTGTATTTCCCCAGTTAAATGAACCGAATGAGCCGTTGTTTTCGCCGCCTTCGATGTATGTTACAACTTCAAATGCCTTTGAATAGCCCTTGATGTCATCATAATATTTTGATTCGCCTGTTGTAGCATAAAGCTCACAAGCTGCCCAGTAAGCATCATCTCTTACTTCTGTATCGCCGTAAGCACCACCACCGATAGCCTGATCCATAGGTGCATATAGTGATGTGTCATTATTTGCCTCAGAAGGTGTATAATCATACTTATGCTTCAAATAAGCTTCATAGCTCTTCTTAGCTGCTGCAATTAGAGAATTTGAGTAAGACTTATCATACTGTTCCCATAAACGTGCTGCCTGAGCTGCACAAGCTACAAAGTTTAGAGTTGCAGCAAATGTAGGAGGCTTAACAATACGTGTTGTTCCCCACTGATCAACATAATCATAAGGTCTTGTTGCAAGTCCTGTCCACTTATGGTCATGAAGCTTGTGGTATACAAGACCTTCATACTTACCCCAAGCTGGATCCTTTGAGCTAACAACCATCTTCATCATCCAGTCAAGCTCAACTCTTGCTTCATCAAGAATATCAGGTGCGCCATTACCAGCATCTGGAACCACAACTGTACCAGAACCATCAGCAAACTTTGTTGTATTGCCCTGAGCTACTGTTCTTTCATAGATATTCTGAAGTGTCCATACAGAAACACCACCGTTAACTACGTACTTACCGTGGTCACCAGCATCGTACCAACCGCCTGTACCATCGATTTGATATTTCTTATCGCCATCAAATACGCCTGAATAAGATTTTACCCATTTTGGCTGAACATATGCCATATCTGGATTGTGTCCACCGATATGAGCAAGTGAAGACTTTTCGTCATCACGTGAAGTGATATAAGCACCATCAATATTAATACCAGAACGGTTCTGATAGTAATAGTTCATAGCGTTAGTTAGAAGGTCATGACCCTTCTTGCTGTATAGATCATCGCCAATTTCAAATGAGAAACTTACAGCATTACCACATTTAAGTGAATATGTACCAGGTGTTGTGAAATCTGAGAAGTCAAGAACATGAACATTATCCTTTGAGTCCTTATCAAATCCCTTAGGTACAGTTTTACCTGAATAAACTGTGTTACCATTCGCATCAACAAGATCAAAATCAAGTGGATTATTGCCTAAGTTAATTTTTGATTCTTCTTTGCCGCCACCAGCATTATCGCCAAGTGTAGCCTTCTTATCAAGATTTGTGAAATAACCAACCTGGTTTACTGAAATAAAGTTATTTTTAAGTCCACTGTTATCACGTGATCTGATACCGAAATCATCTGAAGGATCCCAGTTACATGATGTTGCACTATAATTGTCAGAACATGTCAAACATGTAAGCTGCATATTATCGAATTCAAGAGTTGTTCCCTGTGGGAAGCAGTCAACTGCCTGCCAGTGACCAGCACCACCGTAATGGAAAGCCCACTCAGCTACGTCAATTGATTTACCAGCTGTAAAGCTATCATCAAAAGAGTTCTTTCCCTGTCTAATTATTACATTATTCCAACCATTTCCAAAGTTGTTACCACTGTTATTATGCCAAACAACTGTTGTTTCGCCATCAAGTGTAGCAATCTGAGTAGCCATTTCACCGCCATTTGATGCAGTTACTTCCCAGTGCATAACGTACTTATGATTCTCTTGAATCTTAAGCTTTCTGTGACGGAACTGAAGATCCCATCTGTCCTCGCCGCCCTTAGCAGCACCACCAGCATCTACGATAGTAACCTTGTATGTACCCTCGTCTGTAAGACCGAATGTCTGCTTAGCAGGTGAAGTTTCACATGTATGCCATGGAAGACCCTTGCTTGTAAATGTTGATTCACCAAGCATATTACCAGCAGAAACACTCATTGGAACAACAGTTGCAACTGTTGTTGTAAGCATTGCAGCAGCCATAAGGCTTGAAGCAACAGCTTTAGTAATTTTCTTGTGCATTGTTATTACCCTCCCAAATAAATAAAAAATACATTTTCTTCGTACAATTAAGTACTATTTCTTGTTCGAATTTTGTACAATTCAAACTATAATATAAACAGCGATTATTTACAACCACTATTTAACTCCGAAAAATATTTGTTGATTTTAACCTGTTTATCACAACTTAAACAACTCTTTTTCGTATTAATTATAATCG
>JAVBRC010000167.1:0-20751 GCA_031548405.1 Oscillospiraceae bacterium | reverse complement strand
TTCGCACAATAACCCCTCCACATTTTTGAAAAATACTAGCTATTTTTACGCATTAATAAAATTAGTATAACACAATAGAAGTATAAAATCAAGAGAAAAAGTGTTTTTTAGCAATTTCAAATAAAGAATTTTTATAGTCTGCTTAAAACATTGAAAAGTTAAATTTACTATGATTTTTTTGTTAATATTATATAAGTTATCGCAAATGATTTAAGTTGTAATTGTTACTTGCTACAAAGTTTTTGCAATAAAAACTTATAAAATAGTCATTATCAACAAAATGTTGTTATCTATATAAGATATAAGGGGTATAAAAGCAAGTATATAGCACTTTTTTCCTAACAAACAAGGTTTTTTACGTCAATTTTGTTCATTTTTCATCATTATGCCCAAATTTGTTACAAGAACTTAGTGCTAAATCATCATGGATTTTTTTCTGAGTTTGTGATATAATTAACAATAGATATTTATGTTAATTTCTATATCTAATTAACTAGGGAGGTCAATAATGAGCAATAATTCTAACTTGATTCCTTTTAATGGCACCCCCGCTCAGGAGGAAGAGCTTTTAAAGGTAATCGCCGAAAACAAGGATGACAAAGGCGCATTAATGCCAATTCTTCAAAAGGCACAGGATATTTACGGATATCTACCTGTTGAAGTGCAAACAATAATTTCAAACGAATTAAATATTCCGCTTGAAAAAGTCTATGGTGTTGTAACATTCTATTCCCAGTTTTCTCTTACACCAAAGGGTAAATACCGTATTTCTGTCTGTCTAGGAACTGCTTGCTATGTTAAGGGTTCTGGAGATCTTTATGACAAATTTATGGAAAAGCTTGGTGTTGAAAGCGGCGGATGTACTCCAGATGGAAAGTTCTCACTTGAGGCTTGTCGTTGCATCGGTGCTTGTGGTCTTGCACCAGTTTTGACAATCAACGAAGAAGTTTACGGACGTCTTACTGTTGATGATGTTGATGACATTCTAAAGAAGTACGCTGACTAATAACTTATGCCTGCTGAAATTTCCAGTCATATACTTGATATATATCAAAATTCGGTAGCTGCCGAAGCAACGCTGGTTGAAATAACAGTAACCGCCAGCCAAGTAAATAAAATACTTAAAATTGAAATCAAAGACAATGGAAATGGTCTTTCGGAAAAAGAACTAAGTAACGTTCTGAATCCGTTTTACACATCCAAAAAGTCACGGAAAACGGGACTTGGTTTGCCTTTGTTTAAACAGTCTGCACTAATAACCGGTGGAACATTTCAAATCTGTTCTTCCGAAAATTGCGGGACATACATCGAATCGGTGTTTAACACTGATTCTCCTGACTGCCTTATGTTTGGTAACCTCAAAGAAGATTTATCTGCTGCCGTATTATCGGAAGATTTTGCAGATATTATTTTTGTGTTTAAATCGGACAACCATTCATTTGGTTTTGATACGAGGCAAGTCAGAAAAAACAAAATGGCTGATAATATAGTGTTATGGAAATTCATACGCAGATGTATCAAGGAAAATGCGGAAATGCTTAAAATCAGAAGCTACGGAGAAAACTTTTTCCGTAACAAGGAGGAAAAACATGAAAATTGAAGAATTGAACGCTATTAGAGATGGCATTAAATCTCAGATGGCAATCAGAGTTGAAGATCCAGAAAAGACAAAGATTGTTGTTGCAATGGGAACCTGCGGTATTTCAGCAGGTGCAAGAGAAGTTTTGACAGCTTTTGCAAACGGCATTGCGGAAAAAAATATAGATAAAGTTGTGGTTTCACAGTCAGGTTGTGTTGGCAACTGCCAGAATGAACCTATTGTTGAAATATTTGAAAACGGAAAAGATAAGGTAACTTACGGTAACATGAACGCTGCTAAGGCTGCTGAAGTAATCGAAAAGCACATTATCGGCGGACAGGTTGTAGCTGAATACACAATCTGATTTTCAAAACTTTAAATCTTGCTGACTTGCAAAAATATGCTGTCAGAATTATGGCAAGCTGAAAGGAATAATAATTATGTATCGTTCACACGTTTTAATTTGCGGTGGTACAGGTTGTACTTCATCCGGAAGCGTAGAAATTGAAAAGGCGCTTGTTTCAGAAATCGCAAAAAACGGACTGCAAGACGAAGTACAGGTTGTTAAGACAGGCTGTTTTGGTCTTTGTGCATTAGGTCCGATTATGATAGTTTACCCAGAGGGTACATTCTATTCAATGGTTAATTCTGAGGATATCAAGGAAATCGTTGAAGAACATCTTCTAAAGGGTAGAGTTGTTACAAGACTTGTTTATCAGGAAACTGTAACAGAAAATGGAATTAAATCTCTTAATGATACTGCATTCTATAAAAAGCAGGAGCGTGTTGCTCTAAGAAACTGTGGTGTTATTAACCCAGAAGTTATCGATGAATATATCGGTGAAAACGGATATCAGGCTTTGGCAAAGGTTCTTAAGGAAATGACTCCAGAGGAAGTTATTCAGGTTATTCTTGATAGCGGACTCAGAGGAAGAGGCGGCGGTGGATTCGCAACAGGAATGAAGTGGCGTCTTGCTAGAGAAATTGTTAAGGACGCTGATCAGAAGTATGTTTGTTGTAACGCTGACGAAGGTGACCCAGGTGCATTTATGGACCGTTCAGTTCTTGAGGGTGACCCACACGTTCTTATCGAAGCTATGGCTATCGCTGGTTATGCTATCGGTGCTACACAGGGTTATGTTTATGTTCGTGCTGAATATCCTATCGCTGTTGAGCGTCTTCAGATTGCGATTGATCAGGCTCGTGAATATGGTCTTCTTGGAGATGATATTTTCGGAACTGGCTTCTCATTTGATATGGCTCTCAGACTTGGTGCTGGTGCGTTCGTATGTGGTGAAGAAACTGCTCTTATGACTTCAATCGAAGGCAACAGAGGCGAGCCTAGACCACGTCCTCCATTCCCAGCTGAAAAGGGACTTTACCAGAAGCCTACTATCCTTAACAACGTTGAAACTTATGCAAACATTCCTCAGATTATTCTGAAGGGTGCTGATTGGTTTGCTTCAATGGGTACAGAAAAGTCAAAGGGTACTAAGGTATTTGCTCTTGGTGGTAAGATCCACAATACAGGTCTTGTTGAAGTTCCAATGGGTACAACACTTAGAACTGTTATCGAGGAAATTGGTGGCGGTATTCCTGGTGGAAAGAAATTCAAGGCTGCACAGACTGGTGGCCCTTCAGGCGGATGTATCCCTGTTGAACACATGGATATTCCAATCGATTATGATAACCTTATCAATATCGGTTCTATGATGGGTTCAGGCGGTCTTATCGTTATGGACGAAGACAACTGTATGGTTGATATTGCTAAGTTCTTCCTTGAATTTACTGTTGATGAATCATGTGGTAAGTGTACTCCATGTCGTATTGGTACAAAGAGAATGTACGAAATGCTTGACAAGTTTACAAAGGGTCAGGGAACTCTTGAAGATCTTGATAAGCTTGAAGAACTTTGTTACTACATAAAGCAGAACTCACTCTGTGGCCTTGGCCAGACTGCTCCTAACCCTGTTCTTTCTACACTTCGTTACTTCAGAGATGAATATGTTGCCCACGTTGTTGACAAGGCTTGTCCAGCTGGCGTATGTAAGGATCTCTTAAGCTTTGAAATTATTGAAGATAAGTGTAAGGGTTGTACATTGTGTTCAAGAGTCTGTCCTGCTGGTGCAATCAATGGTACAGTTAAGGTACCTCACACTATCGATAAGGATAAGTGTGTGAAGTGCGGTGCTTGTATCGAGAAGTGTAAATTTGGTGCAATCATCAAGAAATAGTGGAGGAACAGCTAATGGAAAATATTAATCTTAAAATAAATGGTGTTGCAGTTTCAGCACCAAAGGGCTCAACAATTCTTGAAGCAGCCCGTCTGGCAAACATTGATATTCCTACACTATGCTGGCTAAAGGATATCAATGAAATCGGTGCTTGCCGTATTTGTGTTGTTGAAGTAAACGAAGGCAGAGGATTCAGAATTGCTGCTTCATGTGTTTACCCAATAAGCGAAGGTATGGAGGTTATAACAAATTCTCCTAAGGTTATCGATTCAAGAAAGAAAACTCTTCAGCTTATCCTTTCAAACCATGACAGAAAATGTCTATCATGTGTTAGAAGTGGTAACTGTGAGCTTCAGAAGCTTTCTAAGGACATGGATGTTGATGACGAAACACTTTACGATGGCGAACAGAATGTTTATGAAATAGACAATTCTGCTGCTCATATGTATCGTGATAACAATAAATGTATCCTTTGCAGACGTTGTTCAGCTGTTTGTGAAAGCGAACAGGGAATTGGCGTTATCGGTGCAAACGAGCGTGGTTTCAAGACAACAATTGCTAGTGCGTTTGACATGGGTCTTGGTGATACAAGTTGTGTATCATGCGGTCAGTGTATAGCTGTCTGTCCAGTTGGTGCTCTTTCAGAAAAGGATAACACTAAGGAAGTATTTGCAGCAATCGCAGATCCTGAAAAGCACGTTGTTGTTCAGGTTGCTCCAGCTGTAAGAGCTGCTCTTGGTGAAGAATTCGGTCTTCCAATCGGTACTGACGTTGAAGGAAAGATGGCTGCTGCGTTGAGAAAGCTTGGCTTTGACAAGATTTTCGATACAAACTTCTCAGCTGACCTTACAATCATGGAAGAAGCTCACGAATTCCTTAGCAGAGTTAAGAATGGCGGAAAGCTTCCTCTTATCACTTCATGTTCACCAGGTTGGGTTAAGTACTGCGAGCACTACTTCCCAGACATGACAGAAAATCTTTCAAGCTGTAAGTCACCTCAGCAGATGTTTGGCGCAATTGTTAAGTCTTACTATGCTGAAAAGGAAGGCATTGATCCTAAGAACATCGTTTCTGTAAGTGTTATGCCTTGTACTGCAAAGAAGTTTGAAATCGGCCGTGACGATCAGGACGGTGCTGGTTACCCTGATGTTGATATTTCTATCACAACAAGAGAACTTGCTAGAATGATTGAACGTGCTGGAATTCAGTTCCTTGCACTTGCTGATGATAAGTTTGACGAACCACTTGGTATTTCAACAGGTGCTGCTGTAATCTTCGGAGCAACAGGCGGCGTTATGGAAGCAGCTCTTAGAACTGCTGTTGAAGAACTAACTGGCGAAGAATTGCCATCAGTTGACTTTACAGACGTTCGTGGTACAGCTGGCATCAAGGAAGCTTCTTATGATGTTGCTGGAATGAATGTTAAGGTAGCTGTTGCAAGTGGCCTTGCTAATGCAAAGGAACTACTTGAAAAGGTTAAGAACGGCGAAGCTGATTATCACTTTATCGAAATCATGGGATGTCCTGGCGGTTGTGTAAACGGCGGCGGACAACCACAGCAGCCTGCAACTGTAAGAAACTTTACAGATATCAAGGCTCTACGTGCTAAGGTTCTTTATGATCTAGATGCAAGCAGACCAATCAGAAAGTCACATGAAAACCCTGTAATCAAGGAGCTTTATGCTAATTACCTTGGTGAACCAGGCGGTCACAAGGCTCATGAACTTCTTCATACAACTTATGTAAAGAGAAGTGTAAACTAATTTCATGCTAATATAATATAAAGGTACTGTTGTATAAATGCAACAGTACCTTTTGTTGTTGTGTGAGAGTGGGCTAACTTGCAAAATGATAATATCAGCAGATTCATGTTGTTGCATTTAACAGTTGCAGTATACTTTATCTGTCGAACGGCAATTCAAAAGTTTTACTTGATTTTGTCAAAAAACAAATAACCCAAAACAAACCAAAAGTCCATTAAGCTTGTAAATAAAAAGCTTAATGGACTTTTTTGGGTTAGTACAAAATAACAACTTTTAAATTTCGGTCTAATATCACGTTTCCACCCAATACTCATGAACAAGATGCAAATGCTTTATATCAACCAAAGCATCTATAAGCGTTCCGTCAGCTGTAAATTCCTCAGAAAAAATCTTTCCATCAGTTCTGATAACACCAATAACTGAAGTCATATTATAAGGAATCAAAAATGTTCTTCTAACAGATGTTTCGGGAAGATTCTTAGCTATACATTCAAGCAGGTAATCAAATCCGACTTTATTTTTAGCTGAAATAATAACTGTCTTATCATCATGTGGTATGTTTTCAGAATTTTCAAGCTTATCAGCTTTATTGAAAACTCTTATTTTAGGTATTTCTTCACAGCCTAATTCATTAAGCAAGGAATTTGTAACCTCTGCCTGCTCCAAACCATCATCAGAACTGATATCAATGATGTTAATGATTATATCAGCACTCGCTGCTTCTTCAAGGGTACTCTTAAAGGCTTCAACAAGCTGATGTGGAAGTCGGCGAATTAATCCAACTGTATCAACAAGCATTATGCTTCGTCCGTCTGGTAGTTCGAGCATTCTTGACGTTGTATCAAGTGTTGCAAATAATTTATCCTCTGCAAGTACACCAGCATCTGTTAAGGCATTCAAAAGAGTTGACTTTCCAACGTTTGTATATCCTACGATTGCGCCAGTAATTATATTATCCTTCTTGCGTCTTGCACGGTGAAGTACACGGCGCTTTTCAAGCTTTTTAAGCTGTTCCTGAAGCGTTTCGATACGCTTTCTTATATGTCGCCTGTCTGTTTCAAGCTTTGATTCACCAGGCCCTCTCGTGCCAATACCGCCACCAAGTCTGGACATTTCAATTCCTCTGCCTGCAAGATGTGCTAGTCTGTATTTATTCTGAGCCAGCTCAACCTGAATAAGTCCTTCCTTAGTAAATGCACGCTGTGCAAAAATATCAAGTATAAGTGTTGTTCTGTCGATAACCTGAACATCTAAAACCTCCTCAATATTTCTAGTTTGGTTTGCAGTTAATTCGCAATCAAAAATTGCAAGGTTGATGTCCATGGTTTTTACAGTTTCTGCAATTTCCTCTAATCTACCCCTACCAATGCACGTTGCACTATCATAGCTTTGTCGTTTCTGTATTGAATAAAAAACAGTTTCAACACCAGCAGTTGTTGCAAGTTCTTCAAGCTCTTTTATGGAAAGTTCAGCATCGAATTCACCGATATCTGCACTTATTAAAGCAGCCTTATATTCAAAATCATTTTCAAGATTTTTCTTATCCATAGTAACCTCCTAAAATTTAATGTAATGGACAGCGTGACGCTGCACCTATGCGACCTTCGTCGGGCGAAGTTCACTCACCCCGACGAATGTCGCTTCGCTTTGCGTGCAGTTAGTTGACTTTGCCCGCCGAACGGCGAATGGGTGCAGCGTCACGCTGCTCGCTTCGCTATCTACATTGTTCTTCATTAAGCCGTTTCCTTACCCCTCGCCAATCAGGCATAAATTTATCAAGAATTGTACAAAACTCTGGCCCATGATTACTGACAGCAAGGTGCGCTAGCTCATGTAATATGACATACTCAAGACACTCAATCGGAAACTTCGCAAGCTGTAAATTCAACCATATCTTTTTAGTTGAAATATTACAAGTCCCCCACCGTGTTTTCATGTTTTTAATCTGCCAGCTGTCACTATAAAGTTGTGTGATTTCTTCCCATTTAGGTAGATACTCATCAATTTTTATTTTAAGAATTTCCCTATAGTATTTATTTATAATCTCTTCACGCTTTTTTAAATCAGCATTATTTTTTAGAGTCAGAATTATTTTTCCGTTTTCACATATAACACCATCTCTACTTCCACCTTTAACGCAAAGTCTATGTTCTTCTCCAAAAACAAATAGGTTTTCACCATCAGCAAATTTATGAACAGGTTTATCAATTCGCTCTGATATTTGTTTTTGCTTTTCCACTATCCATTCAGATTTAGAAATAACAAATTGTTCTATTACACTATCAGGAACACGATTTGGAACTGACAATCTGATTTTTCCATCCTTCAAAACTGATAAATATAAATTCTTGATTTTTTTCCTGTTTATTTCAATCTGAAATCCCGAAATATTCTTTAGCATAGCTATTAAACCTGACTATCAATATATTCTTTAATTGCATTCTCAACTGCCTTTACTTCCTCGTAAAATTCCATTGCTGAAACTCTATAAGCCCCATTTCCAAGAATTACAAGCTGTTCTGCTGCATCTGAGGTTGCAACACGAACACGGTATTCCTTACTAAGCTTACTAGTTATCTTCTGAATGTACATATCAGCAGTTTCAGCCTCTTTTGTGTACACAACATTAATATTGTGTATCTTTTCAATTTCACCCTTATTCCCATTAACCTTATATGCATCAAAAACAATAATAAGATTACATTGCCTGAATGCCTGATAATTACAAAGCGTATTAATAAGCTGATGTCTTGCAAGGTCAAGATTATCCTTTGCAATTTTTTGAAGATTATCCCAAGCAAAGATTATATTATATCCATCAACAAGCAGATATTCAGGGCCTTTTGGTAATGGTCTGACTTTTTCAGTTGGTATTGTTTCACGCTTAATTTTTCGCTTAAAAGCTTCCCGTGAGTCACGTTTAATTGCTCCATAAGTTCGCTCGAATATTTCCATAAGCTCTTTATCTGATGCAAGCTGTGAGCAATAGTTTTCAGCACGCTTAATATTAAACTCCACAGGCTCTATAACAACATCAGGCTTAATAGCACTTTCCAGATGCATATAATTGTGAACCTCGTTCCATTTCACAACAAATCCAGCACCATGAGTACAAAAAACAGAATCTGCTGTATTATCAACATCAGCCTCACTTTTATAACCTATTTTTTCAATTATCTCTTCACTGTTTCGACATGGCTCGTACCCTTTGAGTGAACAAATAATACGTCCTCTTCCACGAGTATATGCGTTAATTTCAGATTGATAATCACCTATTTCTGAAACTGAAGCACTTCCAGTTATGACAGATAGTTCACCATCGGACATCGCAGGCTCAAAGTCCGCATTCATTCGTTGTAAATCTGACATTGCACGTCCGACAGATTCAGAAGGGATTTCAAGTCTAAAGTTATACCAAGGCTCAAGAAGGATACTTTCTGCCATTTTTAATCCCTGTCGCACTGCACGATAAGTTGCCTGCCGAAAATCTCCGCCCTCTGTATGCTTCTGATGGGCACGTCCTGATACAAGTGTTATTTTCATATCTGTTATCGGTGAACCCGTCAGAACACCGAGATGTGTTTTTTCTTCGAGATGAGTTAAAATAAGCCTTTGCCAGTTTTTATCAAGATTATCTTCACGGCAGTCCGCAGCAAATTTTAATCCACTTCCACGTTCAAGTGGTTCAAGCAAAAGATGTACCTCTGCATAATGTCTGAGGGGTTCATAATGTCCCACACCTTCGACAGTTGAAGCAATAGTTTCTTTATAGGCAATACTCCCCTGTCCAAATTCGATATTCATTCCAAATCGCTCTGAAATTATACTTTTTAAAACTTCAAGCTGAATTTCTCCCATTAACTGAACATGAATTTCACGATGCTGTTCATTCCATATTATGTGTAGCTGTGGATCTTCTTCTTCAAGTCGTCTTAGCTTTAAAAGTGCAATATGCTCTGGAGTTTCATCATTTATTATTACACTATATGTAAGAACTGGTTCTAAAACTGGCATAGATGAATTGGGTTCACAACCAAGTCCTTCACCAGAAAAAGTATGTGAAAGTCCAGTTACAGCACAGATCATTCCGTCAGATACTTCATCTACAGTTCGATACTTTGTTCCAGAATAAATTCTTATTTGTGTAACCTTTTCCGACCATTTATCCTTAGCGTCAAATCGGCTTTCAAGAATGGTTCTGACTTTAAGGCTGCCACCAGTTATTTTAAGATGTGTAAGTCTGTTACCCTGTTCATCCTCTGAGATTTTATAAACCTTGGCTCCAAAATCCCTAGTTCCCTCAAAGCCCTTAGAATACTTTGAAAAAACCTCAACAAATTTATCGATACCATTCATTTTAAGTGCCGAACCAAAACAACAAGGGAAAATTTTTCTCATACTTATTGCATCTATTATATCCTTATCGCTTATTTCCCCACTATCAAAAAAGCTCTGCATAATTTTTTCATCACATTCTGCAAGCTCTTCGTTAAACCCATCTCTGCTTATATCATCAAAATCAACGCAACGATAATCAAGACGCTTTTTTAATTGATACATAATATTATTTTTGTCCGCACCCGACAAATCCATCTTATTCACAAAAATAAACGTTGGGATTTTGTATCTTATTAATAAGTTCCAAAGTGTTTCAGTATGACTTTGAACTCCATCAGTTCCGCTTATAACAAGTATTGCACAGTCGAGAACCTGTAGGGTTCTTTCGGTTTCTGGTGAGAAATCAACGTGTCCTGGGGTATCAAGCAACGTTATTCCTAAACCGTTAAAGCTAATTTCAGCTTGCTTAGAAAATATCGTAATGCCCCTTTCACGCTCAAGATAATTTGTATCTAGAAATGTGTTGCGATGGTCAACACGTCCAACATTTCGGATTTCTCCTGCATTATAAAGAAGTGCTTCTGAAAGTGTTGTTTTTCCTGAGTCAACATGGGCGAGAATCCCAGTAACAAGTCGTTTCACGCTTTTTTTCCTTTCTTATAGTGTGGATAGCTGGCGAAGTTAACTAACCTCGCCGAACGGCGCATAAAAGTTTACTCAATTTTTTCAAAAATTGCGGTTTCCAAAGGCAGAGCCTTGGTCGCTCTCCGCAGAGAGCGAAACTCTTTATCGTTCAAGAGCATTTTTTCTTTGGTTCTTTCTTTTTTGCGATAGAAAAAAGAAAGAACTGAGTAATCATTCAGTCTATGTGGTTTAGTTAATTTGCCAGACTTAGTTTTTCTGATTCTTTATTAAATCAACTCGCAAGATTCAGACCTTCTGACGTTTCAAAACTTCCCCACTATCGTGCGTTTTGAAAGGCAGGTAGAACTCGACGTAGGCATACTTAGGTATCTTTTTTCACTTGCGAAAAAGATACCTAAGTATGCCCCCCCGCTATCATAAAACTAAGCCCGCCGAACGGCGATTGGGTGCAGCGTCACGCTGCTTCACCAGAAAAAATGCACCCTACGGCTATAAGATTTCGCTCTGCGGAGTGACCAAGGCGCTGCCTTTGGAAACCGCAACCCTTTAAAAAGGGTTGACCTAAACTATTTTCGCTTCGCTTTGCGTGCGGTTAGTCAACTTCGCCAGTCGAACAGCGAAATCACCTTAAACTCAAACGACACCGCTTTTAAACGGTGTCGCATATATCATAATTAATTTAAAACTGGTATCATTGAAATAACCTTTGAACCAGCTGAATCTAACTTCGCCTTTAAGTTCTCAGCTTCTCCAAGAGTAATTTCAGGTGATATAAAGCAAACCTGACCGTCAGCAGAATCTACTAATTCACAGTCACCAACAGCTTCATTAACATACTTTGATTTATCAGCAGCATCACATTCAATTCTGAAATAGATAGACGCCTTATAGTTATGCCAATCTTCAACAAATGAATTATCACTAGCTGATTCCCATGACTGAGAAAATACAGTTCTATTATGCTTGACAGAATCTATTACATCCCCCAATACTGCACTAGCTGTAGGAAGCTTTCCCGCACCCCTGCCATAGAACATGGTTTTATCAACACCATCTCCTGATACCAAAGCAGCATTAAAAACATCATCAACTCTTGACATCAAATTATCAAAAGGAACTACCATAGGCATTACAATTGGAAGAATTTTTTCATTTTCAAGTTCCAAAACTCTTGCAATAAGCTTAATTGAACCGCCCCATTTATTTATAATCTGAACATCCTCAAGATTAATTTCTGTTATACCCTTTGTGTAAACACTGTCTGGATAAACGTGCTTACCATAAACAAGAGAAGAAATAATACAAATCTTACGACACGCATCATGGCCTTCAACGTCAGCTGTTGGATCCTTTTCAGCATATCCTAAATCCTGAGCAAGCTTTAAAGCATCCTCGAACTTCATTCCATCATTAATCATTTTTGTAAGAATAAAGTTTGTAGTACCGTTTAAAATACCTGAAACACTATCTATATCATTTGCTGCAAGGCACTTGTGAAGCGGTCTGATAATTGGAATAGCACCGCCAACGCTTGCCTCAAAGAAATAGTTACAATCATTTTCCTTAGCAAGTGCAAGAAGAATATCCCCCTTCTGTGCAACAAGCTCCTTATTAGAAGTTGAAACGCTTATTCCCTTTTCAAGACACTTTTTTGTAAAAGTAAATGCTGGCTCAACTCCACCCATACATTCAGCAACTGACTTAATTTCAGGGTCATTTACAATCTCATCAATAGTCTTTACAAACTTGTCCTTATAAGGGCTGTCAGAAAAATCTCTGATATCAAGAATGTACTTGACATCCATCTGGTTTCCTGCTCTTTTTTCAATTTTTTCTTTGTTTTTATAAAACAGCTCAACTACTCCAGAACCAACGACGCCATATCCTAAAACTGCAAATTTCGACATAAAATCCTCCGTAAAAATAATGTTTAGGCAAGATTCGTACAAAGCCGTCAGACGTGCTTTGCGTGGTATTGCCTTTATTCACCTGAAAGAAGCTGTATTTCCACAACTCCTCTTAACTCAGCGATAATTGATTTCATAGCTATTGCTTCATCAAAACTCTCATTAAGCCGAAGCGAAATAGTAACCGTTGCAACGCCATCAATAGGTATGCTCTGATTAACTGTCAATATATTGGCATTTAGATTGTGAAGTGAAACCAACACACTTGAAAGTACACCAGGCTCGTCCTTTAAAAGCATATAAAGTGTAATAATCTGATGTGTAAGCTTTTCTTCAAAGGAATAAACACAATCACGATATTTATAATATGCACTTCTTGAAACGCCTATCTCCTTGCAAGCAGCAGCTGAACTTTTTGCTTCCTTGTTTGCAAGCATTTTTTTTACCTGAAGAACCTTTAATATAACTTCCGGTAATACTGATGAATCAACAACTATTAAATGTGATTTATTCATTACAGCTCCTATTGAATGATTATTTCAGTCCACCCATGAAATACAATTGTTTTTCAATGAATAATATAACATAAATTCGCAATAATGTCAAGTTTTGAACTATAGAGTAAAATAACTTCGTTTTGAGCGAAAGCAGTGTGACGATGAACCTATTCGACGTTCGGTGGGATAGTTAACTAGCGGTGCATTAGCGAAGCGAAAATAGTTTAGGTCAACCCTTTTTTAAGGGGCAACGTGTGACGTTGCATCCAATCGCCGTTCGGCGGGGTTAATCAACTATCCCCGTTGTGCGTACCAACCACACGAATTTCCGTTTCTTTTTTTAAAAGTATCACAAAACTACCATAATAATATGCGAAAATATAGTCAAAGATAAATCACAAGCGGGGGAATATAAGGAAGTTTTTCTCTTAGACATATATATAAACAGTTCATACGAGAAAAATTCAATTATTATATTTAGGATGTGATTTAATGAAAAATTCAAAAAAGATTTCTGCTGTTATAACAGCAATACTACTTTGCTCACTTTCATTCACAGGATGTAACGAAACAGAAGATAACACTCAATCTTCTGCCTCTGAATCATCTTCTTCACTGTCTGCTGAGAATACAGCATCTATTCCTGATTCCAGTAAGTCAGAAAGTAGCTCAAGTAATTCGACTAATTCAGAATATTTTGACGATGACGATCTTGACACCTCATACGATAATCCTGACGCTGAGATCAGCTTAAACGGTACTTCTGTTAATATTAACGGAAAGGGTGCGGAATACTCAAATAAAAAAATTAGCATTACTTCTGGTGGTACTTATCTTATAAGCGGAACGCTTGATGACGGTCAGGTATATGTAAACACTAAGGAAAAGGTTCACATTGTTTTAAACGGTATAAATATTTCATGCTCTGATTCCTCCCCTCTTTACATAGAAGATTCAGACAATGCAGTTATCACAGTTTGTGACGGCACTGAAAATGTTCTTGTTGACACTGCAAATTATGTTTTTGAAACTGAAGAAGACAACGAGCCTGATGCGGTTATCTACAGCAAGGACGACCTTTCTATAAACGGTAACGGAGCTCTCAACATTACTGCTAATTATAATGAAGGTATTACAAGTAAGAACGATTTGAGAATAAGCGGTGTTACAATAAATGTTACATCCGTTGGCAACTCAATCAAGGGTAAGGATTCATTAGCTTTAATGGACGTAACTATAAATGCAGAATCACAGAGTGACGGTCTTAAGTCCTCAAATGATGAGGAAGCAGACAAGGGCTTTATTGCATTTGAAAGCGGAGTATTTAATATATCAGCTGCACTTGATGCAGTTCAGGCTGAAACTGACCTTATTATAAATGGTGGTACATTCAATATTAAAACTGGCGCTGGATCAGATACTGAATCCTCTTCTAACAGCGAACAGCAGACCTTTGGTGGCAGAGGTGGTATGATGGGTGATGGAAACTCTAATAAAACTGAAGACAGTGAAAAAGGTCTTAAAGCTGGCGGAACAATTACAATTAACAATGGTGAAATAAATGCTGACTGCACAGACGATACCATTCATTCAAACACTATTGTTGAAATCAATAACGGAACATTAAGTTTATCATCAGGTGATGATGGAATTCATGCAACCAGCGAGCTTAATATAAACGGTGGAAACATAACTGTATCAAAATCCTATGAAGGTTTAGAGGCTACAGTTATAAACGTAAATGACGGTAATCTTTACATCACAGCTAGTGATGATGGATTTAATGCAAGCGAAGGTTCGACTGATGATGCAACTACATCTACTGAAACCAACCAGTTCGGAGGTGGTTTTGGAGGTGGCGGATTCGGTGACGTTTCTGAAAACTGTATACTTAATATAAACGGTGGCTATGTTTATGTTAATGCAGGTGGTGACGGTCTTGACTCAAACGGTGTAATGAATATTAACGGCGGAACAACAATAGTTGACGGTCCTGTGAATGACGGAAATGGCGCACTTGATTCTGGTTCTGAAATCAATCTAAATGGCGGTACTCTTATTGCTGCTGGCAGTTCTGGTATGGCTGAAACACCATCCAGTCAATCTCCTCAGGCATCACTTGCAATCAGCTTTGAACAATCACAGGATGCCGAAACAATAGTATGTGTTCAAGATGAAAGCGGAAACAATATTATAACCTACTCCCCTTCAAAAACCTATTCTTCTGTAATAATCAGTTCAGCAGAAATAACACAAGGTTCAACCTACAACGTATATTCTGGCGGAAGCTGTTCCGGAACTGAAACAGACGGGCTATATTCAAGCGGTGACTACTCTGGTGGTACACTTCTTGGCACAGGAACAGTCGATTCAGCTGTAACACAAATCGGCACAGGTACGCTCGGAACAATGGGCGGTGGCGGCATGGGTGGAGGCCGTGGCGGAAACTTCGGATCATTTGACGGCAACACACAATTTACTCCTAGGGAAGATATGGAATTACCTGAGGGTATGGAAATTCCAGAGGGTATGACTCCGCCAGATGGGAATTTTGGTAATGGCATGACACCTCCAAACGGAAACTTTGGAAATGGGAATAATAGTAATAATACTGTTGGAAATTTATAAGTAGAGATTTTAAAAAGTTCATTAAGCTGATGATAAAAAGCTTAATGAACTTTTTTCGTTTATTATCTCCGCCGTATGTCACATTTTGTTTAGCTTATTTGTCAGATTAAACAAATCATATTTAAATAGTATTTTTTAATTGCATTGAATCTTGAAATATGCTAAAATAAAAGAGTATGAACAAAAGTATAAAAAAGTAACGATGTCAGGAGGCATTTTAATGAATCAATCAATTTTATGGTATAACCAGCCAGCAGAGGATTTTAACAGCGCACTGCCTGTTGGAAATGGAAGAATTGGCGCAATGATTTACGGTCGCCCAGAAAACGAACTCATTCAGCTTAATGAGGATTCAGTATGGTCGGGTGGAAAAAGAAATAGAAATAATCCCAATGCAAAACAGGGACTTAACGAAATCAGAAAATTGATTATGGAAGAAAGAATTCCAGAGGCGGAAGAGCTTGCTTTTAAAAAGATGCAAGGTGTCACACCTAATTGCCGACACTATATGCCGCTTGGAAACCTTACTATAGATATGGAAATGAATGGTCAAAAGGCTAAAAACTATAAAAATAGTCTTGACCTTGAAACAGCCGTTGTTTCTACTGAATTTACTGTTGGTGACGCTTCGTATAAACGTGAAGTTTTTGCTTCTGAACCTGATGGTGTTATTGCAATTCACATAACAGTTGAAAACGGTTTTATTAATCTCTTAACATCAATTGATGGACGTGACGATTACTATGATGATAACCGACCAGTTAAGGAAAATGTTATACTTTACTCTGGCGGCTCTGGCGGACGTGATGGCATTTTATTCGCAGCTGCATTTTCTGCATTTTCAGAGGACGGCGAAATCTCAACAGTGGGTAACAGATTAAAGGTTGAAAATGCAACTGATGTTACTATTCTTCTGAGTGCCAGAACGAGCTACTATGTAGGTGAGGCATTTGAAGAAGCTGCTATTATGGATATTGACTATGCCATTGAATGTAATTATGATGAACTTCGTTACCGTCATGAATGTGATTACAGAGAGCTTTATTCAAGAGTTAAATTTACGCTATGTGATAACAGCGAGGGTGGAAGCGAGCTTCCGACAGATGAACGTATTTTGAGAATGCGTGGAAATGATTTTGATGATAAGGAATGCGACAGACATATTCATGACAACGGTCTGATGGTTCTTTATTATAACTTTGCAAGATATCTCATGATTTCTGGAAGCCGTCCTGGAACACTTCCACTTAACCTTCAGGGTATCTGGAATCAGGATATGTGGCCTGCTTGGGGCGGAAGATTTACTATAAATATTAACACAGAAATGAACTACTGGATGGCTGAAAGCGGAAACCTTTCTGAGTGCCACCAGCCACTATTTGATTTGATAGAAAAAATGCGTGAATCTGGAAGTGAAACAGCAAAAGAAATGTATGACTGCAAAGGCTTTGTATGTCATCATAATACTGATTTATGGGGAGATACTGCTCCACAGGATTTATGGATGCCTGCAACTATCTGGCCTATGGGTGCTGCATGGCTTTGTCTGCACATATTTGAACATTATGAATATACCCTTGACAAAAACTTTTTGGAATCAAAATATGAAACCTTAAAAGAATCAGCTCTTTTCTTTACTGATTATCTAATTGAAAATCAAAACGGTCAGCTTGTAACTTGTCCGTCTGTTTCACCTGAAAATACTTACCTTACAGAAAACGGTACAAAAGGTTGTCTATGTGCCGGCCCATCAATGGATAGCCAGATTATAACGGTTCTTTTTAACGACGTTATAAAAGCTGCACAAATATTAGACAGAGATCATACATTTGCCAAAACACTTCGTGAAATGCTTGAAAAGCTGCCAAAGCCTGAAATCGGAAAATACGGTCAGATTAAGGAATGGGCAGTTGATTATGACGAAGTTGAAATCGGTCATCGCCACATTTCTCAGCTTTTCGCACTTCATCCAGCAGATATTATAACACCTTATAAAACCCCTCGACTTGCTGATGCATCCCGTGCAACTTTAATCAGACGCCTTATTCATGGCGGTGGTCATACTGGCTGGAGCCGTGCCTGGATAACTAATATGTGGGCAAGACTTTTTGATAGTGATATGGTTTATGAAAATCTGCAAAAATTGCTTGCATACTCAACGAATTCAAACCTTTTTGATTCACATCCTCCTTTCCAGATTGATGGAAACTTTGGTGGTGCATCAGGAATTACAGAAGCGATTATTCAAAGTCACAGCAATGAAATAAATCTTCTTCCAGCTTTGCCATCTGAATGGCAGAGTGGTGAAATCAGTGGAGTGATAGCTAAGGGTGGATTTGAGGTTTCTATTAAATGGGATAACGGTAAGCTGACGTACGCTGAAATCAAATCACTTCATGGTCAAAAATGTCACCTCAGAGCAAACACTGTTGTGAGCATAAGCTGTGATGGGGATAGCGTTAATTCCAGTCTTTCAGATAATGTCATTACCTTTGACACTGAACCAGACAGAACTTATATCGTTAGGAGCTAAGTTAATAATTATGAAAAAATTAACAGCTGTGTTATTGCTGTCAGTGTTTTTACTACTTTGTGGCTGTGAACCAATTTCACAGCAGTTAACTGATACTACTTTGCCAACAAATAGTAGTGGGGATGTAATTGAAAGATCCTTTGAAACTGAAGAGTCTGAGGACGAAAACGAAACAGTAGCATTTACAGAATATGTTGCTGAAGTTCCGGAAATTGAAAATGCTGAGGCAAATGAAATTATTGAAGCAGAAGATTGTAAGCTGAGTGGAAGCTTGTATAAATCAAATACCAGAAAAGGGTTTTCTGGGGAAGGTTATGTAACAGGCTTTTACGGTGGTTCGGCTGATTTCATAGACATACCATTTGAATTTGATATTAACCAGCATTATGACATTACTATTTGTGTTGCGTCAGATGTGAAAGTTACAAATTCACTTGAAGTCAATGGAAGTAAACTCCACGAATTCACTATAAACGGTGATGGAAAGTTTACTAAAATAACTTTTTATGGCGTTTATATGAAAAAAGGCGAAAATAAAATTACTATTAAATCAGGAAATGAAAACTTCGATTTTGACTTTATTGAGGTTATCAATAGCGAAACTATTTATGAAACTGAATTCGAACTTTCTGAGAATGCCTCAAATAAAAATTCATCATCTGAAACAGAAATTCTTCTTAAATTTATGAAGCAAAGTTTTGGAAAGAAAATTATAACTGGACAGTATGCCTCAAGTGATGAAAATAAAGAGCTTGAACTAATTCATAAGACTACTGGAAAATATCCTGCTATTCGTTTTGGTGATATTGGTGGATATTCAAACAGTAGCCGACCTTCACAAAGCGAAATTGATGCTGCAATTGACTGGTCGGAAAAGGGTGGAATTGTTGGCTTTATGTGGTATTGGAATTCACCAGTTAAAGAAAACTCATCTGTGTACACTAAGGATACTACATTCAGGCTTAAAGCTGCTGTGACTAAGCAGGATATAGCTGAGAAATCAATGTCAGAAATTTCAGAGCTTTACAAAAAGGGACTCGTTACACTTGAGTGCGTTGAGCTTGTTAAAAACATTGATGCAGTTTCAAATATGCTTGCTATGCTTGCTGAAGAGGATATTCCGGTTTTATGGCGTCCGCTCCATGAGGCAGGAGGCGATTGGTTCTGGTGGGGTGCTGATGGTGCTGTATCATATAAATGGCTCTATAACCTAATGTACGACAGAATGACTAAATATCATAAGCTTGATAACTTGATTTGGGTCTGGAATGGTCAAAGCGAAGAATATTTAGTTGATGAGGATAAATATGATATTGCCGCAATTGATATTTATCTTTCTCCTGAAATCAATTATGGAAGTCGTTCTGAGCAATACTTATGGCTCAAAAAAATAACTGATAGTGGAAAACTACTCGCAATCAGCGAATGCAGCTCTATTCCAAGTATTGATGATATGAGCAGAGATAATTCCCTATGGTCTTTCTTTGGATTATGGTTCGGTGACTACCTAACAGATCCTAAGGGTAAGCTTTCAGAAATCTATACGAAAAAAGAAGAATTTATTAAAATGTACAACGCTGAGAATGCTATTACACTTGAAAATTTTTCTAGCGGGAATACGAATTAGCCTCTGGCTGGCAAAGTTAACTATCCCCGCCGAACGACGATTCAAAAGTTTCACTCAATTTTTTCCAAAAAATTGCGGTTTCCAATTTTATCGCAAAATAGAAAGAACCAAAGAAAAAATGCTCTTGAACGATAAAGAATTTCGCTATCTACGGAGAGCGACAGGGAATCTGTCCCTTGACCCTGCAACCATTTAAAAAGGGTTGACCTAAACTATTTTCGCTTCGCTTTGCGTGCCGTTAGTAAACTAACCTCAATGAATGAAAGGAATTTAAAATGAAACTTAAAAAAATAATATCAGTAATCTGTTCAACAGTAATTGCTGCATCTATAATGATATTTCCAGTGTCCTCTGCGACAAGCAGTAACACAGTAATGAGAGATATCTCTACAATGGAGCTTGTTCGTGAAATGGGTCTGGGAATAAACCTCGGTAACACATACGAGTCATGTGGTGACTGGATTAACAAGAATGTTAATTCATATATAAAAGCTTGGGGAAGCCCACTTATTACACAAAATATTATACAGGGTTATGCCGATGAAGGCTTTGGTGTTTTGCGTATTCCTGTTGCGTGGTCAAATTTAATGAGTGACGACTATACAATAAGTGCTACATACCTCGCTTCTGTAAAAAAGGTTATTGACTGGACTCTTGATTCTGGTATGTACGCAATTGTAAATCTACATTGGGACGGTGGTTGGATAAACAACTTTCCTACAAATGAAACAGAAAATATGAAAAAGTATACTGCTATATGGACACAGCTTAGTGAGGCTTTCAAGGATTACGGTGATTACCTTATTTTTGAATCCCAGAATGAAGAGCTTGGTTGGAGTACACTCAGCCAATCTGCTTCTTATACACTAGTAAATAAAATCAATCAGGAGTTTGTTAATATCGTAAGAAATTCTGGTGGAAACAATGCAAAGCGTCACCTTCTGATTGCTGGTTACGGTACTGATATTACTTAGACTTTCAATTCTCTTTTCAAGTTTCC